>NZ_JBGCCR010000030.1:0-96782 GCF_041262485.1 Streptacidiphilus sp. BW17 | reverse complement strand
GCCCAACGCGAAGAGGTGATCCGCGTCTACACGGCCGATCGCATGGAAACCTCCCGTGCCACCATCCGCCGCCTCGCCGAACGCAGCAACGCCATACGGCAGGAATACACCGCCCGCTATTCGACGCTGCGAGCCCGCCTCTTCGGCTGGTCCCTCGCCGCTACGGCAGTCGCCATCCTGATTCAAGAGCTGCTTCTCGGTCCGTGAACCGCGGCGCACAGCCGGTGCGCAGAGGCCGGATCACACCCCGCGGGCCTGGCGGGCCCGGCGGGCCTGGCGCTGGAAGAGCCGCTCGGAGAACTTCAGCGCGAAGGCGCTGCAGAGCGCCAGCACAATGAGCACGCGCTGGCGGTGACGCCACAAGAGCCATGGCAATCCTCCGGTCTCTGTACCCCGGGTCGATAGCAGCAGCACCGACCTGCTGCGAAGCGACCGTGCACGCGGGCGGGTTGCCGCCAGTAGCCAGGACAACCAGGGCGAGGACGAGAACGAGCGACGAGAGCCAGGCCAGGATAAAGGCCAATCCCTTGCGTACTCCCCGCTCCGCGGACAGCAGGAGAATGAACGCGATGATCGGCGCCGGCTCAAGGGTGATGGCCAGGCCGAGCAGGACGAGTCAAGAACCGTGGCGATCGGCCATCGAGAGCCTCACGAACGTTGGGGGGCGTGCAGGCTTGGTATCCCTCACTCGGCAGGAGGGGTCCAGCGCATTCCTCGACCACGACGGTGCCTTCCGCTGCGGTCAGGCGAGCGGCCCGGGGACTTGGAAGTTGAAGCCTGCCCTGCTCGAGACGCTTACCGCCCTGGACTGCCACAGCAGCCTGGTCCCTTCCACCACACTGACACAGTGCGGCCTGTGGATCTCTTGGGGACTCACCGAACACGGCTCCTTGAGCACGGCCTCTGGAGATGGCGAGCGTATCGACCCGCCGGCTAACCCTTGAGGAAGCGCTCCGCCCACAGTCGCAGCATCTCGTCGTCGAACGCCGGGTTCTCACGCAGGACGCCGGTGAGTGCGAGGCCCCGGTGGAGCACCAGGAGTGACTCGCAGAGCAGGGGGAAGTCCTCGCGGCTGGTGACGCCCGGTCCGAGGATGTCGGCGATGAGGGCGCGTTGGACCGCGCCCACTTCGCCGCGTTCGCGAGGCCGCGGGACGCGACCGAGAGCCCACCGCGGGCGTCATCGCAAGACTGAGACACAAGGGCCTCCTGGGCTTCGGGCTTCGACAATCCCGAGCTGACCAGGAGGCCCTGTCTTCATGCGCGCACCCACTGAAGATCACCCGACCGAGCCGCACCAATCGAACCCGATGCTCACCATGATCGGTACGACAACGGCGTCTAAGG
Source organism: Streptacidiphilus sp. BW17 (assembly GCF_041262485.1). Taxonomy (NCBI): domain Bacteria; kingdom Bacillati; phylum Actinomycetota; class Actinomycetes; order Kitasatosporales; family Streptomycetaceae; genus Streptacidiphilus; species Streptacidiphilus sp. BW17. Next base: position 95,436 of record NZ_JBGCCR010000030.1, on the reverse strand, counting down.
CTCCGAGTGCCGTTCAGGTGTCAACACCCTGATCACGCCGCGTCGCTCATACTCGCAACCTGATCCAAATGGCGCCCTCAGCTCAGCAGATCTGCACTCATCCGGATGTATTCCGAGCCCGTCCACAGGTCCTGGGCATGGCACTCGCGCCGGGGGCGGTTGAATCTCGGTATGAGCAAGAGTGACGCCGCGTCCCTGTTCGGTAACCGTTTCCTCACCATGCCAGCTCCTTCGGAGACGTTCCCCGAAGAGGGCATGACGGCGACGGACGCTATGAGGCTGCTGGACGAGGACCTCGTCATGGAGGGCGACCCGCAGCGCAACCTCGCCACGTTTGTCACCACGTGGATGGAGCCGGAGGCACGACGGATCATCGCCGAGAACCTCCACCGCAATTTCATCGACCACGCGGAGTACCCCATTTCCGCCGAGATCGAGCAGCGCTGCGTGCGCATGCTCGCGGACCTCTTCCACGCACCGGGCAAGACCACCGGATGTCGGACCCAGGGCTCGTCCGAGGCGATCATGCTCGGCGCGCTGTCGCTGAAGTGGAAGTGGCAGGAGCGCCGCCAGGCGGCCAACCTCTCGGTCGACCGACCCAACCTGGTCTTTGGCGGCGATGTCCACGTTGTGTGGGAGAAGTTCTGCCGCTACTTCGACGTCGAGCCGCGGATCGTGCCCCTTGCCGAAAACAAGTACACGATCGGTCCTGAGGACGTGGAGCCCCACCTCGACGAGAACACGATCGGCGTCGTCGCCGTCCTCGGCACCACGTTCACCGGCCACAAGGACGACGTCGTCGGGATCGACAAGCTTCTGCGGGACGTCCACAAGGAACGGGACCTCGACATCCCGATCCACGTTGACGCCGCCAGCGGCGGCTTCGTGTGGCCCTTCCTCTACCCGGACTCGAAATGGGACTTCCGGCTCGAGCGGGTCCGCTCGATCAACGTCTCGGGACACAAGTACGGCCTCGTCTACCCCGGCATCGGGTGGCTGGTCTTCCGTGAGGAGTCCGACCTGGCCGAGAAGCTCGTGTTCTACGAGAACTACCTGGGCAAGACCGACGCGACGTTCACGCTGAACTTCTCGACCGGCGCGTCGATGGTGCTCGCGCAGTACTACAACTTCGTACGGCTGGGTCGCCAGGGCTACACCTACGTCATGGAGACGATGCAGTCGAACGCCCGCGCGATGGCGGACAACCTGCGTAGGAGCGGCCGCTTCGAAGTGATCGGCAGCGACCTGGAGCAGCTACCGCTGGTGGCTTTCCGCCTCACCGGCAAGCACGCCTACGACGAGTCCGACATCGCCTGGCAGCTCCAGGCCGAGCGCGGCTGGATGGTGCCGGCGTACACGCTTCCGCCCAACGCCGAGCGGGTGAAAATCCTGCGTGCCCTCGTCAAAGAGACCCTGAGCCGCGAGCAGATCCATCGCCTGACCCAGGACATTGCCAACGCGTGTGCCACCTTGGACCACAAGGGTACGACCAGCGACGTCGAGCGGGCCCGGGTCAAGAGAGGGACGGGCTACTGACGCCCGCAACCCACACCCCTCTGGGACGGGCGGCGGAGTCGCTCCCTGGAGTTGAGCGTTGCGTCATCGTCAGAGGTGATGGCGGCGGCGTGCCCCCGCCGTCAGTGATCACGCGGTGCTTCGAGCCCGGCGGGCTCGATCGACCAGGCGGGTCGCTTCGGCGCGGCACCGTCCGAGTCGGTGACGACGGGGAACAGGGCTTCGCTCTGGGTGGCGGCGGGGTGGGTGCGGTGAGACCGGGTGCCCACGTCAGCTCCCGCGCAGCCATCAGCTCCGACGCTGCCGCCGCGTGCCGATAGATCCCCGACAGCACGTCCTCGCCCAGGCCGGGGCTGGGGGTCCAACTCTTCTTCCTTGCCCTCCGCCGTGAACTCCGGATTCCAGGCATACCCCACCCCCGCCATCCCACTGGCGTCCAGCACCTGACGGATCCGCGCTCCGGTCCCGATCGGCACCGTCGACTTCACCACCACGGCACGTAGCGCGGGCGCGCGCTTCAGGCCCTCGACCACCGACTAGACCCGCGACAGATCGGCGGCGCCCGTCGGCCCAGGCGGGGTGTCCACGCACGCGTAGGCGACCTCCGCCTGCGCCAGGGCCAGGCCCGCATCCAGAGTGAACGTCAGCCGCTCGGCGTTGCCCTGCAGCAGCGCGGCGAGGCCGGGCTCGTAGAATGGGACCTCGCCGCGCCGCAGCGCCTCGACTCTGTCCTCGGCGACGTCGCGCAGGACGACCTGGTGGCCCAGCTCGGCCAGGCACGCGCCGGTCACCAGACCGATGTAGCCCGCTCCGAAGATGGTGATTCGACGGCTCGACTCAACACCCGATGGCGGGGAATCCTCTCGACTCCCCCGAGGCCGCGGCCCGGACCCGATGAAGCACTCTACTGCGCCGCCCGGCATCGGCGGCGTGACCCGTGAATCCTGGCGACCGCTCCAGTACTGCCTCACTGCAGCTGAGTTGACCGGTGGCCTGGGCAAGGTGCTGACTTGACTGCCCCCTCCCTGATGGGAGGGGATTTCTGACTCACGCTGACTGATCGTCCTGCGGACGCTCTGTTCTTCCACGATCAACACCAGCCGGGTTCAGACCAGCCCGGACGAGCATCACTGAAGGCGCGCACGATTTGCCTTCCTGACGCATGATCAGAAAAGTCAGCATTAGGTCAGCATTGCTCTGGCCGACGTTGTCAGGCGCGGACATACTCGGGATCCGCAGTTCATCCCCGCCAGATCGACACGCCCCCCGGATCCGCCGGCCACGGCTTGCCCTCAGATTGCAACTTCTGCACCTGGCAGAACGGCCGCTATCGCCGTGCAGCACGGAAGGACCTGGTCACGGGCTTGCCCGGCGCCCCACACCAACCTCGCCCCCAAGGTCCACCCTCCAGGCGGACACTCGATCCGAGTCCCCCGCAAAGCTCCCTTGAACTAGGCTGTAGCTTCTGGCCAGAGGGAATGTCGGGCATATCACAACCCTGGCGTTTCTTCCCTGCTCAGAGGTGTGTCGCATCCTCCGTGGTCAGCAAAAGTCAGCATTGGTCGCGGAGGAGTCCCAGAGCATCGCAGCAAAGACCCTGGCCCACGGCATAGGCCAGTTCTTCAAGGACCGCACCCGTCCCGAGTCGCGGTGGGCGAACTGCCCGCACAACTGCACGATCAGGTACCGGAACGCCCAGGGCCAGCAGACCGGGGAAGCTGGGTTCTCCAACCAGGAGAAGGCCACCGCCCGCCTGACGGAGATCTACCGGGAGAAGCGCGAGCTCGCGGCAAAGAACCCGAGCAAGGCCGAGCACATCCGCAAGTACGGCTCCCTGCGCTTCAAGGAGTACGTGACGGAGTGGAGTGCGGGCGCTGGGCATGACACCGAGGTCACCAGTCTCGTTACGGGGCGGTGATGACGACTTTGCCCCGGATGTGCTTGCCCGCGAAGTCGGACACCGCCTGCGGGGCGTCGGCGAACGGGTAGGTAGCGCCGACCTCCACCCGCAGCCGCCCGTCGGCCGCGCGGGCGGCCAGGTCCTCCAGGTCGCCCGGCTCGGCGGTGAAGCTGCCGATGTAGACACCAGTGACTCCCCGGCCCAGGTCCTCCGGCCCGAACAGCGGGGAGACCAGCCTGCCCCCAGCGCGGACCGCGCGGGCCGTGCTGGAGAGCGCGTCACCGCGATTGATCAGGTCGACCACCGCATCCACCCCGTCCGGGACCTGACGCAGCGTCTGCTCCGCGACGTCGCCCGCCTTGTAGTCGACGGTGCCCTGCGCGCCGAGCCCGCGCACGTAGTCCGCGTCCTCGGGGGTTGCTGTGGCGATCACCTTGGCGCCGAGTGAGGCGGCGAGCTGCACCGCATACAGGCCGATGCCTCCCGTCGCGCCGACCACCAGTACGCTCTCGCCCACTGCCAGGCCGACTGCGCGCAGCAGGCACATGGCCGTCATCCCGGACTCGGGGATGGCCGCGCCGTGCGGTGCGACCAGGCCGGCGGGCCGCTTGGCGAGGTGCGGGCCCACCGCGACCACGGTGTACTCGGCGACGGCCCCGGCTTGACCGGTGAAGGCGAGCACCGGGTCGCCCGGTGCGTAGGCCGTCACCCCCTGACCGACTTCGGCGACGGTGCCCGCGGCGTCCATCCCCACGACGAGCGGGTGCTCGACCGGGAAGACCTCCTTCATCGCACCCGTGATCAGCGCAAGGTCCAGCGGGTTGAGGGCTGCGGCTTCCACCTTGACCAGCACCTCACCGGGACCTGCGACGGGCTTCGGGATGTCAGTGACGATGACCCCGTCGAGCGTCGTGTACTCGCGGGTTACGAGAGCCTTCATTCGGGAACTCCGGGGTGTCGGGGCGTCAGCGCGGAACAGGCCTCGTTCACTTCTACACCCTTGCGTCTCTGAACCCAGGTAAGCAGCGTCGGCGGCGCGGCCGCCAGCGGTGCTCTCCGACTCGGGCGTCCCCGAGGCCACCATCTCCGGCCTGTCCGGCGGCGCCTTCTCGATCACCTGGAACGGCCTGTCATCCGGTCGGTGTACCGACACCCGTGCAGGTCGAGTGAGAGGGGCGGGCCGACCGCCCCTACCGCGCGCCGATACGGCGGACGCCCCCAGCGCGTGTAGCTCCGTGCTCGGCCCTGGCGTTCTTCCCCGAGCCGGGCCATCCTGGCGCACTGAGCACCCGTCGGGCGGCGGAGGCCGGCGTGCCGTGAGCGGTGTCCTGCATGGACGCCCCCGCTCAGCTGGGGTACCGAGCAGCCCGGAACCAGAGGATGACGACGGTATCCCGTGGATGAGTGACGTGGGGATCGAGGCGAGGCAGGAACCATCCGACTCCGGGGAAGCGTGGACTCAGGAGGAGCCCGGGCCTGCCTCGATCCCCACCACAGTTCAGGCCCGTCCAAGGGTGTTCTCCAGACCGTGCCGACCTGCCAGCAGGGCCACGTCTCCCAGAGCGACGACTACTGCGATTACTGCGGACTGATCATTTCCGCAGGACCGCAAACCGCGCAGACGCCCGCGACCGGACGGCCTGGGCCTGAGCAGCCCACGCCGTCGGCTGATCTGCCGGCATGTCCGGCGTGCGCCACCCCGAGCACCGGTCGGTACTGCGAGGAATGCGGCTGCGACCGGGAGCTTCGCATCGGCTGCCATTGCCTTCACTACGGTCACGCAATACTGACGTAACGTCAGGAGTTGACTGCGCCTCTCCGTCTGGATCGGCCATCTCCATCTCGAGAATCGCATTGCTCGCGGAGGGCGAGATCCTGACCGGGTTCGCTGACCCGCGCCATGTCGCGGACTGTGAACTGGCACGGGTGCAGCGCACGCCCGCAGAGCTGCGCGGGCGCCTGTCTGAGGTCGGCGCCCGCGCGAAGCAGCTGAGGACGCCGATCGCGAAGCCCTCGCCACCCCCTGTTTCAGGTGCGCTTTGCGAGGTGCCCGGCTCGCAGGCGGTCGGCGAGGATGGCGATGCCCAGGACTCCGCCCAGAACGATATTGGTGTAGTTGGAGTTGATCTGAAGCGTCGTCAACCCGTTGTTGATCAGCTCCAGCAGAATCGTGCCTGCCACGATTCCGAGGATCCGGCCCTGGCCGCCGACCAGGCTGACACCGCCGATGACCGCCGCGGCGATCGCGGAGAGCTCCCATCCGACACCGACCCCGCTGGCGGAGCCGACACCCATGCGACCGAGTACCAGCATCGAGGCCAGGCCGGACAGGAGGGAGCTGGCCACGTACATCGAGATGACCCGCCGGTCGCCCCGGATGCCGGCCAGGCGCGCCGCCTCGGGATTGCCGCCGACCGCGTACACCTGGCGTCCCGCGTAGGTGCGTTCCAGGAAGAACCAGGCCAGCACGGCGACGATGACGAAGAGGATCAGGGGCACGGGGATCTGGGCGATGTAGGTCTGCCCGACGTCGCCGAAGAAGCCGGAGATCCCCACGATCGAGGTGCCCGAGGTGATCGCCAGGGTGACGCCCTGCGCCACCGTGTACGTCACCAGGGTCACGACGAAGGGCGGCATCTTGAGCCGTGTCACCGCGACGCCGTGCCACAGGCCCACAAGTCCGGTGATGGCGAGCGTCGCGATCACGGCGACCCCGGCCGGCAGGCCGGCCCGGACGTTGAACCAGGACATGAGGATCACCGAGGTGCCCAGCAGCGCGCCGACCGAGAGGTCGATGCCGCCGGTGAGGATGACCAGGGACTCCCCGATCGCGATGAGCCCGTACTGGGCCAGGTCGAAGCCCATGCCCTGGAGGTTGACCGCGCTGGCGAAGGTGTCACGGGCGAGCGCGAGTCCGATGAACACGGCCACGCAGGCTGTGACGACACCGACTTCGGGTGTCTCGACCAGGGTGCGCAGTCGGTGCCGCGAAGGCGTCTCGGCTCCCTCGCGGAGGGGAGCGGTCTGGGTGGTCATGCCGGTTCCTCCGTGCCTACCAGGTGCTGGGTGCCTGCGGCTGCTGTCATGATCCGTTCCTTGGTGAAGTGCTCACGCTGCAAGTCGGCGACTATCTGCCCGTGGGCCATGACGACGATCCGGTGACAGATCCAGAGCAGCTCCTCCAGTTCCGAGGAAGCCACCAGAACCGCCAGCCCGTTGCGCGCCGCCTTGTCGATGAGGTGGTAGATCTCGGCCTTCGCGCCGACGTCGACGCCACGGGTGGGCTCGTCCAGGAGCAGGAGGTCGGGGTTCGCATGCAGCCAGCGGCCGAAGACCACCTTCTGCTGGTTCCCGCCGGACAGGGATCCGATCGGCTGCTCCTGCGAGTGCATGCGCACCCCCAGGTCCTTGACGATCTGCCGTGAGCGGTCCTTGTCCCCCTTGGGGGTGAGCACGCCGTGCGAGGAGTCGCGGCGCAGGGTGGCCAGCGTCGCGTTCCATCGGACCGGGTGGTGCAGGAGCAGGGACTGCTCCTTGCGGTCCTCGGGTACCAGCCCGATTCCGGCGGCGACCGCGTCGGCCGGGTGCCGCGGGCGGAAGGGCTTTCCGTTCAGTTCCGTCTCACCGCCGGTGCGGGGCTGGGCGCCCATGACGGTGTGGAGCAGCCGACTGCGGCCGGAGCCCATCAGTCCGGCGACACCGACGATCTCTCCCGCGCGCAGCTCCAGGTCGACCGGGCCCAGGCCGTCGGCGGTCAGCCCGCGGGTGGCCAGGACGATGCGGGAGTCCACGGTGAAGGGCGGCGCGATGTCGCCGTGGGCCAGCTCGCTGCCGACCATCTCGCGGATCATGCGCTCCTCGGTGGCCTCCACCGGGCTGAGGTCCGCCACCAGCCTCCCGCTGCGCAGGACCACGACGCGGTCGGCGATGTCCCGCACCTCGTCGAGGCGGTGGCCGATGAACAGGACGGCTCCCCCCGCCGCGGTGTGCCGCCGGGCCAGGTCGAGCACCTTCCCGGCCTCCACCGGCCCCAGCGACGACGTGGGTTCGTCGAGGATGAGGACCAGGGGCCGGTTGCCCCAGGCCTTGGCGATCTCGATCATCTGCCGCAGCGGGACCGGCAGTTGCTCCACCGGCCGCTCGACGTCGACGCCGTGGACGCCGATGTCCTCGAGCAGCTCCCGGGCCTCCCTGGTGGTGCCGGAGCGGTCGAACAGCGCCCGGCGCAACGCGCCTGCGTTCTGGGTGGCACGGGTGTGGCGGCCCAGCAGCAGGTTCTCGGCGACGCTGAGCCGGCCCACCAGGGGGAACTCCTGCGCGACCATGCTGACGCCGAGGGCCTTTGCGTGGTCGGGCCGCCCCGGCTGCAGGGCCTGGCCGGCGATCAGGATCTCCCCCGCCGTCGGGGAGACGGTGCCGGACAGCACACCCATGAGGGTGGACTTTCCGGCGCCGTTCTCTCCTACGACACAGGTGATCTGACCACGCCGTAGCTCGAGCTCGGGGATGTCCAGTACGGTGACGGGACCGTAGCTCTTCTTCACCGCGCGCAGCACCGCAGCCGCGTCGGCAGCGTGTCCCGTGCTGGTGCGGGGAGCACTGGTGGTCATCTGTCTCACCCCGAGATGCCGAGCTGGGCCTGCTTGGCCTCGAAGGCGCTCAGGTTGCCCTGGGTCAGCACGCCGACGCCGGAGCTGAGGGTGGTGCCGTCGGACTCCAGGTAGGGCTTGACGATGTTCATCGTGGCGTTCGTGCCCAGCACCTTGAGTGCGGCGAGCAGGTAGGCGCCGGTGTAGCCCTGCTGGTAGGGCGACTGGACGATGCTGGCCTGGATGACGCCCTGCTTGATGAAGGTCAGGGTCTGCGCGTCCGTGTCGTCGGAGATGACCTTGACCTGGCCTGCCTTCCCGGCTGCCTGGACCGCCTGCGCGGCCGAGGGGCCGTCGTAGGAGTAGACCCCGTACAGGCCGTTGACGTTGGGGTCCGTCTGGATCGCGGTCTGCGCGTTGGTCAGGGCGTTGGAGGCATCCATGCCGTCCGACAGCTTGTTGACGACCTTGATGGCGGTGCCTTTCAGGGCGTCCTCGAATCCCTGGATGCGCTGGACCGCGTTGGACGCGGTGAGCGAGCCGACCAGGATCACCACCTCGCCCTTGCCCCCGAGTGCGGCCTTCATCGCCTCACCGGCCTTCATGCCTGCCTCGTAGTTCGGGGTGCCCAGGTAGAGGGCGGCGCCGTCCTCAGCGGGGAGGGGCGAGTCGATCGCCAGTACCGGGATTCCGGCCGAATCGGCGGATTGGATGGGTGACTTGATCGCAGTCGGGTCGATCGCCGAGACGGAGAAGGCGGAGATGCTCTGGCCGCGCAGGGTCTGGATGATCGAGAGCTGCTGGTCGAGCCGGCCATTGGCGGGGGCCTGGAAGGTGCCCTTGACTCCGAGGTCCGCGATGCCCTTGTTGAAACCGACCTTTCCGGCGTTCCAGTAGTCCACGGCGACGTTCACGACCATGGCCAGGTCCAGGCTGGACAGGTTCTTGCCCTGCAGAGCCGCCTTGAGAGCGGCGTCGACCTTGGCCAGGTCGGTGTCGTTGAACGTGATGTCGCCCTGGATCGGCGCTGCCGCGGCGGTGGCACCCGAGCTTCCGGCGTCGCTGCTGCTGCCGGCACCCTGCTTGCTGCAGGCGGTCACGATCAGCGTCATCGACGCGACTGCCACGATGGCCGCGACACGGAGGCCTCTGGCCCGGCGGGTTGCGGTAGCGCTCATGATGTCCTCTTCCGACTTCTGTCAGGGGTGGGTGGTGAGGAACGGCCGCGCGGAGGTCGCACGGCCAAGTCTGTTATCGCTAACATGCATGGCTGTCAGTTTGCTGTGCACGTGGGCTCGGTGAGACGAGGTCAGCGCCCCGGAGGACGGCCGCTGCTGGCCCGCAGGACCAGCTCCGGTGCGACAATCGCCGCCTGGTGGCCCACGGTCGTGCCTTTCTTGCGGGGATCGGGGGTCTCGACATGGTGCACCAGCAGTTCAAGGCCGCGTCGGCCCAGCTCGCCGAAGTCCTGCCGCACAGTCGTGAGCGGCGGGGCGAGGAACGCGGCCTCGGGGATGTCGTCGAAACCGACGACGCTCACGTCCTCAGGTACCCGCCGACCGATCTCGTGGAAGGCACGCAGAACTCCGAGCGCCATGTGGTCGTTGGCACAGAAAATCGCAGTCGCCGAGGAGTCACGACGCAGGCGCAGGCCCGCCTCGTATCCCGATCGGGACGACCAGTCGCCGGAAAGACTGTCGGGAACCCTCCGGGACCGGGCTCCAAGTGCGTTGCGCCATCCCGCCTCCCGCGCGTTGGCCTCGAGCCAGTCCGCCGGTCCCGCGACGTGGTGCACGGTCTCATGACCGAGGTCGAGCAGGTAGCGGACGGCTGCCTCGGCGCCGACGAGGTTGTCCACTCCCGCCCCCGGCAGTCGGGCGGGGTCGATCGCGCCCACGGTGACCATGGGGACGGTGCCGATGCGCTGCGCGAAAGCGGCGACGGTCAAGGCCTGCGACGCGATGACGGCGATGCCTTCGACGGCCTGGTCGCGCAGTCGGTCCACGGCTTCGCGAACGGAGCGGACATCCTGGTAGCGCAGACTCGCGATGCTGACGAAGTATCCGGCGCTGCGCGCCGCCTGCTCGATGCCGTGCAGCATCTGCGCAGGCCCGTAGAGCGCGCTGTCGAAGCTGATGACGCCGAGGGTCCGGGAACGACGGGTCACCAGCATGCGCGCCGCGGCGTTCGGACGGTAGTCCAGCTCACGGACTGCGGCCAGCACCCGCTCCCGGGTTGCCGGGCGGACGTTCGGACGGTCGTTGAGCACGCGGGAGACCGTCTGGTGGGAGACGCCGGCCAGTGCCGCGACATCCGCCATCACGGCTTGCACACCGTGGGCGGTCCTATCTGCTGGCATGTGCGACTCCTGGCCGTTCGGTGCTCTGAGAGAGGCTGGGGCTGCCGGCCCGCACTCGGCCCGACAGCCCCAGTGGTCGGGGGCACTCGATTGTTAGCGTTCACATACAGGCGCGTCAATGGGTCTTGCAGGTCACGATTGCGTTTCCCCCAACCCACGCCGAAGGGCATGCGGCAGCAGCGTCTCCGCGCATCAACCGAAGAGAGCGGCCCCGGGCACCGCAGCACGCTCGCGGGCTCAGAAGCCCTGCGCCAGACGGTGATAGGCCTGGTTCCAGCGCAGTTCCTGGGTGAGGCGACGCACCGTGGTGCCCGCGTCGATCAGGGCCAGTTCCGTGCCCGTCATCTCCGCGAAGTCATACAGCTCCTCGCTCCCGACCGCGGTGGAGAGCACCGTGTGATGGGGCCCGCCCGCAGTGAGCCACGCCTCCGCCGAGGTGGTCAGGTCCGGGCGCGGTGCCCAGACGGCGCGAGCCACGGGCAGGGCGGGCAAAGGCTCAGGCGGTTCGACGATGTCGATCTCGTTGGCCACCAGCCGGAACCGGTCGCCCATGTCCGCGAGACCGACCACCACGCCGACGCCGGGGTCCGCGTCGAAGACCAGCCGCACCGGGTCCTCCCGGCCGCCGATGCCCAGCGGGTGGATCTTCGCGCTCGGCCGAGCCGTGGTGATGCTGGGGCACACCTCGAGCATGTGCGCGCCGAGGATCAACTGCCGCCCGGGTGTCAGGTCGTAGGTGTAGTCCTCCATGAAGGACGTGCCCCCCGGGCGCCCTCGGCCCATGGACTTCAGCGTGCGCAGCAGCGCGGAGGTCTTCCAGTCGCCCTCGCCGCCGAAGCCGTACCCGTCGGCCATCAGCCGCTGCACCGCGACTCCTGGTAGCTGACGCAGGCCGCCCAGGTCCTGGAAGTTGGTGGTGAAGGCCTTGAAGCCGCCCTCACCCAGGAAGGTGCGCAGGCCGACCTCGATCCGGGCCGCGTAGCGCAGCGAGGCATGCCGCTCTCCCCCCTTCCGCAGTTCCGGAGCGACTGCGTACAGCTCCTCGTATTCCTTGGCCAACGCGTCGGCATCGGCATCCGAGACCGCGTCGACCACCTCGACCAGGTCGTTGACGCCGTAGGTGTTCACGGAGACGCCGAACCGCAGTTGCGCGTCGACCTTGTCGCCCTCGGTCACCGCGACGTCGCGCATGTTGTCCCCGAACCGGGCGATCCTCAGGCTGCGCAGCTCAGCGCGCCCCGCCGCGGCACGGGTCCACACCCCGACCCGGGAGGCGACTCGCGGGTCGCTGACGTGACCGGCGACCGTTTTGCGGGGTACGCCGAGACGTGACTGGACGTAGCCGAACTCGCGGTCGCCGTGGGCTGCTTGGTTGAGGTTCATGAAGTCCATGTCGATGCCGGCCCAGGGGATCTCGACATGCGACTGAGTGTGCAGGTGCAGCAACGGCTTGGCGAGCGCGTCCAGACCAGCGATCCACATCTTGGCCGGGGAGAACGTGTGCATCCAGGCCACGACACCGATGCAGGCGTCGTCCGCGTTGGCCTCCAGCATCACCCGGCGGATCGCCGCGGCATCGGTCAGCACCGGCTTCCAGACCAGCTCGGCTGCCAACTCGCCGCTTGCGTGCAGCTCCTGCGAGATCGCCCGGGACTGCGCGGCGACCTGCCCCAGGGTCTCCTCTCCGTACAGGTGCTGGCTGCCGGTGAGGAACCAGACCTGCTTCAGGTCGTCGGGAGTGGTCATGCGCCGGCTCCGGTCGTCGTCGTGTTCTGCTGGCCGTAGACGTTCTGGTAGCGGTCGTAGAGCTTGTCGATGTCGGCCTGGCCAAGCCGGGGCACCGGACCCAACTGCCGGGCCAGGTGCACGGTCCGTGCCACGTCCTCGCACATCACCGCTGCCTTGACGGCCGCCTTGGCGTCCTTGCCGATCGTGAAGACGCCGTGCTGACGCATGAGGACCGCGGGTGAGCGATGGTCCTTGAGGGTTGCCACGATGCCCTCGCCGATGGAGTGGTCACCGATCAGCGCGAAGGGCCCGACGGGGATGTCGTCGCCGAACTCGTCCCCCATGGCCGTGATCGCGCAGGGGATGGGCTCTCCGGCGGCGGACCAGGCGGTGGCGTAGGGCGAGTGGGTGTGCACCACTCCCCCGACCTCGGGCATGTTCCGGTAGACGTAGGCGTGGGCCGCGGTGTCGGAGGACGGCTGATGGTGGCCGTCGACGACACTCCCGTACAGATCGGTGACGATCATCGAATCGGGGGTGAGGTCCTCGTACGAGACCCCGGAGGGCTTGATCACCATCAGCTCCCTGCCGGGAACGCGGGCACTGACATTGCCACTGGTCCAGGCGACCAGCCCCCAGCGGATCAGCTCCGCGTGCAGGGCGCAGACTTCGGTCCTGAGCGCGTCAGTTGCTTCGGCAGTGCTCATGCGGGGGCTCCGTCGAGGTCGGGGAGGACGTTCGTGGTCCGTGCCTGGGCGCGCATGACGCGCAGCCGGTGCATCGCGGCGGAGCCGCCGCGGCCGAAATGGTCGTGCAGCTCCTTGTATTCGGCGTAGAGGAGGTCGTAGACGCGGGCCCGTTCGGGGTCGGGGGTGTACACGGCCCGGTGGATGCTGCCCATCGCGGCCGAGGCGGCGTGGATGTCCGGGTGGGCCCCGGCTGCCACCGCGGCGTGGACGGCGGAGCCCAGGGCGCCGCCCTGCTCGGAGCCGATCACGTTGATCGGACGGCACAGTACGTCGCTGTAGATCTGCATGAGGAAGGCGTTCTTCGGCAGGCCGCCTGCCACGGTGAACTCGGTGACCGGGACCCCGGCGAGCTCGAATGCGTCGACAACGGTGCGTGCGCCAAAAGCGGTGGCCTCCAGCAGCGCGCGGTAGATCTCCTCAAGGCGGGTGTCCAGGGTCAGTCCGAGCACGAGCCCCGACAGGTGGTGGTCGACCAGAACGGACCGGTTGCCGCTGTGCCAGTCCAGCGCCACCAGGCCGTGCGCACCGACGGGCTGAGCCGCGGCCTTCTCGGTGAGCAGCTGGTGCGGACCGATTCCACGCTCCCGGGCTTCACGGGCGTACTCCTCCGGCATCGCCGTACGCACCGCCCAGGCGAAGATGTCACCGACACCGGACTGGCCGGCCTCGTACCCCCAAAGGCCGGGGACGACCCCGTCCTTCACGACTCCGCACATCCCCGGTACGTCGGCGAGCCGGTCGGAGTTCATGATGTGGCAGGTGCTGGTGCCCATGATCGCCAGCATGTGTCCGGGCTCCAGGGCCCGGGCGGCGGCATTGGTGACGTGGGCGTCGACGTTGCCCACGCTGACCGGGATGCCCTCGTTCAAACCGGTCCACGCCGCCGCCCGGGAGCTCAGGGCGCCTGCGCGGCCGCCCGGCGGCGACAGGGGGAAGTCCAGCTTGTCGGTGAAGTCGCCGAACCCGGGATTGAGCTCACGCAGGAAGTCGGCGCTGGGACGCCCCGAGTCGCCGAGCAGGTCGGGCTGATGGATGCCCTTGTAGCCGGCGGTGCACAGATTGCGGCTCTCGGCGCCCGTCAGCTCCCAGACGATCCAGTCCGCCGCCTCGATCCACCGCTCCGCCGCCCGGTACAGTTCGGTGTCCTCTTCGAGGAGTTGCAGTGCCTTGGCGTACTCCCACTCGCTGGAGATCCTCCCGCCGTAGCGCCGCAGCCAGCTCTCCCCGCGCTGGGTGGCGAGAGCGTTGATCCGGTCCGCCTGCGCCTGCGCGGCGTGGTGCTTCCACAGCTTCGGGTACGCGTGCGGCCGCGCCGCGTAGTGCGCCAGTTCGCACAGGGGCGTCCCGTCCGCAGTGGTAGGCAGCACGGTGCACGCCGTGAAGTCGGTACCGATGCCGATCACCTGGCCCGCCGTCACGCCAGCCCGCTCCAGGGCCTTGGGCACTGCGAGGCGCAGGACGTCACGCCAGTCCTCGGGCACCTGCAACGCCCAGTCGGGCGGAAGCCGCTCACCGGTCGCGGGGAGCAGGTGCTCGACCGCCCCGTAGCGGTATTCGTGGACGGCCTCTCCCAGCTGAGTGCCGTCGGCGACGGAGACGACCACGGCACGGCCGGACAGAGTGCCGAAGTCCACGCCGATCGTCACGGCCTCGTCGAGTGGTATGCGCTCTCGCACCAGAAGGCTCCAGTCGTATGCGCCCGGCTCGGGGCCAGGGCAAATGTTAGCGATAACAATCTGCTCGAGGTCGGCCGCAAGTAACGGTCGGGGCGATCTCCAGCTCCGGGCGCATCGCAGGCCCGCCGCCCGCCGGGTGCATGGCGGTGCAACGGCCAGCAGCCAGAGCGATTGTGAACGCTAACAGGAGGCAACGTCAACCACTCGGCACCCGGAGACGCCGGATCCAAGCCGTCGGCCGGTGCCGCTCGGCGCGTTCGAGATGGCCATACCCAGCCGGAACCCCGCGCAGCCCTGTGTGACGGGCTGTCCGTTCGCTCAGCGGCTACCTTTTCCGGAGCGTGAGCGGCACCAGGTGCCAGTCGTAGTGACCGCGTCCTGCGCGCAGACCTTGGGCCTATAGTTGTGTGAGCGTGCACAGTCGTGCCGACGGAGGAGGAAGCGATGCCGCGTGGCGTGGAGAGTGCCGCGGGGCCTCGGCCCCCGACGATGGCGGACGTCGCCCAGCGGGCGGGTGTGTCGCACCAGACCGTCTCGCGCGTGCTCAGCGACCACCCCCATGTGCGCGAGGTGACCCGAGCCGAGGTGCTCCGCGCGATCGAGGAGCTGGGCTACCGGCGGAACTCCTCCGCACGCGCCCTGGTGACCCGGCGCACGCTGACCCTCGGGGTGGTGGCGTGCCATCCCACCCTGTTCGGCCCTGCCAGCACACTGCTCGGGCTGGAGGAGGCGGCCCGGGACGAGGGCTACATGGTCTCCACCGTGAACCTGCGTCACTACACCCGGACCGCTCTGTCCGACGCCATCGACCACCTGCGCGATCGGGGCGTGGAGGGGATCGTTGTCATCGTCCCGCAGCGCGAGGCCGTCTCTGCGCTCACCGAACTGAAGGTCCCGCTGCCGATGGTCACCGTCGAAGGCGGCCACGACCTGAAGATCCCCAGCGTCTCGGTGGACCAGCAACTCGGCGCGCGTCTGGCCACCGGCCACCTGCTCGCCACCGGCCATCCCACGGTGTGGCACGTGGCCGGGCCGATGGACTGGCTGGAGGCAGAGGCGCGGTGCACGGGCTGGCGGGCGGCGCTCGAGGAGGCCGGTGCTCCGGTCCCTGAGCCGCTCGTAGGAGACTGGACGCCGTTGTCGGGCTACCGCATCGGCCAGGAGCTGGCCGGACGAGTCGCGATGGATGCGGCGCAGCGGCGTGCCCAGGGGCCGACGGCCGTGTTCGTCGCCAACGACCAGATGGCGCTGGGCGTACTGCGTGCGCTGCGCGAAGCCGGCATGTCGGTTCCCGACGACGTGGCCGTGGTCGGCTTCGACGACATCCCCGAGGCGGAGTTCTTCCTTCCGCCGCTGACGACGATCCGGCAGAACTTCACCGCCGTGGGCCAGGCCAGCATCAGCCTGCTGGTCAGCCTGCTCGACACGCAGGCGACCCGACGCGATGAGCGAGTGGTCATACCGCCCCGCCTGGTCATCCGCGCCAGCAGCGCCGCCGCACTGCGTTGAGTCTCCGCACCGCTCTCTGCTTCCGGTGCGAACCGACCCGCCGGCACCGGCCGGCGTCACCCGCCGCATGGTGATGCACCGTCGGATGCAGCGTCCACCGCACCCCGCCCAGGCCCTGTCGTCAAACTCGCGTCGGATCAGCCCGGGTTGTCTGGTGCGGACAGCTGCAAGGCGGAGGATCGCCCTCGTACTGGGCCGTACTTGGGCGATGCGACAACGCAGCGTGGGGGCACCCCCTAGCCGAAGGCCGGGGGAGGCCGTACCAGGCAAGCCGGGCCCGGCGGGAGTTTGACGACAGGGCCTAGCCGTCCCCGCCGCCCCCTGGCCTCGCGGTTCCCCGAAGGTCCGTCAGAGTCCTTGACGTGCCTAGGCCATATGGTCATAGTGATGGCGATCGAGCGATCCCCCTCCCATCTTTCCGAGGGTGTTGTCCGTCCAGGAATGTTAGCGCTAACAGAGATCGCTCCCCTCCACGAGCTGCGGAGACGTCCGCTCCGTGCCGCGTGCGGTCCGTGAGACCGCCGTGCGCCCGGCAGCTCCTCCAACCACTCGAAGAGCAAAGGAGTCCGTGCATGACTGCCCACACGTGGCTGAGCCGTGCCCGCCGCGCCCTACTCGCCGGCGCGGCCGCGGCCGCGCTCGCCGTCGGGGTGCTCCCCGGCACCACCACGACCTCGCATGCCGCCACCCAAGCCCCGTGCGACATCTACGCCGCGGGCGGCACGCCGTGCGTCGCGGCGCACAGCACGACCCGCGCACTGTACGCGTCCTACGACGGACCGCTCTACCAGGTCCGCCGCGCCTCTGACAGCGCCACCCTGAACATCGGCGTCCTGAGCGCGGGAGGCTACGCCAACGCCGCTGCACAGGACTCGTTCTGCGCCGGCACGAGCTGTGTCATCACCCTCGTCTACGACCAGTCCGGGAGAGGCAACAACCTCACCCAGGCCCCCGCGGGCGGCGCGGCGGGCGGCCCCGACAACCTCGCCAACGCGTACGCCGCACCCGTAGTCGCTGGCGGACACGAGGCCTACGGTGTCTACATCGCGCCCGGCACCGGCTACCGCGACGACAACACCTCCGGAATCGCCACCGGCGACCAGCCCGAGGGCATGTACGCCGTCCTCGATGGCACCCACTACGACGCCGGGTGCTGCTTCGACTACGGCAACGCCGAGACCAGCAACACCGACACCGGCAACGGCCACATGGAGGCGATCTACTTCGGCAACATCAAGGCCTGGGGCTACGGAACCGGCAACGGGCCGTGGGTGATGGCCGATCAGGAGAACGGCCTGTTCTCCGGGGTCAACGCCGGCTACAACGCCAACGACCCCAGCGTGGACCACCGCTTCCTCACCGCCATGGTGAAGGGCGAGCCCAACTACTGGGCCATCCGCGCGGGCGACGCCCAATCCGGCAGCCTGTCGACCTACTACAGCGGCACTCGCCCCAACGTGTCCGGGTACAACCCCATGCACAAGGAAGGGGCCATCATCCTCGGCATCGGCGGCGACAACAGCGACAGCTCGTCCGGCACCTTCTACGAAGGGGTGATGACCTCCGGCTACCCCTCCGACGCCACCGAGAACGCCGTGCAGGCCAACATCACCGCCGTCGGCTACACCACCACATCGGGCGCCGGGACCCTCGCCCCCGGCTCCCGCATCTCCCTCCAGGCCACCACCACCTGCTGCACCTCCGACTACATCCGCCACGACGACGCCGACACCAAAGCCGTGATCTCCCCCATCGACTCCACCAGTTCGGCGACGGACAAGGCGGACGCCACCTGGATCGTCCATCCCGGACTGGCAGACAGCTCCTGCCTGTCGTTCGAGTCGGCCGACGACTCGGGCCAGTACCTGCGGCACTCCGACTACGAGCTGTACCTGCAGCCCTTCGACGGCTCGGCCCTGAACGCACAGGACGCCACCTTCTGCCCGCAGACCGGCCACAACGGCCAGGGCTACTCCTTCCAGTCCGACAACTACCCCGCCCAGTACGTCCGCCACTACGACGACAGCGTCTACATCGCCGGCGACGGAGGTTCCAACACCTGGGACACCACCACACTCTGGAGCGACGACACCAGCTGGCTCGTCACCCAACCCTGGGGCTGACCGCCAGACAAGGTCCACGGGACGCAGGCGGTACCACCGCGAGGCGCGCTGGTACCGCCTGCGTCCCGTGGACCTGCCTGGTTCGTGCCCTCGTAGATCTGGGTGGTTTGGAGGTGGGCCGCGGTGACCTGATCCTTGGCCCGCGGCCAGCTTCGCGAGCAGGTCGGGTGCGCAGACCGTCCCCATCGGCCGCCCCTGCCGGTCCACGACCGGCAGGTCGTCAAGCCCGTTCTCGTGCAGCGCGGCGAGTGCTGCGGCGAAGTCGGCGTCGGGCGCGACCGCGATCACCCGGGGGGCCATCAGTTCCTCGACGCGGCAGTGTCGCGGCAGCGAGGTCCGGTCCGGTCGGGCGTGGTCGCCCGGGCTCGGGTGCACCGTCCTGGTCATGGTCCTCGGCCTCCTTCGGCCACTTTTCCTGTCCCTACGGTGCGGCGTCCGGGCTCAGCACACGAGCACGCGCTCGCCGGAACGCGGCACCACCGCGTTCCAGCCCAGCTCCTGCTCAATCCGGTCACGCAGGCGCTCGGAGCCCTCCGGATCGCCGTGCACCAGATGGACGGCGTGCGGAGGCTCGTGCGCGCCACGCAGCCAGGCAGCCAGGCAGCCAGGCAGCCAGGCAGCCAGGCAGCCAGGCAAGGATCTCGTCGGCGTCGGCATGGGCGGAGAAACCCCGCACGTCCACCACTTCGGCGCGGACGGGAACGTAGGTGCCGAACATCTTGAGCGAGCGGGCACCCTCGACCAGGTCGCGGGCCCGCGTCCCCTGGGCGGCGAAGCCGACGACCATGACGGTGTTGCGGGGGTCGGGTAGCAACCGACGCAGGTGGTGCACGACACGCCCACCGGTGGCCTTGCCACAGGCGGAGACGATGACGCTCGGCACCAGGCTGTGCTCGATCGCTTCCGACTCCTCGCACGTGCGGGCGGCTGTGAAGGGCTCCGGGTCGAGCGCCGCCCCGGCGTCGGCGAGGAGCTCGGGCCGCAGCTGCGGCGAGCGGCGGTCGAAGGCGTCCTGGTAGACGCCCAGCGCGCGCAGCGCCATCGGGCTGTCCACGAGGACGGGCACCCCGGCCGGAAGTGCGCCGGTGCGCCGCAGCTCGGCCAGTTCGTGCAGTACGACCTCGGTACGGTCCACGGCGAAGGACGGGATCAGCACGCTGCCGCCACGGGCGAGGGTGCGGGTGAGCGCGGCGGCGAAAACCGTCCGGGAGTTCGAGTCGTCGTGGTGTCGGTTGCCGTAGGTCGACTCGACGAGCAGCACGTCCGCGCCCGAGCAGGGCTCGGGCGGCAGCAGCAGCGGGTGGACCTGGCGGCCCAGGTCACCGCTGAAGGCAACGGTGCCGCCGTCCTCCAGGTCCAGGTGGGCCCAGCTGGAGCCCAGGATGTGGCCGGCGTGGTGCAGGCGAAGCACGGTTCCCTCGGCGATCTCGGATTCCTCGGCGATCTCGGCGTCCTCGGCGATCTCGACCGGACACAGCAGAGCAAGAACCTGTTCGGCGTCCTCCTCCGTGTAGAGGGGCATGGCCGGACGGTGCTTGGTCCAGCCCTCCCGGTTGGCGTGCAGCGCTTCCTCCTCCATCAGATGGGCGCTGTCACGCAGGATCAGCTCAGTGAGACGGGCCGTGTCGGGGGTGCAGAGGACCGGTCCGTGGAACCCCTCCCGCACCAGGCGGGGCGGGTAGCCGGTGTGGTCGAGGTGCGCGTGGGCGACCACGACGCACTCGACGTCGCGCGGATCCAGCGGCAGCCCACGCCAGTTGCGGCGGCGCAGCTCCTTCTGGCCCTGGAAGAGCCCGCAGTCGACGAGGACCCGGGCGTGGTCGGTCTCGACCATGAACTTCCTGCCCGTGACGGTCCCCGACGCCGCCGAGGAAGGTCAGCAGCCCGGGACGGAGGAGCGGGTGCGGGGTGGGGACGGCCGAGACGTCGCGGAGCGCGTTGGTCATGGGACACCTGCTTCCCGGGCCGGTGGGGCCGCGTCGAGGACTGGTGCTCCCACCCTGGACGGGCTCCGACGTACGTCCCTCCCACCGGGCCGAACGTCCCTGATTGCAGCTCATCTGCGGCGGGACCAGAGCGGCTCGAACACCTGCCACTCCGCCTCCCAGGCCTCCTCGTCACGGCGGTTCAGGCGCCACCGCACGAGAGAACCGGCAGAGACGAGCACGATGTCCCCGCCGAGCATGGCCAACACGCCCACCAGGGCGGCGGTTCCCCCGGTGTTGAGCGCGGAGGTGGGCGCCGCCGCAGGACTCCCGCTCGCGTCCAGCCAGACCCGGACCTGGTCCGCAGGGCCGACCGCGGCCGGGACGCTCACGACGCTTCGCTGGACCTTGCCGTCGGCAGCAGTCCAGCTCACCTCGGCCACCTCGCCACCCACACCGGTCATGTAGGGCTGGCCGACGATCCTGGCCTGCACTGGGTGCAGGTGCCGCGCCTGGTCGAGAGTGTGGGCACGTCCCTGCTGGTAGACGGACATCCCGATCAGTGTGCCGAGCACGGCCGCCGCGAGGACGGCGAGGAATTGGAACTTCACCAAGGCCGACCGCCACCGGTCGGTCGGGCGACGCAGCATACTGCGGTGGCGTGACAGCACCACGGCGAGACGAGAGCGTCTCGGAGCGGGGACGGACGGACCGGGTGCGGCTGCGGGCGTTGCCATGGGTCTCGCCTCCTCAGTGGTTCCGACGGCCTCGAAGCGATCGGCCTCACGGGTAGCTTGGGCCTCCTGCCGGGCAGCCCGGGAGGACCGGGCGGGCCCCATTCCGCCGCCGGTCGGCCCCGTCCGGCCAGGCCTGTGGGCCGGACGGCCCTCCCGCGCCGGAGGTCCGTGACGTTCCTGGGAACACCCCAGTCGGCGGACCCGTCATCGGCGTGGTCTCCCCGCACTCGGGCCCGCATACGGGGCTCGCCCTCGGTGCGGGCGCCTGCCTCGCAGCCGCCGTCCTGGGCCTGCTCGCCCTGCCCGGCGTCCCCCGCCATCCCCGCTTTGTCGAAAACACGGCCGCCCGCTCATAGCCTCCCCGTCCACCACCGAAACCGACCGGACCTGACCCACACGGCAGAATGCCGTCGCCCCTGCTCGCTCCCAAACCGCCGCCGACGGCCCAGGGGAGGTACTTGCATCCGGGAAGCCAGTCCACAGCGCCAGCCTTCCGGCGGCACAAGAAGCGGAACGGTCCGAGGACCGGAACGTCTGCCGTAAGTCACGGGGCCGGAGGCCCACGCCTTGATGCCTCCGTGGCGCTTGCTCCGACTGGCCCAGTGCTGGCCGGACAGTCGGACGAACCGGTCGCGCGGCCCGCCACACGGGACATCGGAGTCTGATGCCCGGTCCCCCAGAACCGACGCTCATACGATCGGGGGAAGCCGGGGCCGCGGAAAGCGTCCGGCTCGCCTCGGTCGAATAAGGTGGCACTCCTATCAACCTGACGGCAATGCGCCACTCCAGAGGCAACCGAGATGCAATCGGTTATCGCTTCGGCGGCGTCGCCGCCAAGTCGTGTGCGCCGCGCTCGCCCACCGGTTCGCCGGAAGAAGGTGAAACATGCTCAATCAGCTGTGGGGGCCGGTATTCGACCTGGTTGGTGAGGGCGGATTCCACGCCGCCACCTTCAGTTGGTTCACGCTCAAGGCCGCCAATCTCGTCGAGATGGGTTTGGTCGTGCTGATCTTCATTGCCGGATTGTTCATCAAGCTTCCAGGCGGGAAAGCCGAGTCGCCGGAGGACAAGCGATGAGCGGCCCGGCAGCCACGACCCGTCACCTTCGTGCCGGGAGCGCCCGGTGAGCGACGACGGCGCGGCACCAAACCGAGAGCCGGACCAGGTCACTGGCGCCACGGGTACCGAACCGTTCTCGTGGGTGAGGCCCAGCCCGTGGCTGCGGAGTTACCTGGTCCGCAACTTCCCGCTGCGCAGGTTGCTCCCCGACCGGGAACCGGCGTACGTCACCTCGGTTCTGTACACCATGGGCGTCCTGACTCTCGCCTCGCTCATCGTCACGATCATGAGTGGCACGATCATCGCACTCGGCGGGGTGTCGTTCTGGCACACGAACTCCTTCGGGGCGTTCATGAACAGCATTCACTTCTGGGGAGTGCAGACCATGTTCCTCTTCATGGCCGTGCACTTCATCACGAGCTTCTTCACCATGGGCTGGCGTGGCGGGCGCGGCTGGACGTGGATCACCGGCGTCCTCGCGTTCATCCTGAGCATCCTGACGGCTTTCACCGGCTTTCTGATGATGACGAACTGGGACAGCCAGTGGATCGGCCAGCAGGCCAAGGACGCGTTCAACGCCATCGGCATCGGCGCGGTCTGGAACGTCATGAACGCGGGCCAGCAGATCACCTTGCACGTGGTGGTCACGGTCGCCGTGCTGCTGTTCGTCGTCTCGGTGCACATCGGTCTGATCCGGCGTCGGGGCGTGGCGCCGCCACCCGGCGCCGAGGCACTTGAGGTCCCCGACGTTCGACTCCAGGCGTCGGACCGAGGCTGAGAGAGGCGACGATGGCTGCCCCGACCCACGAGCCCGCCGAACCACGCGCGAAGCGGCACCCGATCGCCACCTGGCAAGGCCCCGAACGTCGCTTCGACCTCATCACCGAGGGCACCGTCGCGGTAGTCGTCATCGCCCTGCTGTGCGTCCTCGCCACCAGTCTGTGGGGGTCCCCCGACGGCGGTCTCACCTACCCCAACGCGCCGGTCTCTCCGCCCGGGCAGGCGTTCAGCGCCCGGTACTGGGACGCCAACGACCCCTCCGACCTGGCCCAGACAGCGGTACAGGAACTGCTCGGGGGCAGCAAGACCGCCGGCTACGGCCCGCCTTTCAACACCACCTCCGGGGCGTCTCAGGAGTTCATCGGGATCCACCCCGCAGACGTCGCACGATCGATCTTCGGCCTGACCCTCCCGATCAACACCGCCGACGACTTCGTCCTGGCCCCGGTCTCACAGATCGTCTCACCCTACGATCCCACGGTCGCTGTCGCGGTCCGCCAGTACAAGCGCGCGGGTGGCGATCTGTCGCCCGGCGCTTCGGCCGACCGGCTCGCGTCCCCACTGCAGACGACCTGGCTCGACAACTACGCCAAGGCACTGGCCGCATCGACGGCGAAGTTCACTGCCACCACTGCCACGGTGCCACCGGGAAACTACGGCCCCGTCCCCGTGATCATCCAGGCGGAGCAGCTCATCGCCTCCAACGGAAGCCTCGACGGTTACCTCCAGGGCAGCGACCACCAACTGAGCACCGACACGACCAAGGGGACCATGTTCTTCAGCGACGGCACCCTCTGGGGCACCATCGCGACAGCCCAAGGCGTGGCCGGTGACCAGTGGGGCGTCATGAACGAACTGTGGGACTACCCCGGCCAGGTGTGGCTCTGGCTGTACGCAGGGATGTACCAGGTCCCCGCGTTGAACCCCTCCGGCAACGCCAACCTCGACCTCGACGTCGGCCTGCTCATGATCCTGCTCGGCTTCCTGCTGCCGATGTTCGCGCCATGGATCCCGGGCATCAACCGCATTCCCCGATGGATCCCCCTCTACAAGATCATCTTCCGCGACTACTACCGCGACGCAAGCGCCAAGAAGCGGAACGGCCGTGATCGTTCGGGGAGTTGACGCATCTCCACGACGCGCAGGCCCAGGTTCTGGAAGCGAACAAGAAGTCCGTACAGGTGCGCCTCGTCGGTGACCGGTCCGTACAGGACGGTCTGATGGGGCGCGACAAAGCTGTCCAGTTCTGGGAACGAGGTGAAGTTCCTTGGCTTTGCGGTCCGCTTCGCTGCGACGGGTGACAGACACTTTGCGGTTGATGTGCTTCATATGGGTCTTGATCGTGTTCACCGAGAGGCAGAGGTCGGCGGCGATCTCGTGGGCGGACATCATCTGCGCCGTCCTGGCGACCACGCGCTGGCGCTCCGTGAGCGGCCCAACAAGGTGGGTCTGGTAACTATGCCCCGGTGAGAGGTGGACCAGTCCGGTTCGCAGGTCGGCCGGGAGCCAGTCCTAATTCCGCACGAGCCCGGGTTGCGATTGCAGCAGGCGGCGCAGCCTAGTACTCCAGCCGTAGATCGCGATCTTCACGGCCGAACGGCCGCCTGACGACGGTGATGGCAGTCCCGTGCGCGGGCTTGATGCCGGCGTCGCCAGAGTGACCAGTGCAGGCGGTGCGCGAGGTCGTGCACCGGGTTGATCAGGGCTGCGAACAGGTGCTGGATCTCGTTGCCGGTCAAGGGGATCAGGCCGTCTGCGGTGGGCAGGTCGCGGCGTTCGGCGGCTGTGGAGACGGCGAGGAAGGCGTGGGCGAGCATCGCGAGGGTGACCTAGCGGTGCCAGGAGGTCCAGCGACGGACCTGGTGCTCGTCCAAGCCCGTCAGGCCTTTACCGGCCTGGAATGTCTCCTCGATCGTCCAGCGCCGTCCGGCCACCCGCACCATTTCCGACAGCGGTACCGGCCGGGGTGAGAAGCAGCGGTAGAAGGCGAGTGCGCCGGTACGGCGGTTGCGCCGGACCAGCAGACACCAGTGGCCGGGTCGGCCGGTGGGGTCGTGAATGTCGATCTGTGCCCAGTCGTAGTACCGCTCGCCCTTCGCGCCCGTTCCGGCCGACAGCCGCTGCCAGGCCCACGTCGGGATCCGCGCGGCCAGGGTCTTCGCCTGGAACTTCGCGGCGTGAGTGACGACGGGGTGGGTGCTGGAGACCGCCAAGACGTAGCCGGTCCGGCGGCGTTCCAGGGCGGTTCGCAGGTGCGGGTTGTCGCCATAGACCTCGTCTCCCGCAACCCAGCGCGCGGGCGTTCCCGCATCCAGGGCTCGTTCGACCATGCGGGCGGCAAGTTGAGGCTTGGTTTCGAAGGTCAACTCTTCCGGTATGCCTGCCCTTCGGCAGCGGTCCGGGTCCTCGGTCCACAAGCGTGGCACGTACAGAGCTCGGTCGATGGCGGCGTGTCCGCGGTCGGCGGAGTAAACGAGGTAGACGGCGACCTGGGCATTTTCGATGCGGCCAGCCGTGCCGGTGTACTGACGCTGGACGCCGACGGTCTCGGTGCCCTTCTTCAGATCGCCCGTCTCGTCCACCACGAGCACTGCCTCGGTGTCGTGCAGGTGCTCGACGACGTAGGTGCGAATGTCGTCGCGGATCGCGTCGGCGTCCCATTTCGCGCGGTGCAGCAGGTGCTGCATCCCGTCCGGAGTGGCGTCACCCGCGTGTTCGGCCAGGGTCCAGCAGTTCTTGCGTGGCAGATCCGACAGCAGCCCGGAGACCAGTCGCCGCACTCGGCGGCGGGGTTCAACTCGGGTAAACCGGCCCGCGATTCGGCTCATCAAACCCTCGAAGGCATCCTGCCAGCGGACAGGGTCTACGCTGCACGGTGCGACCACCGCCTGATCTTCTGCTGTCACACGCCGATGATGAACGGTGGCTTCGGCCGTCTCGCGTCCGCTGTCCGCCAGCACGATCACCGGTCTACGGCTGAAGCTGGCCCGCCTGAGCAGCAAGAAGCCGACGCGCTGTGGTCACCGCCTCAACGCGGCCGATGGTGGCCTGGAGGGCAACTGTGCAGACCACGGCGGCCCCAAAGGCGGGGCCACCACCGAGTGGTTCGGCGAGGACGGCCACCAGGAAGCAGAAGGCGGCGAAGCCCCACAGGCCCCGAAGCACGCCACGCAGTGTCGCCGTGGCGAGGATTGTTCCGCCCCGGGCCAGGGAGAAAGTGGCCACCACACTGGTGCCGATGGGGAATGGCGCAAGCACACCGGTCAGGCTGGGGCCGAGGTGCGCCGCCGCGGTGGTCACCGCGGTGACCAGCACCGCTGTGGCCGCAGCTCGTGCCAGCAGGTCCCACCACGGGGGCTGCGTCAGCTGCAGTGGGCCTGCCTCGGTCTCACTCTCCGCGCACGCGAGGGCTTTCGCGCCGCAGGCTGTCGCGACGAAGGACAGGCCCAACGCGACGACGGGCGTGACCGAAAACCGTGAGAGCGCGAGATCCGCGATCAAGCAGACAAGCCAGGCGAGCGCCAACGTGGCGGCCCAGTGGCCGGTGCGGGACGCCCTGGACAGCAGGGCGAAGACGACCGCGAACAGAGCGAGCGAGACCAGGCCCAACAGCGAGGCCGAAGCGGCCCGTGCGGCAAACACCTGGCCGTGCTCCAGGCAGGTGATGGCGAGGATAGGTCCGGCCACGATCGGCAGCGCGACCAGCGTGCCGGCCAGAGAGGGCCCCCAGCGCCGACCAGCCAGGGACGACATGACGACGAGCGCCGGCGCGAGTAGTAGCTTCAATATCAACATCGACACTGGCGTCATCCTTGCACAACCCCACTTCCGAGCCGCAGGCGTGGGCACCGGAACTGGGGGCACTCGGATGCCACTCCAACAGTCGCACCGGCGACGCTGGCATCAAGCCCGAGCACGGGACTGCCACCACCGTCGACTGACGGCTGTTCGGCCGTCAAGATCGCGATCTACGGCTGGAGTACTAGGCCCGGCTTCGCGGAAGGGAAGCCGGATGTCTTCGGGGCGGGCGCACACTGGAGCGCGAGTCAGCAGGCGCCGGGTGGCGGCCTGGTCCCCGGAGGCAATGGCGGTCTGTGTACGGACCAGTAGGGTGCGGACCGTCACGGCTGGGCCGGTGTGGCTGTCGTCGGCGATCGAGTCGAGGATCGTCCGCGCGGCTTCGTTCTCACCAGCGGCCAGGTGGGCCGGGCTGCGGCCGTAGCGTGTTCCGGCCTTAGCGTCATCTGCTGCAGGGTGTCCATCGCCGCTTGGGGATCCCCTCTGGCCAGGTGCGCGGCGGAGGTGGCCAGGGCCACCCGGTCCTTGACCCAGGGAGAGGGCATCGTGGACCCCGGTCCGGGAGGAGAGCAGCAGTCCGCTGCGTTCGGCCTCGCTGACCGCCTCCTGAGATGCCTCGGCGAGGCTGGGCCAGCCGCGCATCGCCGTCGCCGAACGCCTCAACGGTCCGCGTCCGCCTGTGCCCCTGGGTCTGCGTACTCCGTCCGGTGAACCGCTGCCCTACTGACCCGCTGACGCTCTCCCCCGCCTGGGAACGCGCCGCCCCGCCGGACGGCGCGTTGCGGCGCTCCCGTCCCGGTGAAAACCTGGAGGCGTCATCGTCGGCGTAGTCCCGACGGCACGCCGACTCCCCCCGAGGGAGGCAGTGATGGACGACTCACCCACCGGGACGGTGGTCGTCGGCCTCGACACCAGCGACAACGCCCGAGCCGCACTGGCCTGGGCCGCGCACGAAGCGAAGCTGCGGAACGCCAGGCTCCTTATCGGCCACTCCTGGAGCATGCAGCAGTACCGGCTCCCCGAGGCCTACCGGCGTGACATCGTGGAGGGCACTCACACCGCCGCACAGGAATTCGTCGACAAGGCCGCGGCAGACGTCCGGGCCGACCACCCCGGCCTGGTCGTCGCGGTGGAGCTGGTCGACGAGGCGGCGGTGGAAGGGCTGCTGAACCTGGCCCAGGAGGCGGAGCTGCTCGTCGTCGGCCACCATGGGCTCAACCCGATGCTGACCGTCCTGCTCGGCTCCGTGAGCCAGGGCATCATCGCGCACACCCCGGTTCCCGCCGTGGTGGTGCCGCCCGCCCCGCGCATGGGCGGTCCGGTGGTGCTGGGCGTGGCGCCCGGCGCCGACGCGCCCGTGGAGTTCGCCTTCGCCGAGGCCGAGCGGCGCGGCACACCTCTGCAGGTGATCCGCGCGTGGATGTACCCGCCGGTCATGCCCGGGTACATCGCCGTTCCGCCGGTCGACGAGGCGAAGCGCAACGCCGAGGAGGCGGACGAGCTGGAGCGCCTGCTCGCGCCGAGCCGCGCGGCGCATCCCGGGGTCGAGGTGGAACTGGACATCGGTCTGGCCCTGCCCGAGGAGGCGTTGGTCGACGCCTCCGCGACCGCCTCGCTCACCGTCGTCGGCGCCCACCGCAAACACGCCCGCTACGGGCTCCCGATCGGCCGGGTGCCGCACCGCGTGCTGCATCTGGCGAGGTCGCCGGTGGCAGTCGTCCCGGACTGATCCTTCGGTCAGGGTCAGTCGCCCGAGACCACGGCGACCGGGCAGCGGGCGTGCTGAACCACCGCCTGACTGACCGACCCGAGCCGCCCCACCAGCCCCTGCGGGCGGCCGTGCCGTCCGACGACCACCAACGAGGCGCCGGCTGAGAGGCCGACCAGGTGCTTGGCGGGTCCGGACCTGGCGCTGTCGGGACGGACCGCGCCGGAAGGGAACGTCTCGCGCCGGCCGGCCGGCACCTCCGCCAGCAGCCGGTCCTCCTCCGCTTCGACGTGCCCTTCCTCGGACACGGGCGGTGCGGCATGCCCGTGCCTCACCAGCGGGTACCGCCGGCGTGGGCAACCCACAGCGGAAGCTCCCGTCGCCCGGCCTCCGCGAAGGCGAACCGGCGGACGGCATCCTCCGGTTCCCGGGCGTCGACCCGACGACCACGCCGCCGACGCTGTGGCCGGTCGCACCGTTCGGCCAGGGGACGACCACGACGGGGCAGTCCCCCGTCGCCGCATGCAGCGCGGTCGAACCCACCAGGAGTCCGGGGAACCCCCGAGCCGCGGGTTCCGACCACGAGCAGGTCCGCCGCGTCGGCGGCCTCAGCTCGGCGCCGCGCAGCAGAGCCTCCGACTCGGCCCAGGCCACGGAGGGTCCGTCGTCCACAGGAAAGTCGATCCCGGCCACGATGGGACCGGACATGGTGTTCTCCTCATGGACAGGTTCTCGGGAGCTCAGGTCAGTTGCAGGATCTCGGCCACCGGGCGTCGCGGCGTCGCGGCACCGGGTGGTCCGTAGCCGAGTCGCAGGATGATTTGGACGTAGCCCGGCCCGGTCTCCGGGTCGCGCAGCTGCCAGCGGGTGTCGGGCCACTCGACGGCCTGGTGCAGCACCGAGGCGCGTAGGGCGTGTCCGGTTGCCAGCAGCCAGACCCGCTCCAGTGCCATGCCGGTGCGCACCCAGGCGCTGCGATCGTCGTGCGGTGTGGTGAACGTCGCCAGCTGCGGGAGGGCCTCGAAGCGCTCCGACGCAGGCACCGAGGCGGGCGGGTGTCCGGTGAAGCTGCGGACGGGCACGCGGGCGTCCCGGTCGAGCGGACCCAACGCGGCAGCGGGGATGCCGTCGGCGGCGGGGGCTTCCATCCGCACCCAGCTCCGCGCCTCGGCTTCGCGCGCCGCGTCGGCCGCGGTGCGGCGCTCGGCGTCGGCGGTCAGCGCGAGCACCCGGCGGGTCTCGTACTCCTCCAGCATCGCCAGCACGACGCCTTCCTGGTCGGCCGCCGCGATGAGCTCGCCCACCACCTGCTCCGGGATGTCCCGGTTGGTGAACGGCTGTCTGCTGCTGTGGCGCTGGGCGATGGCGGGAAACAGCTCTGCGTCCCGCGCCGGGCCTGCTCCGGCCACCCTAGGGGTGAAGTCCAGCAGGGCGAGCAGGTCCAGCTGCTCCGGGGCCGGGAGCAGCCGCAGCCGCGCGTCCAGGCCGAGCGCGGCGGCGGCCACCCGAAGGTTGAGTACCGACGCGCCCACGGAGACATGCAACGCGCGGCCCGTCGGATCCGTGGCCGGGACCGCGCGCGACGGGTCTCGGTAGACCGACAGCCCGCGCCGGTCGCGGGAGACACGGAAGCGCCACGGCTGGCTGTTGTGCAGCGACGGAGCCGCTCCACCCGCCGCCGCCAGGAAGGCCAGCTGTTCCGGTGTCAGCGTGTGCTGTGCGTGAGTGTCGTGGGTGTTCTCGGTCATGGCCGGCTCCTGTTCGTGCGGGTCCTGGCGCAGCGTGGGACGAGTGCCTGTCCGGTGACGTCCCACCGGACGTCCACCACTCCCTCGACCGCGCGTGTCAGCCGGGCGGCCACAGGGACGAGCATGGTGTCGGGGAGCCTGCCGGTCAGGGTCACGACGCCGTCCGTGACCTCGACCACGACGTCGATGGCCCCGTCGCCGAAGAGATAGGCGACGACCTCCCTGCGGACCTCCTCCGCGATCTCCTCGTCGGGGCGGAGGAACACCTTGAGCAGGTCCGCGCGGCTGACGACGCCGGCCAGCACACCCCACTCGTCCACCACCGGCAGGCGCTTGACGTGGTGCCGGGCCATCTCGCGGGCTGCCTGCGCGAGGGCCGCGTCGGCGCGCACAGTGACCGCGGGCGAAGTCATCAGCTCAGCGGCCGTGATCGCACTCGCCTTGGCCATGTCCCCCAGGCGGCGCACCTGCTCCGGGCGGCTGGGCTCCTCGTCGCGGAACTCCTCCTTCGGAAGCAGGTCCACCTCGGACACGACGCCGACGACACGGCCCTCCACCGCTGTCACCGGGAGCGCACTGACCTGGCACTGCGCCATCAACGCAACGATGTCCTTGAAGCCGGCCTCTCGGCCGACCGACACCACGGTCTGCGTCATCACATCGCCGACAAAGTGGGGGCTACCGCTCCCGTTCACGGCTGCCACCTCCATCCGATTCGGTGTGCCCCGTGTCCACGGCGTGGAGCAGCAGTTCGCGTCCGGTGAACCGGTTCGGACGGATCCGGACCAGGAGGTCACGGGGCCCGTTCGCCCACGGCTCGGGTTCCCCCTCCAGGATCCCGGAACGGTCGATGTCACGCCGGTCCACCTCGGCGTAGCCGGACACCAGCACGCTCCACCCCTGGGCGACGACGACGTCGGGAGAGTCGACCTCGAGGACGACTCGCCGTCCGGCCGCTGCACAAAGGACACCGCCCTCCTGCGTGCGGAAGAGCAGGATCCCGTCGACGACGCGGTAGTTGACGGGTCGGACGATCAGGGCGCCACCCATCAGGAACACGACCCGGCCCACACCGTGACGGCCCAGACAGCTCCAGCACTCCTCGTCGGACAACTCGACCGTGACGGTGCGTCGGTCGGGGCGGGCCTGGCCGGGTGCCGTCTCCAGGCCGCCGCCGCCCAGAAGTTCCTTACGGGACGTGTCGAGAGCCGCAGCCAGGCGACCGACCTCGCCAGGTCCCAGTTCGGCCGGGCCGGTCTCGACCCACTCGACGACGCCCGGGGACATGCCGGCCCGCCGCGCCACCTCATCGACGCTGAGGCCGAGTTCGTGGCGCCTCAAAGCGACACGTCGACCGAGGTCACCCGGGTGACGGCG
This sequence comes from Streptacidiphilus sp. BW17, assembly GCF_041262485.1. Taxonomy (NCBI): domain Bacteria; kingdom Bacillati; phylum Actinomycetota; class Actinomycetes; order Kitasatosporales; family Streptomycetaceae; genus Streptacidiphilus; species Streptacidiphilus sp. BW17. The sequence goes on along the minus strand of NZ_JBGCCR010000030.1, from coordinate 64,156 downwards.
ACGGAGGGCTTCCTGTGCATCAGCGCGCGATGCTGCGAACATGGCCGTTCCTCCTCCTTCCAGCTTTTTCCGTCACCAGTGCGGAACGACCGCGACAGGACAGCGGGCGTAGTGGAGCGCCGCGTGCGCGACCGGCCCGAGCGCCGACACCGGACGGTGTCGACGTCGGCCGACGACCAGCAGCGAGGCCTTCTCGGCCTCCTCCACCAGGACCCTGGCGGGGTCGCCGGACAGCTCCGCGCTGGTGAACTCCACAGCCGGATACCGGGTGTGTGCCGTCGTCACAGCTTCTCGCAGGGCCAGCGCCTGGTAGTGCTGGACCTCCTGCCGCTCGGACTGTCCGGGCTGAACGGGACCCGCACCCCAGGGCACCGGAGGATGCCAGGCGTGGACGGCGCGCAGCACGACCCCGTGGTCCTGAGCGCTGCGCAGCCCGAACTCGAGCACGGGACCGCAGTCCCCTGACGGATCGACGCCGACGACGATCCGGTAGCCCGGCTCAGCCGCAGCGGCCCGTTGCGGTACCAGGATCACGGGACTCTCGGCCTGGGCGGCGACCGACTGCGCCACCGAACCGAGCAGCAGGGCCGCGAAGCCGCCGCTGCCCCGGGTGCCCAGGACCAGCGTCCCGACCTGGTCGGCGCTGCGCAGCAGCACCCGGTCAACCGGCCCGGTCGGCGTCTCGACGTCCACCCGCAGTCCTGGGTGGGCCCGGTGCAGGGCGTCGGCGAGGCACGTCATCGCATGCAGGGCATGCTCTTCCGCGTCCTTGACCCGGTCGTCGCCCGGCCGGATCCAGAACCCGCCCGGGCGGACGTGGACGAGTCGCACGTTCCGTCGCGTCGCGGCGGCCTCGCGGCCGGCCCAGTCGGCTGCAGCGAGGCTCGCGTCGGAGTCGTCGACTCCGACGATCAGCGAAGGGGTCATCGCCTCGTTCCTTCCCTCAGGCCCGCGGAGGCGGGGTGGCTCACCTCCCAGCGTTCGCCGCGGCCACGGCCGGGGACAGGGCCGACCGGCCCCCACTCCCCCGCCGGGAATGCCTCGGCCACGGTCCTCCGCAGGGCCGCTCGGTCCCTCTCCGCAGGCCCGAAGGGCCCTCGTCCCGCCCGAAGACCATGAGCAGTCGAGTCCGCGCCGAACGGGTGACGGGGCGTCCGCCGCCGCGAGGCGCGGAGCGGCACCCCAAAGCGATGCCGGAGGGCCCGTCCCGGAGCTACGCGGATGGCATGGCGAAGATGCACGAGACCAGGACGCGGTCGCCCACGGCGACGGTGCGCACGCTGTCGCCGACGGCCGTCACCGTGCCGACTGCCTCGTGGCCGAGGACCGGGCCGAAGGCGACCTCGGCACGTCGCCCTTGAGGATCTGCAGGTCCGTTCCGCAGATCGTGACGGCGTCGACCCGGACGACGGCACCCTCCCGGTCCTGGACGGTGGCGTCGGGGACCTCGCCCCAGACACGGCGTCCGGGACCGTGGTGCGTGAGCGCTTTCATGACCGATCGCCCCTTCCGCGGTCACTGCCTCTGCCTCCTCAGGGTTCTCCGCCGCGCACAACGGGGCTTGGGCCGATCGGCCTTGCCCCGGCCGCGTCTCCGGAGCGGGCCGCGCCGGCCGGGGTCAGGCGCCGGTGCGCAACGGCACCCGCCAGCGCAGCTCGGTACCGGACCCGGCCGGGTTCGCGGCGAGGCTGAGCCCGCCGCGGTGCTTCATTGCCCGCTCCTCCAGATTGGCCAGCCCGCTCCGTCGGCCTCCCTCGGGCAGGCCGACGCCGTCGTCGGTGACTGTCAGCACCACCTCCGATGCGGGCCCACCCGTAACTTTCGCGGAGACGTCGACGGCCCTGGCCGAGGCGTGACGAGAAGCGTTGCTCAGCGCCTCCTCCAGCACAGCGAGCACGTCGTCGGCCAGGTCGGCCGGGACGTCCGTGTCCAGGAGGCCCTCCAGCCGGAGCGAAGGCGTGAAGCCGAACGTCGGGATGGAGCGGGAGACGACGTCCACGATCCGGGCTCGCAGACCGCCCGCCTCCTGCGCCGACGAGCGAGCGCGGAGACCGAAGATCGACGTGCGGATGATCTTCACCGTCTCGTCGAGGTCCTCGACCGCCCGGCCGACCCGCTCCGCGGCCTGCGGGTGTGTGATGAACCGCTGCGCGCTCTGCAGGGTCATGCCGGTGGCGAAGATCCGTTGGATCGCCAGATCGTGCAGGTCGCGGGCGATCCGGTCATGGTCCTCCAGCATGGCCAGCTGCTCCGCGTCGCTGCGCCGGGCGGCCAGCTCCAACGCCAGTGCCGCCTGGCCGGCGAAGGCGTTCAGCGGCGCGACATCCGCGGACGTGAACGGGTACAGGCCGACCCGGCGCGCCAGCATCAGCACGCCTCGAGGCCCTTCGGGACCTCGGCCCAGGGGAACAGCCACCGCTGCGCCTAGGCCCGGCCAACGCGGAGGGCCTGCCGTCACCCGCGGGTCATGGGCGATGTCCACGCTGGTGATCGGCTCAGCCGCGGAGAAGGCCGCGCCCATGAACGTCCCCTCCAGGGGCAGCAGCAGGCCGCGGTGCAGCTCCGCGTCCACCCCCTCCGCCAGTTGCACCGCGAGGCCGACGCCGTCAGCGGTCGTCAGGCTGAGGGCGATGACGCCGAGATCCGCCTCGAGGATCTCCAGCGAGGCCTGGACCAGCTCGGCGAGCTCGTCCTGCTCGGACGCGCCGGAGAGCAGCCGGGCCGTGACCTCGCCGCTCGCGAGCAACCAACGCTCGCGCAGCCGCGCGTCGCGGTAGAGACGGGCGTTGTCGATGGCTACGCCGGCGGCGACGGCGAGCGTCTGCAGCACCGACTCGTCCTCGGCGTCGAACTGCCCGCCACCGCGCCTCTCGGTCAGGTAGAGGTTGCCGAAGACTTCGCCGCGCACCCGGATCGGCACACCCAGGAAGCTGCGCATCGGCGGATGATTGGCAGGAAAGCCGACGGAGGCGTGGTGGTGGGAGATGTCACGCAGCCGCAGCGGCTCGGGGTGCCGGATCAGCTCACCGAGGATGCCGTGGCCGGTGGGGAACGGCCCGATCTCCTTGACCTGCTCAGGCGTCAGACCGGTGGTGAGGAACTTGGCCAGCATGCCGCCCTCGCCGATGACACCGAGCGCGGCGTAACGGGCGTCCACGAGCGTCGCGGCGGACTCGACGATCTGCTGCAGCACCTGGTCGAGGTCGAGCTCACGGCCGACGGTGAGAACCGCCTCCAGCAGCGCGTGCACGCGGTCCCGGGTGCCGCGGGCGAGGTCGAGCCGGGACTGCAACTCCGCCAGGAGCTGGTCCAGACGCAGATCCGGAAGCCCCAGAGGTCCCTGCGACGCTTCCTCGGGCACCTGTTCCTCCACCTGGCAGGCGGATCGGCCGGTTACCCGGTCAAGGTCACGCTACCCAGCCGACGCGTCGAGTGCACCAGGTACCGGTCGACTGCCGGTCTGCCCTACGGCTGAGGACGCCTCCCCGGCCCGGGAACCTGAGCCGATCGGGGCACCGGGTGCGGCCGGTCGACCCGTGCCGGTCGGCTCCGATCGCGCGATGATGGGACCGTTCGGCCCTGTCGCAAGTCCCGGCTCCGGCGGGACGATCCTGGGGGTCTCCCGCGCGGCACTTCCCGGACCGGGACCGTGCACATCAAGGACATGGGGTAGAGGAATGGCTGGCGACTCAACCGGCGATGCTGCCGCCGACACGATCCGCGTCTTCCTGCTCGACGACCACGAGGTGGTGCGCCGCGGTGTCCACGACATGCTCGACGCCGAGCCGGGCCTGGAGGTGGTCGGCGAGGCCGCCACCTGCGCGCAGGCGCTGGCCCGGGTCCCTGCCCTGCGCCCTGACGTGGCGGTGCTCGACGTTCGGCTCCCGGACGGGGACGGCATCACCGTCTGCCGGGACCTGCGCTCGCAGCTGCCGGAACTGGCCTGTCTGATGCTCACCTCGTTCGACGACGAGGACGCCCTGCTGGACGCGATCATGGCCGGGGCCTCCGGCTACGTCCTCAAGCAGATCAGCGGCACCAACCTGATCTCCGCCGTACGCACCGTCGGCGCAGGCCAGTCGATGCTCGACCCCGGCGCGACGACCCGGCTCATGTCACGCCTGCGCGGCCAGGCCACCCAGGCCCCACCGCAACCCGACGCCCTCTCCGAGCTGACCGACCGCGAACGCGACATCCTGGCGCTCATCGGCGACGGCCTGACCAACCGCGAGATCGGGCAACGGCTCTACCTGGCCGAGAAGACCGTCAAGAACCACATCTCGCGCATGCTGGCCAAACTCGGCGTGGAACGCCGGGTCCAGGCGGCCGTCATCGCCTCCCATGCCGCCGAACACGCGGCCGAGCACGCCGCGGGCACGAGCGGGACCGGCCGCACCGGCAGGTCCTGACGCACGTCCCTCATGGGGCCGGTCGGCAGGACCGCACGGGCCGTCCGGCCCTCGCACCGGAACCCCCTGGTGGCGACGATCGAACACATGACCTTGCGCACCGAACACCTCGACCGGGGCCGCGCGTTGGAGCTACTGGCCGACGCGCGGACCGGCCGCGTGATCTACACGAGCGCCGCGATGCCCGCGGTGTGGCCGTCTCAGTTCCACATCGCCCCGGACGGCGGCGTGCTGCTGCGCACAGCGACCACCTCGGGGCTCGCCCGGGCCATCGGCGACTCTCTCGTCGCCTTCGAGGCCGACGCGCTCGACCAGACGGACGGCACGGGCTGGTGCGTCACCCTCCTCGGCCGCGCGGTCGTCAGCGCCGAGGATCCCACGACGGACACCCTGGAGATCCACATACTCGCCGAGGCCGTGCACGGCCGCCGGTTCCCGCCGCAGTTCGGCTGACGGCGCCGCGCTGCCGCACCGCTCCGTCTGTGTGGTACCGGCCCGTTGTTCTGGATATTCCAGTCAGGCGCGGCATCCGGTCCTCGTGCGGCGACAACTCCGCGCTACTCACGCCGCCGGACGGCACAGGCCGGGAAGGCCGGTCAGCTCAGCCGCGATCTGAGCCGCGTAGGCGTCGATCCGGGCGCGGTCGCGGAAATCCCCGCCGTGGCCGCCATCGACCATGGCGTGGGCCAGCCAGCCACGCGAGTCCGGGGACAGGCGGCCGCCGAAGGTGACGTGGTCGCGGGCGCGGAGACCGCGCGAAGCGCAGTCCGCGCTGTGGGTGGTAACCATGTCGCCCCTGCTCGCCGAGTCGTCCAGCGGGCCGCTGCTGAAAGTCCAGACCGGGGCGTGGGCCAAGTCGTGGCGGTGACGGCGGGCGAAACGTGAGGCGGAGGGCAGCCACCGGCCCTCGTAGAGAGCAGATCCGAGGACCACCGCGTCCCAACCGGTCGGGTCGAGTGTGTCTGAGACCTCGGCGACAGTGACGTCGAAGTGCTTCTCTCCGTCGCGGAGTCGGGCGGCCAGCCACTCGGCGATCTCGGCGGTCGCTCCGTTGCGGCTGGCGTAGGCGACAAGGACGCCCTTCGCGGGAGGCCGGGTGTCGTGGGTGCTCATCGCCGGCCCTCCTTTGGAACCGCGGACCGTGCGCCTGGGCTGCCGGTGACCGTCCCAACGCCGCCGAGGAAGGTCAGCGGCCCGGGACGTGGGCGCGGGAGCGCGACAGGGACGAACGGACGGAGTGCGGCTACAGGCGTTGTCATGGGTCTCGCCTCCTCAGGGTTCCGACGGCCTCGAAGCGATCGGCCTCACCGGTAGCTTGGCCCTTCTGCCGGGCGGCCAGGCAGGACCGGGCGGGCCCCATCGGGCCGCCGGTCGGCCGCGTCCGGCCGGAACTGTGGGCCGGTCGGCCCTGCCCCGGCGGCGCCGCCGCCCGCCACGGTGGACGGTGAACGGGAAGACGCCGTCGACCGCACTCCCGGAGGGGGAGCCCGACCATGAGCGCACCGCTGACCGACGCCCTAGTCGCCGAGCTGGACGCCCACTGGCGCGCCGCCAACTACCTGGCCGCGGGGCAGATCTACTTGATGGAGAACCCGTTGCTGCGGGAGCCGCTACGCCCCGAGCACATCAAGCCCAGACTGCTCGGGCACTGGGGCACCTCCCCCGGCCTCAACCTCGTGCACACCCACCTCAACCGGGTCATCCGCGACCGCGACCTGGATGCGCTCTGCGTCTGGGGCCCCGGCCACGGCGGACCGGCCGTACTCGCATGCTCCTGGCTGGACGGCAGCTACACCGACCACTACCCGGGCATCACCCGCGACGAGGCCGGCATGGCGCGCCTGTTCCGGCAGTTCTCCTTCCCTGGCGGTGTTCCGTCGCACGTCGCGCCGGAGACGCCCGGGTCGATCCACGAGGGCGGCGAGCTCGGCTACGCACTCGCCCACGCCTACGGGGCCGCGCTCGACAACCCGGGCCTGCTGGTCGCCTGCGTCGTCGGCGACGGCGAGGCGGAGACCGGGCCGCTGGCGGCCTCCTGGCACAGCAACAAGTTCCTCGACCCGGTCCACGACGGCGCGGTGCTGCCGATCCTGCACCTGAACGGATACAAGATCGCCAACCCGACCGTCCTCGCCCGCATCCCCGAGACCGAGCTGGACGAGCTGCTGCGCGGCTACGGCTACACTCCGATCCACGTCACCGGCGACGAGCCCGCCGCCGTGCACCGGGCGCTGGCCGCCGCGTTCGACGACGCCCTGGACGCCATCACCGCGGCCCAGCGGGCCGCACGCACCGAGGGCTCGACCGAACGGCCGCGCTGGCCGATGGTCGTGCTGCGCACGCCGAAGGGCTGGACCGGCCCGGCAGAGGTGGACGGGCTTCCGGTCGAAGGCACCTGGCGTGCCCACCAGGTGCCGCTGGACCAGGTTCGCGAGAACCCCCAACACCTGCGTCAGCTGGAGGCATGGCTGCGCTCCTACCGGCCCGAGGACCTGTTCGACGCCGACGGCCGGCCCACGTCGACCGTCCTCGCGCAGACCCCTTCGGGCGCCCGGCGCCTGGGGTCGAACCCTCACGCCAACGGCGGCGTGCTGCTGCGCGAACTCCCGCTGCGCGAGCTTGAGCGCTTCGCCGTCCCCGTCGACAGGCCCGGCGCCGGCATGCACGAACCCACCCGCGTCCTCGGCGACTACCTCGAACAGGTCATGGCCGACACCGCACAGCGCCGCGACTTCCGCCTCGTCGGCCCGGACGAAACCGCCTCCAACCGGCTGCAGGCCGTCTACCGGGCCACGGGCAAGGCCTGGCAGGCCGAGGTCCTGCCCGTCGACGAGCACCTTGCGCGCGACGGCCGGGTGATGGAAGTGCTCTCCGAGCACCTGTGCCAGGGCTGGCTCGAGGGCTATCTGCTGACCGGACGTCATGGCCTCTTCTCCTGCTACGAGGCGTTCGTGCACATCGTCGACTCGATGGTGAACCAGCACATCAAGTGGCTCCGCACCACCCGGCAGATCCCCTGGCGGGCACCGATCGCCTCACTCACCTACCTGCTCAGCTCGCACGTGTGGCGGCAGGACCACAACGGCTTCTCCCACCAGGACCCCGGCTTCGTCGACCACGTGCTCAACAAGAGCCCCGAAGCCGTCCGCGTCTACCTGCCGCCGGACGCCAACACCCTGCTCAGCGTGGCCGAGCACGTACTGGGCAGCCGCGACTACGTCAACGTCGTCGTCGCCGGCAAACAGCCGTGCTTCGACTGGCTGCCCCTGGATCAGGCCCGCACCCACTGCGCCCGCGGCCTCGGCATCTGGGAGTGGGCAGGCACCGAGCACGGGGACCGCGAGCCGGACGTGGTCCTGGCGTGCGCGGGCGACGTCCCGACCCAGGAGGTGCTCGCCGCCGCGCAGTTGCTGCGGCGGGAGTTGCCGGAGCTGGCCGTGCGGGTGGTCAACGTCGTCGACCTGGCCCGGCTGATGCCCGCCGAGGAGCACCCGCACGGGCTGTCCGACCGAGAGTTCGACGCGGTCTTCACCCGGAACAGGCCGGTGATCTTCGCCTACCACGGCTACCCGTGGCTGATCCACCGCCTCGCCTACCGCCGCGCGGTCCACCCGCAGCTCCACGTGCGCGGCTACAAGGAGTCCGGCACCACGACCACGCCGTTCGACATGGTCGTCCGCAACGACCTGGACCGCTACCGCCTGGTCATGGACGTGATCGACCGCGTCCCCGGCCTCGCCGTCCGGGCCGCGCCGCTGCGGCAGCGGATGGCGGACGTCCGCACGCGCCACGACGCATGGATCCGTGCCCACGGCACCGACCTGCCCGAAGTCGCCGACTGGACCTGGACGGGGTGACCGGCTGTCAGGCCCCGGGCGCCCCTCCGCGGCGACGGGGGCGGAGCGCAGGAGCATGCGGCACAGCCGCCTCCGCACCCTCAAAGTGCCGGGTGCCGCAGTCAGTGCGGCCCGCCTTGACCACCCGGAGGAGCGCCGCTCCCCCCGGCCGGTCCAGCACCTGTCGCGGTCGCGGCAGGCGGAGGCTTTCCTGGGGTCAAGACGGCCTACGGCCGCCAGAACGGAGAAGCACATGTCGCCATCGGACAGCGGGTAGGCCAGTGGGCCCGAGCCGGATTCGCGGCACGCGGACTCCGGCGAGCTGGAGGAGTTGCATCGGCTGATCACCCAGTTGGAGGCCGGTGATGTCCTGCTCATCGGACCGTTCGGCACGGACCAGCCGGCCGAGCGCTTGGTGCGGCCGCGACGTCGGCTGCGCGCCGGACTCGACCAAGGGACCACCCTGATCCTGGGCGTGCTCCTGGGACTGACGCTGCCCCGAGTCGAGGGACGGCCGCGGGTCTCGGCGTCGCGCACGGTCGAGGTGCTCGGGGTGGTCGGCATCGCCGTGTTGAGCGTCAGCAGTGTGTTCTTCTCGCTGTTGTTCCTGGTCGTTCAGTGGGTCGCCGCGAACTTCAGTCCCTGGTTGGCCCTGTCCCGCGCCGATCCGCTGGTATGGCGGGCCTTCGCGTTCGTGATCGGCGTCCTCGCCTTTGCCATCAGCGCAATATTGACGATCGGCACACGTTCCAGGATCCGCTCCAGGCGTTCCGCCTCCTCGCCGGCATCGGGCTGTGCGCGCTGTCACCGGCGGTGAACGACCCCGCCACCGCGGTCCAGGCACTGGACAGCATCGAAGGCCTGCTGCGCCGCCTGCTCGACGCGCGACTGGACGCCGCCTCCGTCCCGGGCGAGAACGGAGCCGTCCGCGTGGTGCTGGCCCTGCCCACCTGGGGCGACTTCCTACGCACCGGGCTCGACGACCTGTGCTGCGCGGCCCTGGACAGCCCCATGGTCCTGGCTCGCGCCGCACGTCTCATGCGCGACCTGCTGGAGGCGGCCCCGCCGCAGCGCGGGACCCACTGCGGGAACGTCTGGCGTGGGTCGAGCAGGAACCGCGTGTCCGGCACCCACCCTTCATGGGCGGCGGCCCCTCCTAGCCGCGACTCTTCCTGATGCCGGCACGCCGCTCACTCGTCCGGCCGCTCCCAGCCACGTCCTGCACGGCCCTCGACGAACGCAGGCCTAGGTTCGGAGCATACGTACCACTCCGCGCGCGAACCGCTCCTGAGCCGCTCGGTCCACAGACGGCGTGGCGAGCGAAGGGCAGGTCATGACCAGTCGCCCCAACATTCTGCTGATCGTCACCGACGAGGAGCGCGTCTCCCTGCCCCGACCGCAGGGTTTTTCCCTGCCTGCCCGGGAGCGGATCGCGGCCCGCGGCACCACCTTCGAGCGCTACTACACGGGCTCGGCGATGTGCAGCTCCGCCAGGTCTGTCATCTACACGGGGCAGCACCTGCCGATCACCGAGATCTACGACAACGACAACATGCCGTACGTCCGCCCGCTCGACCCCGAGCTCGGCACCCTCGGGACGATGCTGCGATCCGCCGGCTACTACACGACGTACCAGGGCAAGTGGCACCTCTCCAACGCCTACATCACCCCGGAGAACCCCGGACCCACCACCGACGCCCTGGAACCCTACGGATTCAGCGAGTTCAACGACTGGGGCGACATCGACGGCGGTGCCTGGGCGGGCCTCAAGATCGACCCCGTCATCGCCGGCCAGGCCGTCAAGTGGCTGCGCGCCCGGGCGCCGGCGGTCAGCAAGGACCAGCCGTGGTTCATGGCCGTCAACTTCGTGAACCCGCACGACATCATGAGCTTCGACTACGGCGGCAGCCCCCAGGTCCAGCTCCCCTTCGGGCTGGCCCACGCCGTTGTGGCTCGCGCCGCCGCCAACATCCCCGTCTACCAACGCCGCTGGGACTTCGACCTGCCCACCAGCCTGCACGACGACCTCTCCGGCGCGGCACCCGCCGTGGCAGAGTACAAGCGGATGCTCGACACCGTCTTCGGACCGGTCGCCGACGACCAGCACTGGTACGACGGCCTCAACTTCTACCTCAACGCCCTGCGCGACGTGGACCGCAGCGTCGAGGTCGTGCTCGACGCGCTGGAGGCGTCCGGACAGGCGGACCACACCGTCGTCGTCTTCACCTCCGACCACGGCGAGATGGCGGGCTCCCACGGCCTGCGCCAAAAGGGCAACCTCGTCTACGACGAGAACTTCCACGTCCCGTTCGTGATCGCCCACCCCGACGTGTCCGGCGGGGCCAAGACCGCGTCGCTCGCCTCCGCAGTCGACCTCGCGCCGACCCTGCTGGAGATCGCCGGGGTGGACACCGCCTCGAAAGCCGACCGGCTCCCGGCGCTCAAGGGCCACTCGCTGATGCCGGCCCTGCACGGGCAGTTGGTGCGCGACGGAGTCCTGACCGCCGTCGAATCGATCACCACGCTCGACGCGTCGTTCTGGTTCGAGTTCGCCGACCCGGAGGCCCCCAAGCGCATCGCCTCCGGCGACCTGCGACCCGACTGGAACAAGCGTGGCTTCCTGCGCGGCTACACCGACAGCCGTTACACCTTCGGCCGCTACTTCTCCCCGATCCACCCCAACCGACCGACCGACAACGAAGCGCTCCTGGCCGACAACGACGTCGTCCTCTACGACCGCGTCCAGGACCCGGCCGAGCTGAACAACCTGGCCGCCGACCCTGCCCACCACGACCTGGTCGAGCACTACCGCGCCCTGCTGGAGGACCTCATCGACGCCGAGATCGGTGCGGACACGCGTGCCTGGGTCACCGAGCGCCCCCGGCTCCTCGGCTGGCCCACCTGGCACGGCGACACCGACCGCCCCGAATCCGTCGCAGGGACGGCAGGAAGCTGAGCGCATCCAGGTGGCACCCACCTGGGTTCGCATTCTCCCGCGCATGGCAGCCCGCAAGAACCGGCGACTCGACCTCGCCCCGCCTACCACAGACCCGCGCAGGGTTCGACATGGTCGTCCGCAACGACCTGGACCGCTACCGCCTGATCACGGACGTCATCGACCGCGTCCCGGGCCCGGCGGCTCGCGCCGCAGGCGTCCGGCGGCACATGGCCGACGTGCGGACCCGCCACCAAGCCTGGATCCACGCCCACGGCACCCGACCTCCCGAAGCTCGCGGACCGGTCCTGGACGGCGTTCCTGCCGGTAGTCGCACGGTTGGCGATGAGAACGACTGCATCAGGGCCGTTCGGCGGGCCACGAGGTCCCGGGCGGCCCTACGGGCGGGTAGGTGGTGCGGCCGACGCTGAAGACAGCGGCACCGCCGCCGCCCGCCGCATTCGCAGGAGCGCGTCATGACCACCACCGTCCTCGACGCCGCCGTTCTGGAAGAGCTCGTCTCCGCCGCCGTCGCCGCCCCGTCCATGCACAACACCCAGCCCTGGCGGTTCCGGCTGCAGCCGCGCACCCGCACCGTCGAGATCCGCGCCGCGCTCAACCGCGAACTGCGCGCCGAGGACCCCGACGGCCGCGGACTGCACGTCTCCGTCGGGTCCGCCGTGTTCAACCTGCGGGTCGCGGTCGCGCACCGGGGGTGGGAGCCCGTGCTCCGGCTACTTCCGGACCCGCACGAGCCACAACTGCTCGCCACCGTCCGGCTGGCGGGCTGTTCGCCCACCGCCGCCGACGCCCTCGCATCCGATCTGTACGCGCAGATCTGGCGTCGCCACTACAGCCGCCAGCCGTTCTCCCCCGACCCGGTCCCGGGCGCGCTGCGGGCGGAGCTGGTCGACGCGGCGCTCAGCGAAGGTGTCCGGCTTCATCTGCCCGACGTGGACGAGGCCCGGCGGTTGCTCGGGCTCACCCGCGAGGCGGAGGCCCGCACGATCACCGACGAGGACCGCCAGGACGAGAGCCGGGCCTGGGTCCGACCCGGCGCCGAGACCGCCTTCGGTATTCCGCCCGAGGCGCTCGGCCCTCAGGATGCGACCGGGCACATGCCGATGCGGGACTTCTCCTCCCTGCGTCCACCAACGCCCATGCCCTCCCGCCCGTTCGAGCGGCACCCGCAGCTGGCCGTCCTGGCCACCGACCACGATCGGCCCGCCGACTGGCTCCGCACTGGCCTGGCCCTCCAGCACGTGCTGCTGCTGGCAACCCGCGCGCAGGTCCGCACCTCGCTGCTGCACCAGGCGGTCGAATGGCCCGACCTGCGCTGGATGCTGCGCGATCCGCGCAACGGCCCGGAACACGTCCAGATCCTCGTCCGCCTCGGCTACGGCCCGGACGGCGCGCCCACTCCGCGTGCCGCCGCCCGCGACGCTTTCGACTGAGCCCGGTCGACCCGCCCCCAGGGCTCGGCCCGCCCGCTGTCCCCTTCGCAAGAAAGCAGCGCACGATGGTCACCTCACCCGAACTCCCCCGCAGCGCCGAGGCATTGCTCGCCGACGGCACCGTCGTCAACATCCGCCCACTCGCCCGGGGCGACCACAACTCGGTCGCGGACCTGCACGCGTACCGGATGTCGCCGGAGAACCAGCGGCTGCGCTTCTTCGGGATCAGCCGCCGCGCACCGGAGCTCACCGCCGACCGGCTCTGCTCGGCCCCGCGTCCGGGCTTCGTCGCGCTGGGTGCGTTCGAGCCGGGCGGCGGGCTGCTACTCGGCGTCGTCGAATGCGAGAGTGGTCCCGAGGACCCGGGCCGGGCCGAGATGGCCGTCGCGGTCGCCGACGACTGGCACCACCGAGGCGTCGCCACCCTGCTCATCGAACACCTGGTGCACGCCGCGCGGGCGCAGGACATCCGCGTCCTGGTCGCCGACGCACTCGCCGACAACCACAAGATGCACAAGGTCTTCACCGACCTCGGCCTGGCCACGAACCGCCGCTGGGCGGACGGCGAGCTCCGGATCGAGGCCGTCCTCGACGAGACCGCCACCCCATATCTGGACGCCGTCGAGGCCCGCGGCAGCCGCGCCGACAACGCCAGCCTCCGCCCGCTGCTACGCCCTCGCTCCGTCGCCGTCGTCGGCGTCTCGCGACGCCCCGGAACCGTCGGCCACAGCCTCCTGCTGAAGATCCGTCACGGAGGCTTCACCGGCTCGCTCTGGCCGGTGAACCCGCACGCCGGGCAGGTCGACGGCCTCCCCTGCTACCCCTCCCTCGACGCCCTGCCAGGCGCACCCGACCTCGCCGTCCTGGCTGTCCCCGCGAACCAGGTCGCCGCCGTGGCCGAGGAGTGCGGACAGCGCGGCGTGCGGGCCCTGGTGGTGGTCACCGCCGGGCTGAGCCACACCCAGTCGACCGGCCTGCTGAGCACCTGCCGCCGCCACAGCATGCGCCTGGTCGGCCCGAACTGCCTGGGACTGGCCGTCACCGACCCGGAGGTGAGCCTCGACGCCGAATTCGGCCGAGCGACGCCGAAGCCCGGCGGAGCGGGCGTCGCCGTGCAGTCCGGCGGCGTCGGGATCGCGCTGATGGAGCAGCTCGACGCGCTCGGCATCGGCGTCTCCGACTTCGTCTCCCTCGGCGACAAGTACGACGTCAGCGGCAACGACCTGCTCCAGTGGTGGGAGCAGGACGGCCGCACCCGGCTGGCCCTGCTGCACCTGGAGTCCTTCGGCAGTCCCCGCGCCTTCTCCCGCACCGCACGCCGGGTCGCCCGGGTCATGCCGATCCTCACCGTGGACGCGGGTCGCTCCGTGGCCGGGCGTCGCGGCGCCGCCTCGCACACCGCCGCGGCGGCCACGCCGACCGTCACCCGCCAGGCGCTGTTCACCCAGGCAGGCATCACCGCGGCCCACTCCATCGCTGAACTCGTCGAAACGGCAGCCCTGCTGGACTCCCAGCCGCTTCCCGGCATCACCGGGACCGTCGCCGTCGTCTCCAACGCGGGCGGCATCGGCGTACTGGCAGCAGACGCCTGCACCGACCACGGCCTGACCGTCCCCGAGCTGCCCGTGCCACTGGCCCTGCGTCTCGCTGAGCTGCTGCCCGAGGGATCGTCCACGGTCAACCCCGTCGACGCCACCGCCGCCGCTCCGACCGGGACACTGGTCGCGGTCGTCGACGCACTTGCGGCGAGCGGCGCTGTAGAGGCGGTGCTGCTCTGCCTGGCGCCGACAGCGCTCGGCACGGTGCAGAGCACCGCAGAGGCGCAGGCACCGCTGCTGGCCGGCCCGGGACGGCGGACCCGTCCGGTCGCGGCCGTGCTGCTGGACCAACGCGAGCCGGTCCGCTTCCTCACCTGCGCCGACGGCACCCGGATCCCCGCCTACGCCGACGCCCAGTCCGCCGCCCGCGCCCTCGCCCAGGCGCTGCGCCGCTCCCTCTGGCTGGCCCAGCCGCTCTCCTCCGTGCCGGAGACTCCCGACTGCCACCCGACCGAGGCCGCGTCAATCGTGAAGCGCTACCTCGGCGATCACCCGGACGGCGGTTGGCTCGAACCACCCTTGGTGGCCCGGCTTCTGGGCTGCTACGGCCTGCCCTTGGCGGACGCGATCTGGTGCGACGACGAGGAGTCCGCCGTCCAGGCCGCTCGCATGCTGGCCCGCACCGGTGAAGGCGGCGAAGTCGTGCTCAAGGCCCACTGGCCCGGCCAGATCCACAAGAGCGACCTCGGCGCGGTCCGGACCACGGCGGCCGTCGACGAACAGGTGCGGACCCTGTACCAGGACTTCGTCGCCCGCTTCGGCGAGCGGATGGACGGTGTGCTCGTCCAGCCGCGCCAGGCGGCCGGGACGGAACTTCTCGCGGGCGTCGTCCAGGACCCGGTCTTCGGTCCGCTCGTCGTCTTCGGCGCCGGCGGCACCACCGCAGACCTGCTCGACGACCGCACCGCCCGGCTGGCGCCGCTCACCGACACCGACATCGGAGCGATGCTCACCTCGCTGCGCACCACGCCCCTGCTCTTCGGCTACCGCGGCCGCCCGCCCGTCGACCGGCAGTCCATCGAGGACCTGCTGGCCCGGCTCAGCCGGATGGCCTCCGACCTCCCCCAGCTGGCCGAGGCCGACCTCAACCCCCTGATCTGCGGCCCCGACGGCGCTGTCTGTGTCGACGCCCGCATCCGCCTCGAACCTCGCCACATCCCCGACCCCTACCTCCGCCGCCTGCGCCGCCTCCCGGACGCCCCGGGCCAGCCAGCCTGACCGCCGATCCTTCCATCCCAGCAAAGGAACTACCGCTACGGTCCGGCACGCATGGGGACGGCTGCGATGCGCGGGTCTGTACGGTCTTCGGCTCTGTCCCGTAATCGGTGGTGACGATCAGTGGCGGGATGTCGTGATCAAGAGTGGCTGACGTCAACTCTCTTGTTTCCATGGTGTTTTCAGGCCTGTCCGCGCTGGCTGTGGAGGATTTGTGGGACGAGGGTGAGGTGATCCGGGTGGCTGCGCGGACGCGGGGTGGCCCGGTCCCCTGCCCGGCGTGTGGGGCACCGATGTCGAAGGTGCACGGCTTTCACAGCCGGACACTCGCGGATGTTCCGATGGACAGTCGGCGCGTCGTCGTCTCGGTGCGACTGCGACGTCTGGTCTGCCCGGTGCTCGGCTGTCCGCGGCAGACGTTCCGCGAGCAGGTCCCGGGCCTGGTGAAGCGCTACCAGCGCCGCACCCACCGCCTCGCCAGCCAGCTCGGGTCGACAGTCAAAGAGTTAGCGGGCCCACACCGCCTGCTGGGCCACCGCCGTGAACCCGGCCCGGCCGGGCGGCGTACGCGAGCAGACCACCCGGGAACGCTGGCACCAGGTCCACGAGCTGCTCAGCAAGGGTGTCGGCCTGCTCGAATGCGCCCGCCGCCTGGACACCTCGCCCTGAACACCGTCAAGCGCTACGCCCGCAGGCAGGAGCCCCACGGCCGAGCGCCGCGCACCGCGGTACCGGCCCACCCTGGTCGATCCCTACTGCGACCACCTGCGCCGACGCCGGGCCGAGGACCCCGCCGTGCCAGTCACCCACCTCCTACGCGAAATCAAGGAGCTGGGTTGCACCGGCAGCGCGAACCTCCTGGTCCGCTACCTCACCCAGGGCCGCGCCGAGGGCGGCAAGCCCGTCACGACCGCGCGTCGACTGTCCCGGCTCCTGCTGACCCGCCCCGACAACCTGCGCGACAAAGACGGCGAACTCCTGCGAGAACTCACCGCCACCTGCGCCGAGATGACCGAACTCGCCCGCCTCGTCGGCGAGTTCGCCCGGCTCCTGGTCCCGGCCGAGGGCAACGACGCCAACCTCACCCTCCCGTACCACAACGGCCGGACTGAAGACGTCAACACCCGCACCAAGAAGATCATGCGGCAGATGCACGGTCGCGCTGGGTTCCCGCTCCTGCGCCAACGGATCTTGCTCCAATAGGCAACCCGAAGCGTCACCACCGATTACGGGACAGAGCCGTTGGCTGGACAATCCCTGCCCGGTCGGCGGGTGGCCGGCAGGGCGCAGCGCTTTTCGTCAGGGACAGGGGTACTGCCGGGGGCTCAGGCTTCCTGGAGGGACACCCAGTTCACGCCCTGGGTGCTCGGCCTGGCGATCGGCGACGGCTTCCCGAACCACTGGTCGTAGACCGGGCCGGAGGTAAGCACCCGGCCGACGATCGAGTGCGTTCCCTCCTCGGGGCCGTCGGTGACCCCCTCGACCTGCGCCACGAGGACGATGCGCTTCTCGGCCTCGAAGATGGCGTAGCCCGCCGTATGGGTGCGCGCTGCGTCGATTCGCCAGTTCCAGCGGTTCAGCGCGAAGACCACGTCATCGGCCAGGCCCTCGCGCCAGCCCCAGCAGGGGATGACTTCCCGCCCGGGAACGGCCGGGTCGGATTCGGTGAGCTTCGAGAGGTGCAGGTGGAGTATTTCGGATGCCACGGAGTTCTCCCCAGGTGCGATGTCCGGTCGTGCCTGTGGATTTCGTACTGGATAGTACTGAAGTTGAACTCGTGATGTCGGCCTTCAACAGTGCCTTGCTGGGCCAGGTCGGACGAACTTGGTCCAGTCGGTTGTGGTGCTCGTCGATCCAGCTCTCCGGCGGTCGGATCCACAGCATCGCGCTGGGCCAGTCGGGATCGTTGATCGCCACGACCAGGTAACGGCCCTCCTGCATGTGGAGGACCACATTCAGTCCGCGGTGCGCGCGGTGGGGCCGGGACTCCAGTCCCGGCCCCACCACACGCGCGCTACACCACGCTGAACAGCACGCGGATGGCTTTGTTAGGCCCCGCCGCCGGGCCGACGGGCCGCCCAAGGTCCTTGCGGGGAGACCCCAGGTTCGTGGTCTCACAGGCTGCCCTGGCGAAGATGTCGAGGCCTTCCCCGCGGGGCGGGCGGCTCCAGTCTGGGAGAGGGAGCCCCGACATGCAGGGGGTGGGTCAGCAGTCGCCGTAGTTGCCGGAGCCCCAGGCGCCGTTGTTGAAGTTGTGGTCGTTCCCGAAGATCGTCTTGTTGCAGGTCGTGTTTTGGTGCCACTCCGAGTCGGTGGAGTAGTTGGTCAGGTCCACGATGGGCATGAAGATCTTCGGGTTGGTGTAGGACTGTCCGGCCGGGTTGGTATAGATCGACTGGACCGGGGTGGTGGTGTAGGAGCCGTCCAGGTGGTCCAGGCGGAAGCTGATGTACGCGATGGCATGCCCGTTGGGGTCGTTCATGTAGAGGCGACCCTGCGGGTGCTCCACGTTCTGGGAGTTACCGGCGTTGTCGTTGAAGGGCGTGGAAGGGCCATAGGTCCAGTGGATCTCAGCGTAGACGCCCTTGCAGTCCGGGAACCAGCCCAGGTAGATCTGGCCAAGATTGGTGTTGTCTGCCCAGATGGTGACGGGGTGGGACTCCAGCACGGGCGCGCTGGAGGCTCCGCAGCCAGTGGCAGTGACGGCGCTGGCAGTGCCGCTGCTGGCCACGCCCAGGCCCACCGCGAGCGCGAAGGCGGAGGCTGCGTAGGTCATTTTGCGGCTGAGTGAGCGAAGACGCACGGTAGGTCCTGACTGTGGTGTTGATCTGATGTTGAGCCGCCGCTTGGGCCGGCCTTGCGCTGGGCGGCATGACCAGGCTGCTCGACCGGCCTGACGAAGTCCCGTTTCCCGTACGAATCCGTACAGCTCATAGACTCACCGTTGTCAGGGCACGATCACAGGGGGGGCATAGTGGGTGAGCAGCGTTGCGGGATGCCGGATCCGGATCGCGCCGCGGATCTCGCAGAATTCATCGGTCTGCTGGCTGAGTTGCGCGTGTGGGCGGGGTTCCCGTCCTACCGAACGCTGGCCAAGCGAGTCGGGCAGGCGATACGGCCAGCGCGCGTCGTGTCGCCTTCTACCGTCGTGGACGCCTTCGACGTCGGGCGGCGCCGTCTGGATCTGGATCTGGTAGTGGCAATCGTCCGGGCGCTGGGCGTGGACGAGACCGGGACCTCTCGCTGGCGCGAGGCCTGCATAAGGGTGCACGGATCGGCCAAAAGCGGCGGACCGGTCGGCGTATCGGCACAGCTCCCCACGGACTTGGCGACGTTCACCGGGCGCCAGGAGGAGCTCGCACGGCTGCTCGAAGCGGCGATGCACCCCCGCGACGGCGATGGCACGCACGCTGTGGTGATCTCCGCGATCGAGGGAATGGCCGGCGTGGGCAAGACGCAGCTGGCCGTTCGCGCCGCACATGAACTGGTCCGCGCGGGGCACTTCGCCGACCTGCAGCTGCATGTGAACCTGCGTGGCTTCGATCCCGAGCTTCCGCCTGCGGACCCGTCAGCTGTCCTCGAGGCGTTCTTGCGTCAGCTCGGGGTCCCCGCACAGCAGATCCCTGCCAGCCGGGATGAGCGGGCGGCGATGTACCGCGACCAGGTCCGCGAGCGTCATGCGTTGGTCCTGCTCGACAACGCAGCAGACGAGAACCAGGTCCGCGACCTCATTCCGGCAAGCCACACCAGTCTGGTGCTGATCACCAGCCGCCGTAGTCTTGCCGGCCTCGACGGCGTCACCCCCCACTGGATCGACACCTTCTCCGAAGCCGAATCACTGGACCTTCTCAGGCGGATCGCCGGACACGAACGCATCGAAGCCGAACCCGACGAGGCCCTCCGCATCGTCCAGTACTGCGACCGCCTCCCGCTGGCCCTTGCCCTGGCCGCCGCCAGGTTGCGTTCCCGCCCCGCCTGGACGCTCGCCGAGTTGGCCGACCGCCTGCAGGCCGGCCGACTGGAGGCGATCCGTGCCGGCGGCCGAGCGCTGCGCCCCGTTCTCGACCTCTCCTACCGGGAGCTCACCGAGCCGCTCCAGCGGGTCTTCCGCCTACTCGGTTGCCACCCCGGGCCCGACTTCACTCCCGCGATGGTCGCCGCGCTCGCCGACATCCCCACCCACGAGGCCGAGGACGTCCTGGAGTCGCTCCAGGACGAGAACCTGATCCGGCAGAACACACCCGGCCGCTACCACCTCCATGACCTGCTCCGGACCTTCGCCCTGCACGTGCAGGACCCCGGATCAGCAGAGACCGTCGAAGCCCTCGCCCGGCTCTTCGACCACATGAGAAGCACCGTGGCCGCCGCAGTCGATCTCCTCATCCCACACGAGAAACACCTCAGGCCCGCCGTCCCCACCGCGGGCACGGATGTGTCGTGCTTCGTGGACACGGACCAGGCCACCGCTTGGCTCCGAACGGAGCACGCCAATCTCCTGGCCGCAGCGGAGTGCGCGGCTCGCGGGGGCTTCGGGCGGCACGCCACGGACCTCTCCGCACTCCTGGGGCGCTACCTTGACACGAACGGCCACTACCAGGACGGTCACGTCCTGCACGCCCTTGCCCTCCAGGCGGCAACAGACGCAGCCGACCTCGCTGCCGAGCGCAGCGCCGCGGCCGAACTGGGAAGGGTCTGCGTGCGTCTCGGCCAGCTTCACCAGGCGCGCATGTTCTTCGAGCAGACCCTCGAAGCGAACCCGGGACACGCGGACGCGTCCAACGCCGCCCGCGCTATGTCGAGCCTGGGCGTGATCGACGTCGGTGAAGGACGGCACGATGAGGCCCTCAGGCGCTACCACGAGGCGGCGAACCTGTTCGAGACCGCCGGTGACGTGGCCGGGCAAGCGACAACAACCGGCAACATCGCAGTCGCCTATGTGAGGATGGGCCGCTTTCCGCTGGGAATCGCCCACCACGAGCGCGCTCTCGCTCTCTTCCGCGAGACTGGCGATCGCAGCGGCGAAGCCCGCACCCTGGGCAACCTCGGCCAGTTGTACATCCACACCCGACTCGACGACTCCGCTACGACGCACCTTACCCAGGCCCTTGATCTCCACCTGGCGATCGGCGACCTGGCGGGAGCGAGCCACAACCGGATACAGCTCGCCCACGCTCAGGTGCGCAGTAGCCAATTCGATCAGGCCTCAGAGCATCTGGAGCAGGCCCTGGCCTTCTTTCGAACCAGCGGACACAGACTCGGACAAGCCGAGGCGCTGCACATCCGTGGCGTACTGTTCACAGGCCAAGGACACCACCACCAAGCTGCCGAGCAACTCCAGGAAGCCCTCGCCTCATTCGAGGCGCTGGCCGAACCCGCGCATGCCGCAACCACACTCAACAGCCTGGGAAGCAACGCCTTCGCACAGGGCCAGTTCGATACCGCCCTTGAATTTCACCGACGGGCCCTCAAGCGCGCAGCAAGCGACGGCATCGGCGATCAAGCGGAAGCCCACTGCGGCATCGGGGACGCCCTCCACGCAAACGGTCAGCCGGAACTGGCTCGAGCGCACTGGCAGCAAGCACTCGATTTCTACGCGTACATGACGGTATGCAAGGCCGACGAAGTACGTCGTCGGCTTGCTCCCAGTCATGGATGAAGCGCCTCGCCCGCCAACCGGAGATCTTCAGCGGTGGCCCGTGTTGAACAACAGGTTGGAGCGGAGTGCGAACTTGCTGATCAGGATGGTGCGCAGGCTCCCAGACGAGCAGTTCTCAGTCGCCCCGCGAGTGATGGGTGTGGATGACTTCGCGTTCGAGAAGGGCCACGTGGACGGCACGATCATCTTGGACGTGGAGACCGGTGAGCGTGTGGATGTGTTGCCCGACCGCACCTCAGAGACACTCACCGCCTGGTTGAGCGCCCATCCCGGGGCCGAGATCGTGTGCAGAGACTGAGCCAGCGCCTACGCCGAAGCCGTCCGCACCGTCTGCCCCGACTCCAGGCAGGTCGCGGACAGTCGGGTGCGCACTGCCCACGGCCACCCCCCGTCGGCATCACCGAGCGGCGCACACGGCAGCCCTGGCACACCGCCAAGGCAACCCGCGGCGTTCAGGGACATGGCCGTCGAGCTCCGCCGGACGATCATCGCCGCCCGCCATATCCGCAACCCCGCAGGTCGGCCAAGCCCGAGGAAATCGCGGTCACCCCCCACACGCCAAGATCACGACCACGACCCGCTGCAAAGTCGAGCTGTCAGTAGCCTTTGACGAAGTTGATCACGTACCACTTCGCGGTGGTCACGTTGTAGATCGCGGTGAGGAAGTCCCGCTTGTTCGGCGTTGTGGTGAGTGTGGTCGAGGAGACGGTGGTGCCCAGGGCGAACGCAGAGCTGAGGATGAGCGCGCGGCTGCCGGTTGCGTCCTGGATGAGTTCCCAGGTGATGCGTTGTCCGTCGGCGGGGTTGGTGGGAGTGCCCAGGGTTCGGTTGCCCTTGAGGGTGACTCGGAACAGGATTCCCAGCGCGGCGTTGGTGGCGATGGTGGCGGCGTCGGTGAGGGTGACGGGGGCCGGGTTGACCTTCGCGTCGACGTAGTCCTTGCGCGTCAGGTGTTCGGCCGAGGTCGGGGAGGCTGTGGTGGAGACGTTGCCTTCGTAGTAGGCGGAGTTCGAGCCGTAGACGAAGCCGCTGGCCACCGTGCCGCCGGCGGTGTCGTTGATGACGTTGGTGTAGCCGGCCAGCGACAGGGGTTTCACGTTGCTGACATCGCCGAGGGTGGCCGAACACCCGGCATCGACGGTGACCGAGTTGACCGCCCCGGTGGTGGGGGTGTTCTCGGCGAATCCGAGGATACTGACGGCTCGTGCCGCGCCGGTGACCCAGATACTGACGTTGGGGCTGTTGTAGGTGAAGGAGTTGTACAAGCCCACGCCGATCGCGGCGTTGATCTTCCAGCTGTAGCCGTTGTATCCGGTGCCGCGGTTGACCGCGGATTCGGCGCCGCATCCCGTGAAGCTGATGCCCTGGCTGCCGACGCCGGTCACCTCGTACCCGATACCGCAGTAGTCGGCCGCGCAGCCGACGAAGGAGCAGTAGGCCATGGTGTCGATGTGGAAGCCCGCGTTGGTGACGGTGTCGGCGTAGCAGGCGACGAACGAGCAACTGGTCCCTGCGGCGCCTCCGGAGACACCGTGGATGTCCCAGCCGTGGTTGCCGTTGTTGGCCGAGGTCACGCCTTCGAACGTGGAGACGATCGGGTTGGAGAGGTCGATTCCGGTGTCGCCGAAGAACTTCACGGTCATCCGCGCGAACGCCAGCGAGACGGTCGCGGGATTGGCCGATCGCGTGAGCACGATGCCGCTGCCGCTGCCACTGCCCGGCCCTTGGATGGTGAGGTCCTGGATGGTCAACCGGGTAATGTCCGAGCCGCTCAGCCCGTTGGCCGTGGTGCTGCTCTGTGCGATCACCGACGAGCCGTCACTGACGCCCTCCAGGATCAGGTTGGAGCGGGCCACCAGCACGGAGGAAGTCTTGTAGGTGCCTGCGGGGAAGACGACCGTTCCGCCGGAGGAGGGGACCGCGTTGATCGCGGTTTGGATCGCGGTGGTGTCGTCGGTGACGCCGTTGCCGGTGGCGCCATAGTCCAGGACGTTGAACCAGTAGCTGGTGGCCATGGTGATCTCCGTTCAATCTCGCATCGAGTCGACAGGCCGAGGCAAGACTGAGGCCTTGCGAGGAATTCGGCCGCGGTAAAAGCAGCACCGTCGATTGACACGGAACCGGTTCGAGCCGGCCAGGAAAGGGCGCGGGCACGTGCATTCAACGTGCCTCGTTGAGGAGACAACTCGCCGCCATTACTTAGGGTAATGAGATCAAAGCGCTGAGTAAAGGGTTCTGCGGTGTCAACCTCTTCGCTTCTCGTTCATGACGCCACGTCAACCGCGTGCCGCGCGACTGCGTCCGCCGAAACAGGACGGTCGCCAACCGTGACCGTGCTCAGCGGAGCCGGTTCGTCTCTTCGGCGTGCCAGAGCCACGGTCCGGACGTGTGCGCGGCATTCTGGGCCGATGGGAGCGGAACAACGACGCCGGCGTGAGCGCGGGCGGGCTCTGGGCGTTTCGGAGAACCGGCCGTCTGCCGATGTTCGCGACTGGTGGCGTGACGCGGTCTGCTACCAGGTCTACCTGCGCAGTTTCGCCGATGGGAACGGTGATGGTGTCGGGGACCTCGCCGGGTTGCACCAGCGCTCGCCCTACCTGGCGGGGCTCGGCGTGGACGCGCTGTGGATCAATCCCTGGTTCCCCTCGCCGATGGTCGACGACGGCTACGACGTCGCCGACGACAGGGCCATCGATCCTGTCTTCGGCACCATGTTCGACGCCCGTGCGATGATCGAGGAGATCCATGCGCTGGGCCTGCGCCTGGTGATCGACATCGTGCCCAATCACACATCCGCCCAGCACCCGTGGTTGCGCGAGGCGTTGGCCGGCAGCCCCGACTGCGTCGAGCGCGACCGCTACATCTTCAGGCCTGGCGTCGGCCCGGGAGGTGACGCCCCGCCCAACAACTGGCGCAGCGTCTTCGGTGGCTCCGCGTGGACCCGCATCGTCGAACCCGACGGCAGGGCCGGGACGTGGTACCTCCATCTGTTCGCGCCCGAGCAACCCGACCTCAACTGGGACAGCCCGCTGGTCCGCCGGGAGTTCGAGTCGATCCTGCGGTTCTGGTTCGATCTGGGCGTCGACGGGATCCGCATCGATGTCGCGCACGCGATGATCAAGGCCCCGGGCCTGCCCGACCTTGTCCCCTCGGACATCGAGCTCACCGCATCGGCCGCCCATCCCGGCCACCCCCTTTGGGACCGAGAAGGGGTCCACGAGATCTTCCGCGGCTGGCGCGCGGTGGCCGACTCCGATCCCGCACCCCGCGTGTTCCTCGCCGAGGCGTGCGTGGGCGCGTCCGAACGCCTGGCACGATACGTCCGGGCCGATGAACTGCACACCGCTTTCAACTTCGACTGTCTGACGGCCTCGTGGCGGGCGGATACTCTGCCTATCGCGATCGACAGCTCCCTTCGGCGATGGCGGCCGTCGGCGCCCCGGCGACCTGGGTGCTCTCCAACCACGATGTCGTGCGCCACCTCACCCGCTACGGCAGGGCGCAGTCCGACGGCCCGGTTCACACACTCGCCAACCACTCCCCGCCCGGTCCGGTCGACCTGGCGCTGGGTACGCGGCGTGCGCGGGCGGCCGTCCGGCTCATGCTGGCGCTCGCCCCGCCGTTCGGCTTCAGCCCCGACCACGCCCAGAAAGTCCCATGGCTGCCTCAACCGCCGCAGTGGAAGCAGCTCACCGCGCAGGCTCAGAAAGGCGACGAGCGGTCGATGCTCGAGCTCTATCGGAAGGCACTTCACATCCGGCGGGTCCACCCGGCGCTGGGAGAGGGAAGCCTCGGATTCCGATGCGTCGTCAACCTGGGCCAAGAGCCGGTTCGGCTGCCGGACCACCGGGAGGTGCTGCTGAGCAGTGTCCCCCTGGAGGCCGGGCTGCTGCCCGGCGACGCGGCAGTCTGGCTGGCCCGGTGACGACCCGTCTGTCCACGGCGCCGGATCTGCGACTGCGAACTGGCGGTCTTTCACTGCGCAATCATGGGGATCGGCCACCGAAGGCTGAGGATGGAGTGAATGAAGTGGTGGAGCGTTCGCTGCCCCGGGCACGGCCAGCTTTCCGGCTGGGCCGCGGATGAAGGCCTGGATGTGGCTGATCCTGCTGGCGCTGGCTTCCGCCGGCGCTTCTCTCCCCACTGCCTCGCCCGAGAGATCGGTCCGCAGCGTCACTACCGGGGCCTATATCCCCGACCCCGATGGGGATCCGGCGGGATGGCACGGTCAGCTGGACCAGTACGACGCTGCCGTGGGTCGGCGCCCCAGCACGGTGCAGTGGTACGTCCAGTGGGAGGGGCGGCAGCCGTTCCCGACCTCCGACGCCCTCTACGTCCGCTCGCGCGGGCAGACGCCGTTCATCACATGGGAGTCCTGGGACTCGAGCGGCGGTGTGAACCAGCCCGCCTACGCACTGTCGAAGATCCTCGCCGGGAAGTTCGACGCGTACATCGCGCAGTGGGCGATCGCCGCGAGAGCCTTCGGCACGACCGTCTACCTGCGATGGGGCGCGGAGATGAACGGGAACTGGAACCCGTGGGATCCAGGAGTCAACGGGAACACCACCGCGCAGTACGTCGCGGCGTGGAAGCACATCCGGACGGTCTTCACCGCGGCCGGCGCCACCAACGTGAAGTGGCTGTGGACCCCGATCAACCAGTACACCGACTCGACGCCCCTGTCCGAGGTCTACCCGGGGGACGAGTATGTGGACCTGGTGGGCGTCGACGGCTACAACTGGGGCACCTCCCGCAGCGGTCGCACCTGGCAGAGCTTCACCGAGGTCTTCAACCCCACCATCGCCACCATCCGCACCCTCACCGTGAAGCCGCTCTGGCTCACCGAGGTGGGCTGCACGGAGCTGGGCGGCGACAAGGCCGCCTGGATAACGGCGATGTTCGCCGCCGTCGCCGGCGACACGCGGATCGGCGGCCTGATGTGGTTCAACGCCGACAAGGAAACCGACTGGCGCGTCTGGTCCTCCCCCGCGGCCCTGAGCGCCTTCCGTACCGGCATCGCGTCCGCGCTCTATACCTCCGCATAGGGCGGGACGCATGCGCCGACCCGAGCGGCGCCCGGCTGCCGAGCACTTCGGCAGACCCACCGCAGCCCCGATCGGGGGACGGCTGCTGCTCTGTTCGGGTCAAGCACCACCCGGGCCGGGGCGACCCGGCGCCAGAATCCTGTACGTGAGGCCTTGAGGCTTCGGCCCGGCCGCTTGGCGTGGGATGTGGAGGAGTCACTGGTGAGCCGGTTCGGACCGACACGGGGACAGACGCGCAAGGAGGCGCGCGGGCCGGCGTTCGTACGCCAGCCCAGGAACCTGACCCGGGAGGGCCGCACCAAGCCCGGGCACATCCCGGACCTGCGCTACGCCGGGCCGGGACGCATCGTCGTGCTGGTACCGGCCCACAACGAGGAAGCGCTCATCGCCGAGACCCTGGAGTCCCTGGCGGCCCAGACCAGGCCGCCGGACGAGGTCATCGTGGTCGCCGACCGCTGCACCGACCAGACGGCTCGGATCAGCAGCGCCCACGGCGCCAAGGCCATCGAAACGGTCGGCAATACACAGGACAAGGCGGGCGCGCTCAACCAGGTCCTGGACCGGCTGCTGCCGCAGCTGAGCGACCACGACGCCGTCATGGTCATGGACTCCGACACCTCACTCTCCCCCCAGTTCATCGCCGAAGCGGCCCGGCGCCTGCGCCACCAGGAACCCGACCAGTCACCCATCGGTGGCGTCGGCGCCATCTTCTTCGGCTACCCCCTGCGCGGCCTGGTCTGCCACCTCCAGAACAACGAGTACGTGCGCTACGCCCGTGAACTCCACCGCCGCCACGGCCGCGCCGACGTCCTGACCGGCACCGCCTCCCTCTACCCCGTCCACGCCCTGCGCCACGTCCACCAGGCCCGCGCCCACGGCTCACTGCCCCGAGGCCGCGATGTCTACGACGTGGAGTCGCTGACCGAGGACAACGAACTCACCCTCGCACTCAAGCACCTCGGCTACCGCTGCGTGTCACCGTGCGCCGGCATCGTGGGCACCGAACTCATGCCCACCTGGTCCCGGCTGTACTACCAGCGGCTGCGCTGGCAACGGGGCGCCCTGGACAACCTCAAGGCCTACGGCACCACCCGGGTCACCCTGCCCTACATCTGCCGGCAACTGCTCACCTACCTCAGCGTGGCCTTCGTCCCCTTCTTCCTCACCGTCCTGCTCTACAACACCGTCACCAAGGGCTTCCCCGGGTGGCCATGGTTCTGGCTCGGGATCACCTCCATCGCCGCCTTCGAACGCATCTGGGCCGCCAAACGCGGCGGATGGAAGGCCCTGCTCCTGGCCGTCATGATCGTGCCCGAGGTCCTCTTCGACCAGTTCCTCAACGTGATCTACGCCAAAACCCTCATCGACATACTGACCGGTACCGGCGCCACCTGGGAACGCACGCACAGCCGAACCCGCCGCCTGCGCGCGGCGGCCACCACAACAGCAGGCTTCACCCTCCTACTCGCCGCCGTCGTAGGCCTGGCCCTTGCCTGCATCGCCCTCGGCATCGCCTGGACCCTCATCGCGGCCTTCGTACTGTGCGGCGTCGCCGCGGCCACCATCCGCCTCAGCCGCCTCCACCCCCTCGGGCTGCTCCTGTCCCTACCCAGCGGCGAACAACCGCACGGCGAAATCCCGCCCTGGCGTCAGTGAGAAGGCCTCAGTTCACAGGTGCGGGGGGCGTGCAGGCCGTCCGTCAGATAGACCCCCCACTGCTGCCATCCTGAGGATTGCCCCACGACCACAGTCCGCGGCGTGACGGGCCGTCATCCGGCCGACGGGGGCCGCCCGCTCGGTGGCCGCCGCGCTCGACCACTCGTACTCGTACACCTGCGGCATAGCGTCGACCCCGGTGGCTTCCGGCATTGTCGGGCCGATCTCGGACCACCCGACCAGCTCATCCCCACCCCGCACATGCCGTCCCGTAGCCGACCAGCTCGGCAGCCGTCCGGGGCCGGACCCCGTCACCTGCAGTCCGGAGCCGGTCGCCGATTCCTGGTCGTCCGCACCTCATGCCCCTTGGGAGGGCCAAGGACACCTCCGACCGAAGGTGGTCTTCACAGCGCGACACGCCGCAATATCGCGGGGCGCCAGCGTCTCTGATCGGGCATCAGCAGCCAATCAGGAGAAGTTTGGCGCTGACGTCCACGGCCGCGACTGCACGGGGAGCGGCTGGCGCTACGTCGCAGGTTTGGTGGTGGCGGTCAGTCCGGTGAGGAGGATGTCGAGGCCGCGTTCGAGTTCGGTCGCGCCGTCGTAGGAGGCCAGGACGGTGGCGAGGCCGCGGAGCTGGGGGAATTCGCGGATCGGCAGGTGGTGGAGGCCCAGGCGGAGCAGGTCGTCCGTTTCGTCGGGGTTTTCGACGAGTTCCTGGAGTTCGTTGAGGATGTGTCCATGCAGGAAGCCGAACAGGGCGCGGTAGATGTGCAGGGCGTCGGCGCCGCTGAAGCCGGCGCGGGTGAGCAGGGCCAGGACGTCCTCCAGCGGGCGCAAGGTGCCGTGCGGGCGCAGTGCGAGTGGTGTGGCCAGTGGGCGGGTGACCAGCAGGGGTACCACGTGCGGGTGGGCCAGGGCGACGCGGCGGAACCGGTGAGCCACGGCGCGTAGTTGGGCCATCCAGTCGGGGTCGGTGGGATCCACGGTGAGCTCGGCCATGACGGTTTCGGCGACGCCGTCGAGCAGGGCGGCCTTGTTGTCCGCGTGGCGGTACAGGCTCATCGGGTCGCGGCCCAGCGCTCTGGCCAGGGCGCGCATGGACAGCTTCTCGACGCCGTCGCGGTCGACGATCTCCAGGGCACAGGCCAGCATCCGCTCCCGGGTGAGCTTGCCGTCCGGGTGCGCCCTTTCTTCCTCCCGGAGCGTGTGACGGACCAAGGACGCATCCATGCCAAGCACCTTCTCTCTCGCCACGCCGGGCCCGCCATCGGGTGGAGGACCCGTGCCACCTGCAAACCCGTAGACCTACGGTGTAGACACCAGTCTAGCCAAGGAGTTCACTGTAGATATACGGCGTATGTCCTTTTTAGGAGGAAACGTCATGATCATTATCCTCGGACTCATCATCCTGGTCGTCGCGGCCGTCGTGGCCGTCGCGGGATTCTTCAGCAACACCGGCAGCGCACACGCCCTCAACGGCGCGTTCTCGGTCTTCGGCCACCACATGAACGGCTCCACCGGAACGCTGTTCCTGTTCGGCATCATCGTCGGCGCCGCCGCCATGCTGGGTCTGGGCCTGCTGCTGACCGGCGCCCGCCGCACCTCCCGCCGGGGACTTGTCGCCCGCCGCGACCTGCGGCACTCCCGCCGCGAGACCGCAGCCGTCGACAAGGACCGCGACGCCCTGGCCGGGCAGCGCGACACGGCGCGTGCGAAGACGGCAAGCGTCGCCCAGGAACACGACGACCTGGCCCGGCAGCGGGACGACCTCGCCGAACAGCGCGAGGACCTGCTCAACCAGCGCGAGGACCTGCTCGACCGGGACCCACGGATGCGCGCCACGCCGACCGGTGCACGCGCAGCGCCGGACGGCGAGGCAGCGGGCGGTGACCCGGCCCCCTTCGGGTGAGAAGCAGCCCCGCAAGGAAAACCCGGTCGGTAGTCGCCCGGCACCCCTGACGATCACCAGTCCAGCGAAGGGAAGCAGTCATGAGCATCGGCAAGAAGGCCGCGCACAAGGCCGAAACGGTCAAGGGCGGCATGAAGAAGGCCGCTGGCCGCGCCACCGGCGACCGGCCCCTTGAAGCCGAAGGCCGCGCCGACCAGGCCAAGGGCGACGTCAAGCAGGCCGGAGCCAAGGTCAAGGACGCCTTCAAGCACTGACCCAGGCGTCCGGTCAACAACCTGCCGCGCCGTCACTTGCCAGGCAGGGCACCACTCCAGCCGCGCTGCCGCCGGGGGCTGGCCCCCGGCGGCAGCCACATCGCGAAAGGGAATCACCGCATGACCGACATCTGGGGCTACCGCCCCACCGCCCAGTACACCACCGGCACCGACCTGACCGGCTACCAGGTCGACGCGATCGACCGCCGCATCGGGAAGGTCGACGACGCCGCCGACGACGTCGGCTCCGCGTTCATCGTCGTCAACTGCAAGCCGTGCCTCTTCGGCAAACACGTGATGCTGCCCGCCGGCACCGTCACCCTCGTCGACGCCGGCCAGGAGACCATCCGCGTCGCCCTCACCAGGGACCAGATCAAGAACGCACCTGAGTACGACCCCGACGCCCACCGCGACGACACCGGCTACCGCGCCACCATCGGCACCTACTACGCACCCCGCTGAACAGCCCAGCCAGGCACGCGGGCATGGACGACACCCCCGCGCCGGACAACCCGAGCGCGCACCGACCCGCCCACCCCGTCCCCCTCCGGGACCTGAGACCGCGCCTCCGCACAACTTAGGGAAAGGAGGTGTTCCCCATGGTTCTCCTGATCGTTGTCCTTCTCCTGGCACTGGTTCTGGGCGGCGCCGGGTTCGCCCTGCATGCCCTGTGGTGGATCGCGCTGGTCGTCCTGGCCCTGTGGCTGCTCGGCTTCGTCTTCCGCGGCGAGCGCGCCGGCGCGGGCGGCCGCGGCCGCTGGTACCGCTGGTAGCCGCAGCAGGCAGACAACGTGACAACCCGCCGGTCAAGCCCGGCACCGCATGGCGCCCGGGCTTGACCGGGAGCGTGACAACAGAACCTTCTCGCCCTGCACGCGGCCGTGCAGGGCGGCAGCCGTGCCGAGTACATAGGGCGTCCAGGGTTCAACGTGCCGGACGGAGACGGCCGATGCGTTCCTGGCTTGCGTTGTCTTGCGGCGAGCTACCTTGGAATCGCGAGGCTGGGACTGGAGGCGATGGCCGTGAGCTGGGACGACGACGATCGTTACTGGAAGCTGGGCCAGTTCTGCGTCAACCGGGATGATCGCCGGATCCTGGTGCCCAAGCGAATAGGCTTCGGCCGCACGCTGAATTTCGCCCACCCGGTGGCCTGGCTGATGTTCGCAGCGCCGATCCTGATCGCTGTGCTTGCCGCCGCCTACAAGGGCTGACCGGAACCACAAGGCGCAACACGGCTAGGTTTTAGGCATCCGGTGGACCCCCGACAATGCGTCCTCGAGCTTGCTGTCGAGCAGATACCGGCATTCTCGGGCGAGCATGACTGGACCGGTCGACGGAGCTGATCATCTGGCGCGGTCCGTACATCAAGGGGCCGGCCGGGCGTCTGATGCAACAACAGCGGATGATCAGGCAGCACACGCAGCGTCTCGTCCCGCATCCGCCGGGCCTCCCGAGCCGCCGCCAACGGCGGCCACTCGTCCTCCCGCTCCTGCGACCGTTCCTTCTTGCCCTGGCCAGCCTTTGCAGACCGCGCGCCGAACCGGGGCTGACCTGCATGAATGACCGTCAAGAATGACGCGTCCCCGCGCATGCCCCGCAGCTGGGCACGTAGGGGTCATCGGCACGCCGCCCCCGGGCCGCGCCAGGGCGGCTCGGGGGCTTGAGGGACATGTATGCCGGGTGGTGCGCTAGACGGCGTTGCCGACTCGGGAGGCAGTGGCGGTAAGGAGGTCGGTGATGTCGAGGACGCTACCGCCGAGCAGGCCGCCGCTGCCAAGGTCGCTGCTGACGCCGTTGAGGAAGGACCCGAGGCCGTTGTAGGCCGCTCTGACAGGGGTGAGGAGGCCGCGGGTGTGCGGGGTGGCAGCGGCGGCGCGCGGTGCGGGGCGGGTGGCCGCGGTGGCCGCGGGGGCGGTGGCGAGGAGGGCGCCGAGCAGGGCGGCGGTGGCGGCGGCGCGCGTGAGGGTGGTGGTCATGCCCGGTCGGATATCCAGGGCCAGGCGCGGTCACGCCGCCGGGCGGGCGGCGTCACCCTCCGGTGCGGTGCGGAGCGTCCGGACGGCCGCCCCAGGTGGCACAGGATAACGACAAGGCTCCCGTGCCGCGTCGGCGACGGCCGAGGAGATCCGCGGCCAACCAAGGAGCGGGCGCGCCCTCCACCGTCTCTCTGACCCGGCCGAGGCAGCCGATCCCGCCCTTTCCGTCACCGAGCCATGGCCCGCCGCCCGTTGGCCGCCTTGATGAGAGCGGTGTTTCATAGGCGTATGGCCCGGTTCTGGGGCCGTTCCCGGGCCCCCACAGGCCCCGGTTCCACCGATGGGGACCGGGGCGGCCCGCGCCCGGAGCGGGATCAGCAAAGTGACCGGCGCCCGGACCGGCAGCTTCCGCCTGAGCGTCGCCGGGCGATCCTCGGCATGCGCAGCGTCGCCGGACAGGTTTTCATCCTCCAGGTCGTGATCATCCTGGTGCTGGTGCTGGCCGCAGGCATCGAGGTCTTCGTCCAAGCCCAGCACGACACCACGGTGGAGGCCAGGAACCGGTCGCTCGCGGTGGCCCAGACGTTCGCCAACGCCCCCGGAACCGTGGCCGCGATGGAGTCGGCCCACCCGACCGCGCTGCTCCAGCCGCGCGCCGAGGCCACCCGCCTGGCGACCGGCGTGGACTTCGTCGTGGTCACTGACGACCACGGAATCCGCTACACCCACCCCATTCCCAACCGGATCGGCAAGAAGTTCGTCGGCGACATCGGCCCCGCGCTCGCCGGGCAGACGGTCACCGAGACCATCCAGGGCACGATCGGCCCACTGGTGCAGGCGATCGTCCCCGTCTTCGACAGCCACCACCGGGTGATCGGCGTTGTCTCCGCGGGCATCACGCTCAAGAAGATCAGCAGCACCGCGCAGCACCGGCTGCCGGTCGTCTTCGGGGCGGGCGCCCTGGCTCTCGGGCTCGCCACCGCCGGGACCTGGCTGGTCGTACGGCGGCTGAGACGCCAGACCCACGGCCTCGGCCCGGCTGAGATGACCCGCATGTACGAGCACCACGACGCGGTACTGCACGCGGTGCGCGAGGGCGTCCTCATCATCGGTGACGACCGCCGCATGCTGCTCGCCAACGACGAGGCCTGCCGACTGCTCGACCTACCCCTCGGCGAGTACGGCCGTCGGCTCGTCACCGACCTGGGTCTGGACCACCACCTGACCGAGCTGCTGGACTCCGGGCACGCCGTCACCGACGAGGTGGTCAGCGCCGGCGAACGGCTGCTCGTGGTCAACATTCGGACCACCGGCCACGACGGCGGCCCATCCGGCGTCGTCGCCACGCTGCGCGACTCCACCGAGCTGCGCGCCCTGACCGGCAAAGCCGACCAGGCCCGCAAGCGCCTCAAGCTGCTCTACGAGGCCAGCGCCGCCATCGGCACCACGCTGGACGTGACCCGCACCGCGGAGGAACTGACCGAGGCGGCCGTCCCGAGATTCGCCGACTTCGTGACCGTCGATCTGGCGGAGCCGCTGCTGCGCGGGGACGAACCCACTCCTGGCCGGCCGACGGACCTGCGTCGCGCCGCCCTCCACGGCGTCCGGCCGGACACTCCGTTCTTCCCGGTCGGGACGTCCATCCCGTTGCCGTCCGGAACGCCGCACGCCCACGCCCTCGACGGGCACTCCGTCCTCGAGCCCGCTCTGTCCGACCCCGCGTCCAAATGGCGACTGACCGACCCGGAGCGGGCCGAGCTGATCCTAGAGCAGGGCGTCCACTCCTTGGTCACCGTGCCGCTGCTGGCCCGCGGCCTGCTGCTCGGCGTGGCCCACTTCTACCGATCGGAGAAACCCGAGCCGTTCGACGCCGACGACCTGTCGGTCGCCGAGGAGCTCGGGGCCCGCACCGCCGTGTGCATCGACAACGCCCGTCGCTTCACCCGCGAGCACCAGATGGCGGTCACCCTTCAGCAGAGCCTGCTCCCCGGAGGCCTGCCCGAGCAGAGCACCCTGGACGTGGCCTACCGCTACCTGCCGGCCGAGGCCGGCGTCGGCGGCGACTGGTTCGACGTCATCCCCCTGCCCGGCGTCCGGATCGCGCTGGTCGTCGGCGACGTGGTCGGCCACGGCCTGCACGCCGCGGCCACCATGGGCCGCCTGCGCACAGCCGTGCACAATTTCTCCACCCTGGACCTGCCGCCGGACGAGCTGCTCGGCCATCTCGACGTCCTGGTCAACCAGATCGACCAGGACAGCGCGGCCACCGACGGCGAGACCTCCATCACCGGAGCGACGTGCCTGTACGCGATCTACGACCCCGTCTCGCTGCGCTGCAGCATGGCCCGGGCCGGACACCTGCCGCCCGCGCTGGTGCACCCCGACGGGTCGGTCGAGTTCCCCGACCTGCCCGCCGGGCCGCCGCTCGGCCTGGTCGGCGCGCCCTTCGAGACGGCGGAGCTGGAGCTGCCCGAGGGTAGCCAACTCGTGCTCTACACCGACGGCCTGGTGGAGGACCGTGCACGGGACATCGACATCGGCCTCGACCTGCTGCGTACCGCGCTGGCCCGGCCGCACCGGACGCCGGAGGAGACCTGCCAGGCGGTGCTCGACGCGCTGCTCCCCAGCCGTCCCACCGATGACGTCGCCCTGCTGGTGGCCCGGACCCGGGCACTGCCGGCCGACCAGGTCGTGGCCTGGGACCTCCCGGCCGACCCGGCGGCCGTCGCCCGGCTCCGGGCGGACGTGACCGAGCAGCTGAGCGCCTGGCAACTGGACGAGCTGGCCTTCGCCACCGAACTGATCGTCAGCGAGCTTGCTACGAACGCCATCCGCTACGCGACGGAGCCGATCCGGGTACGCCTGCTGCGTGACCGGGCCCTCGTCTGCGAGGTCTTCGACGGCAGCAGCACCTCCCCACACCTGCGGTACGCAGCCACCAGCGACGAAGGCGGCCGGGGACTCTTCCTGGTCGCCCAGCTCTCCGAGCGCTGGGGCACCCGGTACACGGCCGACGGCAAGGTGGTCTGGGCCGAGCAGCCCCTGCCGTGATCCCGATAGTCACCGTGCCGCGCCGCCATCGGGCGGCGGCCACGCCCGGTCCCATCATCGCCGCGGAACGCAACCGGCTACGCGCCGAGCTGGCATGAGGAGAATGGGCCGGATCGCCGACCTGCTCGGCGAGAGCGGATCCTCGACGTCGTAAGGCGATGTCACGCTGACGCCGCACCGCCCGCGGTGACTACGCCTTGCCCGCGAGAACGATCTCCAGCTCTCCGTCGGCGTACTGGGTCCGGATCAGCTTTTTGTCGAACTTCCCAACGCTGGTCTTGGGCACCGCCGGAATCAGTGCCCAGCGCTCCGGCAGCTGCCAGGAGGCGACCCGCTCGGCGAGGAAGGCCCGCAGTGCGGCGAAGTCGACGGAGGCGCCGTCACGCAGCACCACGGTGGCCAGCGGACGCTCGCCCCACTTGTCGTCGGGTACCGCGACCACGGCGGCCTCGGCTACGTCGGGGTGGCCCATCAGGTGGTTCTCCAGCTCCTGGGAGGAGATCCACTCGCCGCCGGACTTGATCACGTCCTTGGCCCGGTCGGTCAGGGTCAGGTAGCCCTCGGGGGAAAGTGTGCCGACGTCCCCGGTACGCAGCCAGCCGTCCGGGGTGAACTTGTCGTCCGGGCGCTCAGGGTGCGCATCGGTGCCGTCGCCGATCGCGCCGCCGAAGTAGGCGCCTGCGATCCACGGGCCGCGGACCTCGAGTTCGCCGGCCGACCGGCCGTCGTGCGGGAGGAAGTCCCCGGCGAGGCCGGCCAACCGGGCCTCCACGGAGGCCGGGAAGCGGCCCTGGGTGATCCGATAGGGCTGCTCCTCCTCTGGGGTGAGGCCGGCCGGGGGGTGGGCGACCGAGCCCAGCGGGGAGGTCTCGGTCATGCCCCAGGCGTGAATCAGCTCGATACCGTGGCGTTCCTTGAAGGCGCGCATCAGGGCCGGCGGACAGGCCGAGCCGCCGATCACCACCCGTGTCAGTGAGGAGGTGTCGTACGAGCCGCGGTCCAGCTCGCCGAGCAGTCCGGTCCAGATGGTGGGGACCGCAGCGCTGAAGGTGGGGCGCTCGGCCGCGATCATCCGAGCGATCGCCTCGGGCTGGAGGAACCGGTCTGGCATCAGCAGGTTGGCGCCGGACATGAAGGCGGCCTGCGGGACGCCCCAGGCGTTGACATGGAACATCGGCACCACCGGGAGGATCCGGTCGCGGGTGCCGAAGCCGAAGCTCTCCACGGTGTTGACCTGAAGGCAGTGCAAATAGATGGAGCGGTGGCTGTAGGCGACGCCCTTGGGGTCTCCGGTGGTGCCGGAGGTGTAGCAGAGGGCGGCGGCGGCGCGCTCGTCGATCCCGGTGGCCCAGGGGAACTCGGTCGGCCGGTCCGCGATCAACTCCTCGTAGCCGTGGACGGTGCCGGTGAAGCCGGCGAGGGCGCTGCGGTCGCCGTCGCCGACCACGACGATGTGCCTGAGGGTGGTCTGGAGCAGCGGCAGAGTGGGGGCGAGCAGCGGCAGGACGCTGTCGTCGACCAGGATCACGTGATCGGCCGCGTGGTTGATGATGAAGGCCAACTGGTGGGTGGGCAGGCGCAGATTGAGGGTGTGCAGCACCGCACCCATGCCGGGCACCGCGAGATAGATCTCAAGGTGCTCGGTGTTGTTCCACATCAGGGTGGCGACCCGCTGGTCACCGCTCACGCCGAGCTCGTCCCGGAGCGCGTGCGCGAGCCGGGCGGCCCGTGCGCCGACGTCGGCATAGGCGCGGTGCCGAGCCGAGGTGCCGTTCCAGGTGGCGACGGTGGAGCGGCCGTGCTGGGTCGAACCGTGGACCAGAATCCGGCCGAGGGTGAGCGGTACGTCCTGCATCGTGCTGAGCATTCGGGTCCTCCCTGATGTGTCGGTTGCGCCCCGCGGCGCTGTTGCCGGTCATCCCGGGGCGGGGACGGCAAGGCCGCCGGGGCTTCCGCCCTCAGCCACCGGTGCCGCCGGGGAGCGGCACCCGGGTGCAGCGCCGGCGGCTGAGGACGCCGGCGTCCGCCGGGGAAGCGCGGTCGGGCAGGGCCTGGACGGTGGGCTTCCTGGCGGCGGCCGCCGCGTGCTCCTGTTCCGCGTGGCGGGGTCAGGAGGCGGTGGGCACCGCGCGGTTGTCGGCGGTGAACGGTCGTCCGCAGACGAGCTCGGACTCGCGCCCGTCCGGGCCCACCGGCACCTCGCCGAGCAGGGTGACCCGGTGCAGGCGCCGGTCCACCTCGAGGTGTTCCAGGTCGCGCGGGGCGAGGTGCGAGGTGACCCGGTTGTCCCAGAAGGCGACGTGCCCTGCCTCCCAGCGGAACCGCACCGTGTACTCGGGTCGGGTGATCTCGGCGAAGAGCAGGTCGAGGATGTGCTGGCTCTCGTTCGCGGAGACGTCGACGATGCTGCTGGTGAAGCCGGGGTTGACGAAGAGCGCGCGCTCCCCGGTCTCCGGGTGCACGCGCACCACCGGGTGGACCGCCACCAACAGATTCTCCTTGACGGCCCGGGTGAACTCGTTGTCGTTCTTGAACCCGTAGCTGCCGCCGTAGCGGTGCTCGGCGCGCAGGGTGTCGACGAACGCGCGGACCGGGGCGGACAGCCCCTGGTAGGCCGCGACCAGGTTGGTCCACTGGGTGTCGCCGCCGAAGTCGGGGACGACCTCGGCACGCAGGATGGAGCCCGCGGGCGGGTTCACCGCAGGGGTGACGTCGGTGTGCCAGCGGTACTCGTCCCGGAAGCCCTTGCCGAAGCGCTTCTCGAAGCGGGCCGGGTCCACAGTGAAGATCTCCGGGTGCTCCTCCGGCGGGGCATTGTCGTGCGGGTGGGCGAAGGTGAGCTCGCCGAAGCGACGGGCGAAGGCGATCTGGGAGGCGTGGTCCAGCGTCTGGCCGCGGAAGAAGATGACCTTGTGGCGGTGGAGGGCCTGCCGGATCTCCTCGACGGTTGCGGCGGACAGCGGTTGGGACAGGTCCGCGCCGTCGATGTCGGCGCCGATGTGTCCGGCGACCGGTCGGATGGTGAGGC
This sequence comes from Streptacidiphilus sp. BW17, assembly GCF_041262485.1. Classification (NCBI taxonomy): domain Bacteria; kingdom Bacillati; phylum Actinomycetota; class Actinomycetes; order Kitasatosporales; family Streptomycetaceae; genus Streptacidiphilus; species Streptacidiphilus sp. BW17. The sequence goes on along the minus strand of NZ_JBGCCR010000030.1, from coordinate 26,131 downwards.
TGCTCATGGTTACGGTGTCCTTTCTGTTGCGGTCGTGCTGGTGGGAAGCGGCCACGGATCGACATGGACGATGTTGAGCGGGGACTCGCCCGAGACGTCGACCCTGCACGGCAGTTGGCCGTCGGCCAGGATGTGGTCGGCCTGGAGTCGCGGTGCGCAGGGCACGTCCCGGTCCACGACGTTGGAGCGGGCCTCTCCTTGCAGCCGTCGACGCAGGAGGTGTTGATCCATGCGTCGGCCTGCCGGGTTCCGCAGCTCGCTTCGGTGACCGCTGGGTACAGTCTGGCCCGGAGGCACCGATTGATGGAAGTGGCCGCTAGAGACCGCAGCGATCGTCACTGTCGATCACCTGGCGACCCGTCGCGCAGGATGCATCGGACTGCCAGGGGCCCGGACGCACCAGGCACCCCCGACCGGCGGCCGGGGGTGCCTGGCATACGCGATGACGACCCGTGGTTCGTCCTGGGCCTGGACTCCGAGGACTGAAGCGTGCTCAGCTGGACGCCGCTGCGGACCGCTCGGTTGCGTCCCGCGTAGTGGCTGTCACGAAGTTCCGACCAGGGGCTGCAGCGCGAGGTGGCCGTGGAGACGCCTGGAACAGTTCAGGCGTTGGGCGCGAGGTCGGTACCCGCGCCCCGACGGCGCACCGAGACCAGGTCCGGACGTGCCTGACCCGGCGTCGGATCGGGCGCGCCGTCGCCGCACGGGGCGCAGCCGCCGTACCCGCCCGAACCGCACCCGGGCGATGCTGGTGCAGCCGCGCGGTGCTCGGGCAGCGTCGTGGTGCCCGCGCCCTCCACCTCGAAGCCCGCGTCCGCGATCATGTCGAGGTCGGCCCCGCCGGCCTGGCCCTCGCTGGTGAGGTAGTCGCCCAGGAAGATCGAGTTCGCCAACTGCAGTGCGAGCGGCTGCATCGAACGCAGATGGACCTCGCGACCGCCCGCGATGCGGACCTCCACGTCCGGGCACACGAACCGCACCATCGCCAGGATGCGCAGGCAGCGCTGCGGGGTGAGGTTCCACTCCTTCGCCAGCGGGGTGCCCTCGAACGGGATGAGGAAGTTGACCGGCACCGAGTCCGCGTCCAGGGCCCGCAGGGCGAAGACCACGTCGACGAGATCCTCGTCGGTCTCGCCCATGCCCGCGATGAGTCCGGAACAGGCGGACAGGCCGGCAGCCTGCGCCTGCTGCACCGTCTCGACCCGGTCCGCGTAGGTGTGCGTGGTCGTGATGTCCCCGTACGTGGCCTCCGAGGTGTTGAGGTTGTGGTTGTAGGCATCCGCGCCGGCCGCACGCAGCCGCTGCGCCTGGCCGTCGGAGAGCAGGCCGAGGCAGGCGCACACCTCCACGCCCTGGTTCTGCTCCTTGATCGCCTCGATGGTCTTCGAGACCCGGTCGACGTCCCGGTCAGTGGGGCCTCGCCCGCTCGCCACCAGACACACCCGCTTCGCGCCGCCGGCGACGCCGGCGGCCGCGGCCTGCGAGGCCTCGTCGGGCTTCAGCCAGGTGTACTTGAGGATGCCGGCCGTCGAGCCGAGGCGCTGCGAGCAGTACGAGCAGTCCTCGGGGCAGAGCCCGGACTTCAGGTTCACCAGGTAGTTGAGCTTCACCCGGCGCCCGAACCACCGGCGGCGCACCTTGCCGGCGGCGGCCACCACATCGAGCAGGTCGTCGTCGGAGGTCGCCAGGACGGCGAGCGCTTCTTCGCGGGTCGGCAGCTCGCGCCGCAGTCCCTTGGCGACGAGGGTGTCGAGCAGGTCCATCGGTCCTCTTCTCTGGAGTCCTCGCGCTCGGGCGGGAGGGGTATGACGTTGCGCGGCAGGTGTTCAGACGGCTCCCGCCTGGTCGATGCTCATGCCGGTGGTCTCGCGGGCGCGGAGCATGACAGGTCCCAGGCAGAGCAGAAAGACGGCGCCGACGATCCAGAACGGCGCGCCGTTCCCCCAGTGGGCCTGGACGTAGGGGACGGACCCGGCCACGACGACACCACCGAAGAGGCGGCCGATCGACTCCACCCATCCGGCTGCCGTTCCCCGTATGGAGGAGGGGAACTGCTCGGCCGTGAACAGCCGGGAGAAGGGCACCATGCCGGTGCTGAAGAACGCCGCGAGAAGCCCGAAGCAGACGCTCAGTGACGCGTTCGGTGACATCGCCAGCAGGCTGTAGCCGACGACGGAACCGAGGCTGAGGACCAGAAAGGTCTTCTTGCGCCCGATGCGGTCCGCCATGCGTCCCACCGTCAGCGCGCCGACCACCCCTGCGACGACGAGCGCGGCGGTGGCGAGCAGCGCTTGGTGGCTGGACAGTCCCATGCCCGCGTACAGCGTCGGCGCGTAGACGACCATCACGTAGCCGCTCGCGGTACCGCCGACGCAGATCAGCAGGGACAGCGCGAACCGACCCAGGAGTGGCCGGCGCAGCAGAGCCGTGGCCCGGTGGCCCGGTGCGGCGTGAGCCTCGTACTCGGTCTGCACGACATCGGTGATCCCGGGGTGCGCCAGGCCCTCCCCGTCCGCGAGTCCCGCCTCGCGTTCCATCCGCTCGACGAGAGCCTGAGCCTGTGCCGTCCGGCCGTTGAGCAGCTGCCAGCGGGGGCTCTCCGGCAGGTGGAGGTGGATGAAGGGGATCGCCACGGCGGGCAGGGCGCCGAGGAGGAACAGGATGCGCCAGGACCAGGTGAAGGACGTGTTGCCGATCACGGCGAGCGCGGCGAGCTCGGGGATGACGTAGCTCAGCGCGAGCACGGCGGAGGCGGTGGCGATCACCTTGGCGCGGGATCGTTTCCCCAACAACTCCGAGAGCAGCAGGTAGGGGATCGGGAAGACCGCGCCGAGTGCGAGGCCGCCCAAGGCACGCATCGCCATGATCCAGCCGGTGTCCGGGGAGACCGAGCAGGCTGCGGCGAAGAGCGAGAACGAGCTGATGCCGTAGAGCAGCACGACCTTGCGTCCGTAGCGGTCCGCGAGACGGCCCGCGAGCGCCGCACCGACGAGAATGCCGAGGGTCGAGGCGATGCCCAGCTGGGCGGTGCTCTGCGAGGTCAGATGCCAGGGCCCTTTCACGATGAGCAGGACGGGGCCGATGATGCCGGCCTCGAACCCCTCCGCGACCCAGACGACGGTCAGCAGCACCGTGGTCAGCAGAGCTGTCCTCGTCACGGGGAGCCGGTCCAGGCGGGCGAGCAGGTCGGTGGTCGCCACCGGGCCTGAAACGGCATGGGTTTCGCGCATGACGAACCTCCTGGGGGGTGAACAGGGTCGCCGGAGGTGAGGACCTCGCGGTGACCGAGACGAGACGTCAGCCGGCGTCGAGAACCATGACCATGTAGGCGGACATGACCATGCCTCCCGCCTGCACCAGACAGGTGCGGGCTCCGGGGACCTGACGTGCGCCGCATTCGCCGCGCAGCTGGCGGACCGCCTCGATCATCAACTGCATGCCGAACTGGCCGGAGTGGTTGAACGACAGCCCTCCGCCGGAGGTGTTCAGCGGGAACGCCCCGCCCGGGGCGATACGCCCGCCGCCGACGAACGCGCCCGCGCCGCCGGGTTCGCAGAAGCCGAGTGCCTCCAGCGCGACGAGTACGTTGATGGTGAACGCGTCGTAGATCTGCACCAGGTCGAGGTCCTGGCGGTCGATCTGCGCCATGGTCAGCGCCTCGTCGGCGACCGTGCGCAGCGCGCCGTCGTCGAGCCAGTCGTCGGTGCCGAGCGGGGTCAGGTGGTGGCGGTAGGTGTCGCCGAAGCCGCGGATCGTCACGGGCCGGCGGGCCAGGTCGCGGGCACGTTCCGCGCTGGTGAGGATCATGGCACCGGCGCCGTCGTTGATCTGGCAGATGTCGAGCTTGCGCAGCGGGTCAGCGATCAGGGGCGAGGCGAGGTAGTCCTCCATGGTCAGCGGTGACTGCACCGCCGCGCTCGGGTTGAGCTGCGCCCAGCGGCGGGCGGCGAGGGCCACCTCGCCCAGGTGCTCGGGCGCGCCGCCGTAGCGGTGCTGGTAGAGCTGGGCCAGCATCGCGTAGTAGCCGACCGGGTTGAGCATCCCGTAGGGCAGGGCGAACTGGCCGATCGGTGACCGCGGGTCCTGGGCGTGTCCACCGCGGGCCCTGCTCCTGTCCAGGCGCTGGGTGCTGCCGTAGGTGACCAGGGCGACCTCGCAGAGCCCCGCCTCGATGGCGGCCATCGCGTGCACCAGGTGGGTGATGTTCGACTGGCCTCCGACGACGGTGTTGTCCGCGTAGCGCGGATGGATGCCGAGGTACTCGGCGACGAGCAGGGCGTTGGCGCGGTCGTCCCAGTGGGCGAAGACACCGTCGATGTCGGTCAGGCTGAGCCCGGCCTCGAGGACGGCGTCGCGGGCCGCGCGGCACTGCAGTGACAGCGCGGTGGCCCCGGCGGGGGCCTTGCCCAGTCCTGCCTCGCCGAGCCCGACGATGGCGTGGCGTCCGGAGAGCTTGGTCTTGTCCACTGCCATCCCTCAGACCGTCGCCGTGTCAGCGCCCGTGTCCGCGCTGGTGAGCCTGGCGCGGACGTCCTTCTTGAGGACCTTGCCGACCGCGCTGCGCGGCAACGTCTGCCAGAACTCCACCTGCTTGGGGGTCTTGAGAGCGCCGAAGCGGGTCCGGCACAGCTGGACGATCTCCTCGGCCGTCGCCTGCGCTCCGGGCTTCAACTCGACCACGGCGGTCAGCCGCTCACCCCAGTCGGCGTCCGGCACCCCCACGACGGCACAGTCCTGTACCGCGGGGTGCGACCAGATCAACTGCTCGATCTCACTGGGGTAGATGTTGAACCCGCCCGAGATCACCATGTCCTTCTTGCGGTCGACGACGTAGAGGTAGCCGCTCTCGTCGAAGACCCCGATGTCACCGGTGTGGTGCCAGCCGAAGCGGTGGGCCTCGTCGTTCGCCTCGGGGTTGTTGAGGTATCCGGGAGAGACCAGCTCACCGCGGGCGACGATCTCACCGCGCTCGCCCGGCGCGACGATCGTGCCGTCGTCGTCCATGAGCACCACCTCGCAGGCACCGGTCGGCCGGCCGGCGGACTGCAGGTGCCTGACGGCCCGCGGATCGTCGCTGAGGTAGTGGTCCTTGCGGGAGAGGCAGGTGATCACTCCGGGCACTTCTGCCTGGCCGTAGAACTGGACGAAGACCTGACCCCAGAGCGCCAGTCCTTCCTTGAGCTTGTCGACCGACATGGGGGCCGCACCGTAGATCACGTACTCGAGCGAGGAGCAGTCGCGCGTGCGGGCGTCCGGGTGCGCCAGCAGCCGGTAGATCATCGTCGGCGGCAGGAAGACGTGCGTCACCCGCTCACGCTCGATCAGTTCCAGGATCACCGCCGGATCCGTCGACGGCGCCATCACGTTGCGCGTGCCGAAGGCCGACAGGCCCATCGCCGTGGCGCCGGCCGCATGCGTCAGCGGTGCCACCACCAGGTGCACCGGGTCCCGCTCGGGCGGGCAGAACTGGTTGGCGATCCGGTAGGCGGACAGCAGGCTGCGGTGGGTCTGCAGGATCGCCTTGGGGCGGCCGGTGGTGCCGCCGGAGGACTTGATCAGTGCGACGTCGTCGAGGCCTCGACGCGTCTCGCACCTCTGCCCGGCGTGGTCCCGCTGCCAGGCCTCGATGCTCGGCCCGGTCGTGTTCTGCCCGGTCGCGCCCTGCTCGTTCAGTGCGATGCACGTCTTGAGGGTGGGGACCTCGGCCTGGATGCGGTCGAGGTCCGGCAGGTACTGCTCGTGGTAGACCAGCGCCGACAACTCGGTGAAGCGCATGAACCAGATCAGGTCCTCGATCTGGTCGCGGGCGTTGAGCGGCACGTAGCTCGCGCCCGAGCGCAGCACCCCGAGCATCGCCACGAAAGCGCTGGGGTGGTTCGGCGAGAGGATGCCGACGCTGCCGCTGCCCAGACCTTCCTGGGTCAGGCCGTGCGCGATGGCGTGTGAGGCGACCACGACGTCGTGATAGCTGAGCTGCACTGCGTCGGACTGCAGGAAGGTGCGGTCAGGGAACCGGGAGGCTCCGGCGTCGAAGTAGTCGGTGATCATCGGTCTTCCAGGTGGGCCAGGGTGAATTGGGGAAGGACGCAGGTGCTGCTGATCCGTTCGAAGCGGACCTCGACGCGGGCCCCGATGCGCATCTGCTCGATCGGGCAGTCCACGAGGTCGGTCAGCATGCGCACCCCCTCGTCGAGGTCGATGACGGCCACGGCGTAGGGGACCTTGTCCGCCATCGAGGGGTGGGCCGGGATCCGGCAGACCGTATAGGTGTAGACGCGGCCGAGCCCCGCCGACTCGACCCACTCCAGGCGGTCCGAGAGGCAGGCCGTGCAGAAGGCGCGCGGGTAGAACTGATGACGCGCGCAGCTCTCGCAGCGCTGGATCACCAGGCGACCCTCGGCGGCCGCCTCCCAGTAGGGCCCGCTCTCGGCCGTCGGGGTCGGCTCGGGACGTGCGATGGGGTCAGTCATGGTCGCCGGCCCGTCCGTTGGCGCGGAACTCGACGCCGGGCGCGACCAGCCGGACCCTGCGCTTGCTCGGCATGCGGGCGAGACCCGCCACCAGTTCCACGATCGACTGCTGCACGCTGAAGGTGTCCTCGACCGGGACGAGTCCGTCGATCTTCTCGTCGCCGTACATGTAGCGCAGCAGCAACTGGTCGTCCGACTGGTTCCGGTAGCGGCTGCGCAGCGCCGGCAGGACCGGGTCCAGCGTCGGCGGGGTCTCGGCGACGTCCCGCGAGCCGTTGCCCAGCACACGGTCCTTGATGTCGGCGTCGATGGGCAGCGGCAGGTCGCCGTAGTATCCGCAGACGTACTTCTTCACCTCGTCCGGCACCACGGAGTAGCGCTCACCGTGCAGGACGTTCATCACGGCCTGGGCGGCGACGATGGCGGGGAAGGGGGTGGCCATCACCGGTGAGCCCAGCTCCTCGCGCACCCGGCCGATCTCCTCGATCACCGCCGGCAACCGGTCGGCGATGCCCGCCTGCTTCAGCTGCGCCTCGAGGTTCGTCATGGCACCGCCGGCGTACTGCGTCTGGTACAGCGAGGGGTCGAACTCGGCGGGGACTCCTACGGGATAGCCCAGGTCGGCGGCGAGCTTGCCGAGATAGTCGCCGACGTCGTCGAGCAGCCGGTCCTCGACGTTGACGTCGAACCCGAGGGCGCGCAGGTCGCGGGCGATCGACTGGGCGGACGGCAGCGAATTGCCGTTGGCCAGCGGGTCCACCGCCGTCATGATCTGGTCCGCGCCGTACACCGCGGCCTCGAGGGCGACCTGCGGGCCCGTCGCGGTCAGGCAGTGAGTGATCAGCTCCAGCCGCTTGTCACCGATCGCCGCTCGCAGCGCGGGCACCAGCGTCCGGGTTCGTTCGACGGTCAGGCTGCCGCCGGCGTCCCCCAGACAGACGGTGTCCACGTCGAAGCGGTCGATGACCTCACGGGCCTGGCGGACGTAGAAGTCGTCGTCGTAACCCGGCGCGAGGTTGAACACGAGTCCGACCAGCACCTTCGCCCCGAGCCGCTTGGCGACGCGGATGCCGGGGGCCACGTTGTCCCAGCAGTGCAGGGAGTCGAGCACTCCGAATTCACGGATGCCGTTGGCGGCCATCCGCTCGACGAAGAGTTCGTTGACGTCGTCCGGCTGCGGGAAGAAGCTCCGCATCAGGTTGCTGCGGATGGCACCGCGCAGGGGTGTCGAGGTGATCCGCTCCCGGAGCAGCCGCACCCGCTCGAAGGGGTCCTCGTTGAGGAAGAGGACGCCGGCGTCGAAGCCCACCAGTGCGAGGGCGTCGATGCTGTGGAATCCGGAGTCGTCGAGCTGTTTCGCGATGGGCAGCATGTGCTCGGTGCGCATCCGGGTCGCCCACAGGCACTGGTGGGCGTCCCGGAAGGTGCTGTCGACCAGGTCGATCGTCCGGCGCCGGCCGGTCCGGGCCGTCTCGGCTGCGACAAGAGAACGCAGATGACTGAGCATGACTTTCACGCTTCCTGTTGCAGGTGGACGCGGACGCCGGGTCCTTGCAGGCTCAGCACGGCGAAGCGGCCGGCACGCGTGACCAGGCCACGAACCAGGGATTCGTAGGGAGTGAGCGTCTCGTAGCCGAACGAGCCCGCCCCTGTTCTCGGCGTCCTCGGCGGCAGCGCGGAGGTCTCGACCCCGGCGATCCAGGCGAGCAGCGCCTCGGGTCCGTCGACGTCGGTGACCGCAGGCTCGGCGGCAGGCAGGACGCCGACCCGCCTGCGCAGATCCGCGCGCAGCTCGCCGTCCACGGTTCCGTACGCTCCCTGCAGCAACCGGCGTAGCACCGGCCGCAGGCTCTCGTACCGCGCGTCGCCGTCGAAGTGACTGATCGCCTGCTCGGCGATCGCGCGGGCGAACGGGGCCACCATCGGAGGTGACCCCATCTCTCGGCGCACGGCGGCGCACTCGGCGGCGAACTCGTGCAGCTCGGCCCAGCGCCCGCGGTCGCGCAGCGCCGCCAGGAAATCGACCGCGACCTCACCGGGCAACTCATGGGCGTAGGCGGCCAGGTCGAAGGCCCACGACGCCGCCTGGGGGAAACCCTCCTGGTCGGCGATCGCTGCCAGGATCGCGTCGGCCTCCAAGAGACTGCCGTGATCGGGCAGTTCCTGCATGGTGACCTGTTGCCGCAGACCGCGCAGCAGCGAAGGCAGCGACGGCAGCGAGGCGCCGTTGGCCAAGCACGGCAGGGCAGTGTCGAAGCCACTGACGCCGAGGCCGGCTGCTTCCAACGCCACGGCGGTTCCGAGCGCGGTATGACAGCGGGTGTGGAGATCGAGCGGCGTGGTTCCGAGCGCCTGGACCAGGGCCGGGACCAGCGTGCGCAGCCGATCCGGCGTCAGCACGCCGCTCTCGTCACGGAGCATCACCCGTGCCGCACCGCTTGCGGCGAGGGAGGCGGCCAGCTGCGCGTACGCCTCGTCGGGGCGGTCGTTGTCGGCCTGGTAGGGCAGGGCGGCGATCGCGACCAGACCTGCTGCCGAGGCCGACTTGAGCGCCGCATGCAGGCGGTCCGCGTCGAGCAGCGGATCGAGCAGGACGACCTGCTGCAGGCCCGCTCCCGCGAGCGTGGCCAACCAGCGGTCGATCACCTCGGGACCGAGGACGTCGGCGCCGGGTCGGCCGTGCCCGGTAAGCAGGTTGACGGTGGCGCGGAGCGGCACGGCTCCGAAGTGCCGCCGCGCGAGTTCCAAGCGGTGCAGCGGGTTCTCGCCGCGGGCGAGGCAGGCGTCCAGGACGGCGGGGCTGAGGATCTCGATCGCGGCGAGTCCCGAGACCGACAACCTGGCGGCCGGCGCGAGCATCATCGAGGTGTCCAGTGCCCCGCCCCACACGGCCGTCTGGCCGTCGGTCAGGCTGGTGTCGGTGAATGCGAGCTTGTACGTGGTCATGCCGGCGCTCCCGCCTCGGTGAGGGACTGACGGGTGTCCGAGCCCTGGCTGCGTGCGGGGAGGAACACGTCCTCGACCCAACGCGTCGTCACCGCCCCGTCGCAGAAGTCGGGGTGGGCCAGCACCGCTCGGTGGAACGGGGCCGTGGTCGTCGGGCCGTCGACCTTCAGCTCGGCCAGCAGGGTGCGCATCTTCTCGATCGCCTCGGCGCGCGTGGGGGCGTGCACGATGGCCTTGGCCAGCAGCGAGTCGTAGTAGGGGGAGACGGTGTATCCCGCGTAGCAGTGGGTGTCGACCCGGACGCCCTCGCCGCGCGGCGCGGACCAGTCGTTGACCAGGCCCGGGCTGGGGGCGAAGCCGCGCTCGGCGTCCTCGGCGTTGATCCGGCACTCGATGGAGTGGCCCTGCAGGACGATCTCGTCCTGGGTGAAGGAGAGCGGCAGGCCGCAGGCGACGCGAATCTGCTCGGCTACCAGGTCCCTTCCGCTGATCATCTCGGTCACCGGGTGCTCGACCTGGATGCGCGTGTTCATCTCCAGGAAGTAGAACTTCCCGTCACGGTCGTCGACGACGAACTCGACCGTGCCCGCGCCGACGTAGTCGACGTTCTTCGCCAGTCGGACCGCAGCCTCCCCCATGGCCTCACGGGCCTTCGACCCGAGCGCGGGCGAGGGCGCCTCCTCGATCAGCTTCTGGTGGCGCCGCTGCGTCGAGCACTCGCGCTCGCCCAGGTGCACCACGTTCCCGAACTGGTCGCCCATCACCTGGATCTCGATATGACGTGCCCGTTCGATGAACTTCTCGACGTAGAGCGTCGGGTCTCCGAAGGCGGACTGCGCCTCCGTGGACGCGGCCCGGAACGCCTGCGGGAACTCCTCGGCCGACCGGACGACGCGCATGCCGCGGCCGCCACCGCCGGCACTCGCCTTCACCAGGACCGGGAAACCGATCTCCACGGCGATCGGCAGGCCTTCCTCCGGGTCGGCGACGGCGCCCGAGCCGGGTACGCACGGAACCTTCGCCTTGGCGGCCAGGCCCACTGCGGTGATCTTGTCCCCCATGCTCTCGATGGCTTCGGGGGTCGGACCGATGAAGATCAGACCGGCCTCGCCGCAGGCGCGGGCGAACGCCGCGCGCTCGGACAGGAAGCCGTAGCCCGGGTGGACCGCGTCGCACCGGCTGTGCTTCGCGGCGTCGATCAGCACGTCGACGCGCAGGTAGCTCTGCGTCGGCTGGGGCGGCCCGATGACCACGGACTCGTCGGCCATGCGCGCCGCCAGGCTGTCGACGTCCGCCTCCGACACTCCGACGACGGTCTCGATGCCGAGCGACCGGCAGGCTCGGATGATGCGGACGGCGATCTCGCCGCGGTTGGCGACGAACAGCCTGCGGATGTCGTGGCGGACGACGGGGGCGTCGAGGATCATGCCGCGTCCTCCGCCTCGTCCGGCACGATGATCATCAGGATCTGGTCCTTGTCCACCGCTTGGGCGTGCTCGACGAGGATGCTGTGGACCCGACCGGTCACCGGTGCGGCAACCGAGTTGAACATCTTCATGACCTCGACCAGGCACATGGTGGTGCCTTCCGTGATCGACTCGCCGGCCTCCACGAAGGGCGGTTGGTCGGGTGCGGGTGTGCGGTAGAACGTCCCGGGCATGGGCGCCCGGATCGCGGTCATGCCGGCCGGGATCTCGACTCCCTGCGCGCCCACAGTCGCCGCGGGCCGCGCCGACGCCGCGACGGGACCCGTCGGTTCGGCGGGACCGGTGGGGGCGGCCGAGGAACCGGCCGCCTGCACCGGCGGCGCGATGGTCAGTGCCTCCAGCGGGGCCGCACCGGGCTTGCGGGCCTGCAGGACGAACTCTCCGATGCGGATCTCGAGCGATTCCAAGTGCTCTGCGCTGTCGAGAAGCTGGAGGATGCGCCGGACATCTGCGTGCTGCAGTGTCATGTTCCACTCCTTGTCATGTCCCACTCCTTGCGTTGCGCTTCCGCGACGGCGCGTTCGGTCAGGCCCGCATGGTGCGCGCAGGCGCCGCTGAGCAGCCCCGGCAGGAATCGGTGGACCTGCCGCACCCATGCGCACGGCAACAGGCGGATTTCGCGGGGATCTGATGTTCGGGGTTCCGAAGCGCTCTGCGGTCCGGAACGGGTTCGCTACAGGAAGGACCCGGGCACACAGGTCGCGGCGCAGCGCCTCGCAGTCGTTACGTTCCAAGTGCCGCTGCTGGTACGCGGCTTCACTTCCGCGCTCCACCAGGATCGGTTCCCAGCGGGCGGTGGGTCAGGCACACCCCAGGTCGACGCCACCTGCGCCTAACTGTGGGGTAACTGGCGCCGAGCAGATCGGGGAGCGTGTGCGGTCATCGGGAGGTTCTCCTGTCCGTGAGCGACGCCGACGCGCGAAGCGCTCCGGCCGGCAGAACTTCCTGCAGGTAGGCGCGGACTTCGTGGGTCGAGCGGGCGACCCGGACGCCGGCGTCGCGCAGCGCTGCGATCTTCTCCTGGACGGTCGCCCCGCCGGCATAGCGCGGGGCGTGCCCGAACGGCAGGGCATCCGGCAGGGAGTCGCCGGCGCGTCCTGCCACCATCGCGACCACGGGCACGTCGATCCGTCCGTCGGCCACGGCGGCCGCAAGGTCGAGCTCCTGCCGGCTGGCGGGTTCACCGAAGACCAGCACGGCCCGGGTCAGCGGGTCCTGGGCCACCAGCTCGACGCCTTCGGTGAGGGGCGTGCCGACCATCGGCACGCCGCCGATCGACACCTGCACGCTGGTGCCCCAGCCCCAGGTCCGCACGAACATCCCCAGCTCGGAGGCCATGCCACCGCTGCGCGAGACGATACCGACCGGACCGGGGGCGAATCGCTCCCATGGCTCATCGCCACCCGGGCAGCCGATCCGACCCACGCCCGGCACCACGATCCCCTGGGAGTTCGGCCCGATGACCCGGCAGTTGCCCCTACGGGCCACCTCCAGGACCCGCAGCCAGTGATGCTGCGGAATCTTCTCGGAGGCGACCACGACCAGTTCGAGCCCGGCCTGCGCCGCCTCCACGACCTCATCCGCTGCGGTCTGCGGCGGCGCGTAGCTCATCGCCACCCGTGCGCCGGTCGCCGCGACGGCCTGCGCGACCGTGTCGAAGACCGGCACGCCGTGTACCTCGGACCCTCCTCGGCCGGGGGTGACGCCGGCCGCCACGCGAACACCCGAGTCGAGCATCCAGCGGGTCTCCAGCCGGCCCTGCATGCCGGTGATGCCCTGCACGAGCAGCCCCGGACCGGATTCCAGAAGTCCTCGGATCATCGGGCGGACCCCTCCCATGCCCGGGGCGCTCGGCCCATTGCTGAGATCAGTAGGTCGCAGGCGTCTTCGAGCGACGCCTCGCGGTCGAGTACGAGTGCTCCCGGCAGGCGCGCCTTCAACATCCCCCGCGCCTCGGCCTCGTACGGCCCGGCCAACCGGACCACCGTCGGCACATGCCCCGCGTCGAATCCGGCCGCCTCGGCGGCCTCGATGAACTCCTGGGCCAGCTCGCGAGCGTCGACCAGGTTCAGCACGGCCGCGCCGAACAGCGCCCCGCGGATTCCGGGGACGGACAGGGCGGAACGGAACAGCGCCTGCACCTTGGCACTCCCGGCACCCGGCGAGGCGTCGAGGTAGCAGGCCGGGAGAACGCCGTTGTCGTACAGGTAGTCCAATCCGACCAGACCCGCTCCTCCCCCGCTGACCAGATAGGCCACGTCCCCGTCGAGCTCGAAGAACGTCACGCCGGGACGGTGGGGCTCGGCGGCGTCCGCCTCCCGGACAGCGATCTCGCGCGGCGTGGGCGCCCGGTGCGGGGTGGTGCCGGGCTCGACCAGAACCGCCGGCCGCAATGCCCTGGCGGCCGCCCGGCCGTGCGGATCGAACTCGACGGCCGCGCCGACGGCGACCAGCCGCCGCGCGTCCCACCGAAAGGGGTTGACCTCGACGAGAACCGCTTCGGCAGCGCAGAAGGCGGCCCAGAGGATCCGCAGCGCGTGAGCGAGTGCCCTGCGCAGGCGCCGGTCCTTCACGTCGGCCTGGTTGAGCAGGGTGACGACCTCGCGGTCGTGCAGTCCCTCCGACAGGCGGACCCTGACCGCAGCCGCCTGACGCGCGTCGAATCCGACGCCACCGGTGACGCTCGCCCGCACGACGGCGCCGTACGAGACCTCGTCGAGAGCGACGGAGAGGTAACACTCGGCCCCCTCGACGTACTCGGCCACGAGAGCGGGCGCCCCACTGCGGAGAGTCGCGGCGACCGCAGCCGCCAGCTCGTCCCGGGACCGGCAGACGTGCACGAGACCGGCCAGTCCCTTGCCGCTGCCGGCGATGTCGGGCTTCACCACCCAAGGCGGCCCGAACGCGGACGCGTGCGGCGCCAGTTCCCGCTCATCTGTCACGACGACCAGTTCGGGCGTCGCGACGCCAAGCCGGCGCAGCCATGGCATCGTCGCGCTCTCGGTGGCACGGGGCATCTGGACTCCCTTCACGGTCGAGTGTCTTGGCGTTCACGCGGTGGACCGCTCGTGTCAGTCTGGAGCGGACCTCCGATTCACGGAAGTGGCCAGTGGTGACCACGGTGATTGCCATCATCGATCGCCCGGCTTATCGTCGGCGCATGAGATCGGAGCAGATGCGCTATCTGGAGGCGGCGATCCGCCTCGGTTCCCTGCGGAAGGCGGCCACGGAGGTGGGCATCGGGCAACCGACGCTCAGCCAGCAGATCCGACGCCTTGAGGAGGACCTCAACGTCAACCTGTTGATCCGCCGCGCCAACGGGGTTCTCCCCAGCGCCGAGGCCCGGATTCTGCTCCCGCACATACGGCAGGTCATCCAGGCCGACCGCGCCCTCCGGGAGGAGGCCGAGCTGATCAACGGACTGCGCAGCGGCTACGTCCGCCTGGGCGCGGTCACCACGGCGGGCCAGATCCTGCTGCCGGAAGTGGTCCCGCTCTACCGGAACTCGTTCCCCAACGTGCGCTTCTCCGTGTGGGAAGCCAGCTCCGCAGCCGTGCGCGAAAAGGTGACGAACGGCGAGCTCGACCTCGGACTGGTCGCGGGGCCCAGCGATCCCGACACCGACGCCGGCCTCGTCTCCACCGATCTGATCTCCGACGAGATCGTGCTGTGCGTACCCCGCGGCCACCCCTTGGCGGACAAGCCGACCGTGAGCGTCGCGGACCTGGAAGGCCAGTCCTGGGTGCTCCCCGCGCGAGGCTACTCCGCGCGGCAGCTGGCGGACTCCCTGTGCGCGGCCAGCGACCAGAACGTCGTCTACGAGACGACCAACCCGCACTCGACCCTGCTCATGGTCGCCGCACGCGTGGGCATCTCCCTGCTGTCCCGATCCGCTCTCCTCAGCCACCGCTCCGACGAGATCGTCACGCCGCCTACCGACTGGGACCCGCTGCGGCTGACCGTGTCCATGATCGCGCGCGCGGACATGCAACCGGGACCGGCGGTGCGAAAGCTCATCGAGGTACTGCGCAGGGTCAGTGCGGAGCGGTCGCAGGCCGCCCTTCGTCACACGACCGCGCCACCGGCCCGAACGCCGCACTGAATCCGCCGGCCGGACGCCTCCACCACACGTGACTCGCGACAACCACCGTGGCGCTATAGACCTGAAGAGCAAGGCTCCCAGCCGACCAACGGCGGAGAACCCGTGCCGCCAGGTCTGGAGGTGATCCCATGGCCGGGAGTGACCCGACCGCCTCCAGGAGTGATCTGGAGGCAGCACTGATCGACGTCCTCTTCACTCAGTCGCCCGTGGGACTGCATCTGCTGGACAGCGATCTGCACGTCGTACGCTTCAACACCGCCACGGCCCTGGCCCGGTCCGTGCCGCCCGAGGACATCCTCGGGCGCGCGTTCACCGAGACATACGGGCTCGTCGAACCCGACGAGATCGAAGCCCTCGTACGCGGGGTCCTCGCGAACGGCGTCCCGGCGATCGATCGCATCGTGCGGCTCCGTCCACAAGCCGCCCCTGAGCGCGAGCACCGATTCGCAGTCTCGGTCTTTCGCCTTCAGAACGACCAGGGGACAGTGCTCGGCCTGGCCGCGGCCGTGGTCGACGTCACCGAGCGCGAACGGGCGCGGGAACGCCTGAACCTGCTCGCCTCGGCGCGCGACAGCGTCGGCCGCACCCTCGACGTAGGGGTTACCTGCCAAGAACTCGCGGACACCGTGGTGCCGGACTTCGCGGACACCGCCGTGGTGGAGGTCGTGGACTCGGCAGTGCGCGGCGACGAACCGCCTCTCGCCCCGCTTTCGGCCGACACCCCACTGCGCCGCGCCGCATTCCGCAGCTGCGTCCCGGACGCACCGCAGGCGCACCCGGTCGGGCATACCCGCGGCGTCCCCGGGCCCACGCCCTACACCGAGGCCCTGAGCGATCTGCGTCCCCGCGTGGTGCGTCTGGGCGACGACCTGCCGTGGCTGGCCGCCGACCCGATCCGGGCCCGGGCCATCCACGCCTCCGGTGCCCACACGCTGCTGATCACACCGATGACGCTGCGCGGTGCCGTGCTCGGACTGATCAGCCTCTACCGCGTCGGGCACGCGGACCCGTATGACGAGGACGACATCGGACTCGCGCTCGACCTGGCCAACCACACCGCCCTGTGCATCGACAACGCCCGCCGCTACACGCGGGAACACACCATCGCCACGGCGCTCGAGCCGCGCCTGCTGCCCGACCGTGCCCTCCCCCGGACTGCCCTGGAGGCCGCCGGCATGCCGCTCCCTTCCGAGGGCACCGTGGGGTGGTACGACACGATCGCCCTGCCCGGCGCCCGGACCGCCCTGGTCGTCGGCGAGATCGCGGGACAGGGTATCCACGTCACCGCAGCCGCAGGGCAACTGCGCACCGTTGTCCGCACCCTGGCCGCCTTCGACCTGGCACCCGACGAGCTCCTCGCCCGTCTGGACGACACCGCGACCCTCCTGGCCGCCGAACGCGCAGCGCTCCCGCCGGGCGACCCCCTGCATCACGAAGCTCTCGCAGCCACCTGCGCGTACACCATCTACGACCCCCTCTCCCTCACCTGCGCGGCCGCCAGCGCCGGCCACCCGGCCTTTGCCGTCACCCTCCCCGACGGGACCACCTGGGCCCCTGATATCCCGCCCGGTCCGCACCTGGGCGCCGTCGACAGGACACCGTTCGCCGCGAACACCTTCGAGATTCCCGAAGACAGCGTGCTGGTCATCGCGAGCCCCTCGACCGTGGGCGCGCCGCCCGTCGATCCCCGACTCCTCCAGAGCCCGCCGGCCGGCGCGGCCCAGCCCGTGGAAGAGCTCCGCGACGACATCGTGTCCACGCAGCTCGCCGCCGACAGCGGTCCGCGGTCCGCCGCAGTGCTTCTCGCCCGCACACGCGGCTTTCCTGCGGAGTGCGTCGCCTCCTGGCAGTTCGACGCCGACCTCACCGCCGCCGCAACCGCCCGACACCACGTTCGCGCCCAACTCGCCGTCTGGAACGTGGATGAGGAGACGGCGTTCAACACCGAACTGATCGTCAGCGAACTCGTCACGAACGCAGTCCGCCACGGCAACCCCCCGATGGAACTGCGCCTGATCCACGACCGCACCCTCACCTGCGAGGTGCGCGACGCCAGCCCTGCCGCACCCCACCTTCGCCACGCCGGCACGGTCGACGAAGGCGGTCGTGGGCTCTTCATCGTCGCCCAGCTCGCTCAGGTCTGGGGTACTCGCTACGCGGCCGACGGCAAGACCATCTGGACCGAGCAGGCGCTCACATGAAGTTCTCAACGATGACGAGGACGAGGAGGGTACGGGGCCGTGAACGCCTTCGACGCCGTCGAGTCCGATGTCGCTGGCGGGGAGGGGCGGAGGCCTCAACTGGCCGATCGGCACGGCCGTTCAGGCGCGTCCGGCGCCCCGGTACAGGTCGAGTTCGCCCGCGAGCTCGACCGCCAGGACGGTGGCGTGCTCGTCGACGTCCGCGGGCACGGGCGCGTCGATCCAGGTGACGCCGGGGACCTCGCCGAGTCCGCCCGTGACCCGGTGGCCGAGTTCGGCGCCCGTGCCAAGGACGCTCACCCGCTTGACGGCGGTGCGCAGGCCCTTGACGGCGATGTGGTCGCGCGGAGCGTCGTAGCAGATCAGGTACAGCGTCCGCCCGTCGGCGGACAGCGTGCTGGGACCGTAGTGGTGGCCCGGCGGCAGGCCTGCGCCGGTGCCGTGCACGGCGGTGTCGTGCCGGGCGATCCAAGCCCCCAGTCCCTCCAGCCGCTGGATCTGCTCGTCCGGGATGGTCCCGTCCTCCTTGGGTCCCACGTCCAGCAGCAGGTTGCCGCCCAGCGCGATGGTCTCCGTGAAGTAGCGGACCAGCTGGCGCACGCTCTTGTGCCGGTGGTCGGCGTGCTGGTAACCCCAGGAGTCATTGATCGTCAGGCAGAGCTCCCACGGACCGTCGGGGACCTGGATCGGGAGCCCCTGCTCGGGAGTGGCGTAGTCGCCGCGCGAGAGCATGCGCGCGTTGAGAACCGTGTCCGGGTTCTCGGCGAGGATCAGGTCGGCGAGCGCGTCGATGCCCCACTGCTGCTCGCTGCGCTCCCACTCGCCGTCGAACCAGAGCAGGTCGGGCCGGTAACGCTGCATCAGCTCGGCGACCTGGCCGTCGCGGTAGGCCAGGTAGCGCCGCCACGCGGCCGGGTCCTCACGGCCGTCGGCCGGTGCGACAAGCGGGTTGGTACGAAGGTCCTGGTTGGACGTCTCGGCGTGGACCACACTCGCGTAGTCGGGATGGTTCCAGTCGGAGTGGGAGTAGTACAGGCCCACCTTGAGTCCCTCGCCACGCAGGGCGTCGACGTAGCCGCGCAGCAGGTCGCGGCCCGCCGGGGTGCGCTTGGCGACATCGAGGTCGCCGTGCGCGGTGTCCCACAGCGCCACGCCGTCATGGTGACGCGCGGTCAGAACGGCGTAGCGGGCGCCGGCTCGGGCGAACAGGGCGGCCCAGGCGTCGGGGTCGTAGCGCGATGCGGTGAAGCCGTCCAGCTGGGCCAGGTACTTCTCCCGGCTGAGCTGGCCGCTGTACATGGCCCAGGACTCCGGGACGCCGTCGACGGCGTAGATCCCGTAGTGGATGAAGATGCCGAGCTTGGCATCGGTGAACCAGGGCTGCATGGGCATGAAGGAACTCCTCGATCGGGAGCCGGGTCGGAGAGGCCCCGGTCCTGCTGGTCGATGATGCTCACGCTAGGAGCAGGGAGTACCTGTTGGCGTGGGTCAGGTTCACCAAGTACTGGTATTTTCCCACCATGACCGAAAGCCCAGGGACAGTCCTGCTCCGGCTCGACACTCCCCCACGCGTGGCGCAGGTCGGCGTCGGCGTGCATGGCACCACGGTCGACCGCGAGGTGTTCCGGCTGCCCGACCTGTGGCAGTTGCACCTGTACCGCTACAGCGCCGAGTTGGTCGTCGACGGGATCGTGCACCTCGTCCGCCCCGGCTGCGTGAGCCTCGTCCCACCGGGAGCCGTCGTCGAGTTCCGCTACCGAGGGCGCTCAGAGCACCTCTACGCGCACTTCGAGCTCGCAGGCCCAGGGGCGCCTGTTCGCCTGCCCGTGGTCCAGGACGCCGCCGCTGACGCGCCAGGCCTGTCCGACACCCTGCTGCGAGCCGTTGCCGCCCACCCGCACACTCCGGCTCGCACGACGGCGGAGGTCTGGGCCGCGCTCTGGTCGGTCGCCGATCTGGCGGCTCCGCGCACCGACGGCCCGCACCCGGCCGTCGCCACCGCGCTGGCGCACATGGAGGCGCACCTCGCCCTCCCGCTCACCGTTCCCGAGATCGCGCGCGCCGCCGGGGTGTCGCACAACCACCTCACCCGGCTCTTCCGCAGCGAACGCGGCGACACCGTGGTCGGCTACCTGCGCCGACGCAGACTTGAGGTCGCACGCCACCTGCTGCGCAACTCCACTCTGCCGATCACAGCGGTCGCCGCGCACGTGGGCATCCCCGACCTCCAGGCCTTCAACAAGGCCTGCCGCCGCGAACTCGGCGCCCCGCCACGGGCGGTACGAGGCGAAGCCACCTCCCGGCCGCTTCCGTGAGCCGTCGGAGGCGGTCGACGAGCTCCGGCGGGGCCCCGGGGAACGAGGCACGGATCCGTTCGCGCCGCCGTGCTCAGGCGGGAGCGTCCCGGACACCGGCCCGGGAGGCAGCCCAACCGGCGGTCAGGCGCGCGGCCTGAGCGCGTAGGGCCCTCAACAGCCGCTCGGTGGTGGCGTTCGCGGTGCCGCCGAGGAGCGCCAGGGCGATCTGTCGGGACAGGCTCTGGTCGTGCGAGCTGGCGATGGGGCGGACCGCCAGGTCGCTGCGCTGTTCCCTGACGCCGAGCCGGCGGACGCCGTGGGCGCCATGGCCGCGGGAAACGCTCCTCTCCCCCGCCCTCACCCGGCGGCTGATCCAGGAGTTCTGCAGCCGACCCGCGCCCGGCACCCCGACCGGGGGTGGAGCGGGGCGGCTGAGCGAGCGCGATCTCGGCGTCGTCCGGCTCGTGGCGAAAGGACTGTCCGACACCAAGATCGCAGCCAGGGTCGAGGTCGGCACCGACGAGGGCGCGGAACCTCCTGTGTGACCAACCAGTGGTGACCCAACTCCACTGTGTGACCGTCCAGTTGTCCGCGTGCATGGGCGTTGCTTGAATCGAGCGGCCGTCGAGCCCGAAGGGGGATCCCCATGTCCGAGACGTCCCGACGTCGCCTCACCGCCACAACCGCGCTGGTCGCCGGCGCTCTACTCACACTCGCGGTTCCCGGTTCCGCGTACGCCAACTCTGTGAGCGTCACCGTCAAGACCCCCGGCGCCACCGCCGGGCCCACCGCTATCGATTCCTCGGTCTCCACCGACGCCGCCTGCGCGAGCGGCCTCGTCTCCGGCGGCGGGATCGACCAGGCCATCGGCACCGGCACCGGCGTGAACGGCAACCACGTGCTGGGCAGCGAGCCCAGCGCCGACGGCACGACCGAGTACACCGGCACGGCCGGCGTCGTCGGCACCGACGTGGCGTACTGGATCGCCAAGGGCGGCAGCGGAGGCCAGATCAACTCCTCCTTCTCCACCACGCCGTACGCGATGTGCCTGACCAGCACCCTGATCAACCACACCCAGGTGGTGATGAACAAGGTCAACGCGCCCACCACCGCGTCGACGGTGGGTCTGGTGACCGCGACCTGCCCGGTGAACACCGTGCTGCTCGGCGGTGGCGCGCTTGTGTCGCCCGCCAACACCGGCAACTTCAAGGTGATCGGCAGCTTCCCGACCTACAACAACAGCGCCCACGACTTCGGCAAGAAGGCCGCGGCCGACGGGGAAACCAACCCTGACTCGTGGAGCGCCGTCGGCTGGGACAACAGCAGCAACGCCGCCAACGAGACCTACGCGTACGCAATCTGCAGCGGGAGTGGCATCAACGTCAGCGGCGTCACCGTGAAGGTGCGCAACACCGAGGCGAGCGGCCCGAACACCGCGAGCACCGGCCAGAACGCGACGGCCACCTGCGGCGGCACGGACGGCAACCTGGTGAGCGGGGGTGCGGCCATCAGCGGTGGCAGCCCGACCACCGCCGACTTCACCGGGCCGGGCTCGTCCGGCGACCACCTGAACGGCGCCTTCCCCAGCGACTCCAGCGGCAACCCGGTGGCCGACGGGACCACCACGGCCGCGTCCTGGACCGCCTTCGCGCACACCGGCGGGATGGCGTCGACCAGCAACCACACCGACGCCTGGGCGCTGTGCGCCAACGACGGCGTCTGATCCATCCGCTGACGGCAGAGAGACCAACGCACATGAAGAACCGATCCCTGCGCTCCTCCCTCCTGGGCAAGGCGCTCGTCCCCGGCAGCGCCCTGGTCCTGGCCTTGTCCGGGGTCGCCGAGGCGCACACCGCGAGCGTCACTGTCGCCAGTCCGGGCCCGACGATCGGCCCCGGAACGCCGTTCACCGGCGTCTCCGCCGACGCCGACTGCCCGCAAGGGCTGGTCACCGGTGGCGGGGCCGACCAGGAGACGGGCGACAACCGGGCCGGCAACGGCAACCACATCATGGGTGTCTCCCCGAGCTCCGACGGCGCAACCGAGTACCTCGACACGGCCGGTGTCGTCGGCGCCGACGCCACCCACTGGCTCGCCTTCGGCGGCAGCGGCAGCAACTCCAGCCCCGCCTTCTCCACCACCCCGTACGCGATGTGCCTGACCAGCAACGGGATCCGGCACACGCTCGTGGTGATGAACAAGGCCGCCGGACCCAGCGTCGGGCAGACCGCGCAGCTCGTCGTCGCGACCTGCCCGGCCGGGACGCGGCTGCTCGGCGGCGGCGCGCGGGCGACCCCGGCGAGCGTCGGCAGCCTCAAGCCGATCGCGAGCTACCCCACCTTCGCCGACGCCGCCCACGACTTCGGCCAGAAGGCCGCGGCCGACGGCGAGACGAACCCCGACTCCTGGGCCGCCGTCGGCGGCATCGGCGGCGGGCGGAACGACGACAACACGACCTACGCCTACACGATCTGCACCGGCTTCGGCGTCGACGCCAAGCACGACACCACCACGGTCCACTTCCGCGAGACGGCGGGCCCGACCGTCGCCAGCACCAGCCAGAAGGTGACGACGGGCTGCACCGACGCCGACGGGGTGCTGGTCAGCGGCGGCGCGGCGGCCAGCGGCGGGTCGGTGACATCGACCGACTTCACCAAGGCCGGGTCGGGGGGCACGCACCTGATCGGCAGCTTCCCGAGCGACGCCGACGGCGTCGCGCTGGGCGACGGGACCGGCGATGCCGCGAGCTGGACCGCCGACATCCACGCCGGCGGCTCGCCCTCGCCGAACACCTTCTCCGACGTCTGGGCGCTCTGCCTCAACGTCCGCGACGGCCAGGGCCGTTAGCCCGGAGGGTGCCGGACCCGACGGCGGGCGTCACACGATGTGGCGTCCGCCGTCGACGGTGAGGACGTCGCCGGTGGTGCAGGCGGCGTCGACCAGCCCCGGGGCCACCGTGTGACGTTCACGCCCCGCCGTCACCCCTTCAGAGGTGGCGGTTCAGGTGGCGTAGACGGAGAAGCCGGAGGCCTGCCCCGCTGGCCAGCCGGTGTTGGCGGTGAAGAAGAGCCGCAGGTAGCGCGCCGTGGCTCCGCCCGGGTAGGTGATGGTCGCGGTGTTACCCGTGGCCGGGTCGAACAGGTAGCCCGCCGAGGTGACGACCGTGCTGAAGTTGGTCCCGTCCGTGCTGCCGAGCACGGTGACGGTCTGGGTGCGGGCGCCCCACGCGGTCGACGGAGGCAGGGTCAGCACGATCCTGCGCGTGGTCACCGCAGTGCCCAGATCGACCTGGAGCCACTGCGGGAACGCGTTGTCCACGCTCTCCCAGTAGGTCGTGGGGTCGCCGTCGACCGCGTTGGCGGCGACGTAGTTCTGGGTGTGACCGCTGTCGACGACAGACTGATGCAGCGCCAGGTCCGGATCGGGGGTCCCTCCGCCGGAGCCGGTCACCGGTTGCGTGGGACGGGTGGCGGTGAGCGCGATCTGGCCCTTGAGCATGGAGCCGCCGTCGGCGGTCAGCCGCAGGTAGTAGTCGGAGGAGCAGGCGGTGCCGTCCTCGTCCAGGGCCAGCAGACCCGATCCGGTGGGCACCCGGCTCTGGTTCTTGGCGGTCTCGGCGATCTGGTTGCCCTCGCCGAACTCGTCGAACATCGAGATGTAGACGCTCTGCACCCCGGCCCGGGTCATGTTGTAGAACTGCCGCCACATGAAGTCGCCGTGGGCCCGCTGGCGGGCCGAGAGGTCGCCCGGCAGCACGCAGGGCTGGTAGTCGATGCCGTTGGCGGCGCAGTCGGCCAGGTCCGGCACGGTGGCGTTGGTGTAGAAGTTGTCGGAGTCCGCGGCGGTACCGATCCGGCCGACCATCCACGGCGAGAGCATGTCGAAGGCGTGGTAGACGTCCAGATAGCCCGGCCGGGAGTCGCTGGTGCCCAGCCGCCACCAGGTCGGCACGCCGCCCATGACGTAGCAGCCCTGGGACTTGAACCAGCTGATGACGTCGCTGCAGGCGGCCGGATCCCAGGGGTGATTGGCGTCGTTGAAGCCGAACCCCCAGATGCCGACGACCGGTTGGCCGTTCTGACGGGCGTAGGCGGAGGACGCGGTGTGCGTGGACATGGTGTTCGTCCAGTCCGTCTTGATCTCGGACTGCATGTTCGTCCAGCCGCTCACGTCGTACATCACGTAGAACTTGACGCCGTGCGACTCGGCCGAGCTGCGGACGCGGGCGGTGATGGCGTTGCGGGTCGGCCCCTCGCTGCCGTTGGGGTCGAAGCGCTGCAACGCGGCGGTGTCACAGCCGTTCTGCTGCATCCACTGGAAGTGGGTGTCGATGGTCTGCTGGTCGTAGGAGGAGAAGAGGGTCGCCGGTGTGCCGTCGCCGAGGTTGGCGTAGCCGGTCTGGTAGGTGGCGGTGAAGGCACGCGAGTCGGGCCAGGCCTTGATGACGTTGTTGCTCGGCGAGGGCGCCTGGGACCAGTCCTGGCTCCAGTGCCACCAGGCGTCGATCGGCGCGCCGTCGCCGGGGCAGGCGAACCAACCCTGGTAGCCGACGGTAACCTTGCCGACGACGTCACCGACGGGGCTCGCGGCCCGCGCCGTACCAGGCAGCGTGATCCCGCCGAGGGCGACGCCGGCGGCACCCGCGGAGAGGGTGGACAGGAAGGTGCGACGAGAGACTGCCATGGACCATCCCGGGGACAGGGCGGCCGATCCGGACGGGGTGGATCCCGGCCGCGTTCTGTGCGGGAGCGTATTGACGCGACGACATCAAAGCAAGACTTCGAACCACTTGCGCAAGAAATGACGTACAGCACGCAAAACTTGAGTTGGAGTCACCGCGACCGCACCACTCGGGTGCGTCCGACGCAGCGTGCCTGACGCGCGGCGTCGGCACCGGGAAGCGGTGCCGGGTGTCGGGCAGTCGTCGGAACTGGAGCGAGCGCCGCGGTTCGGCGAGGGCCCGCGGTGGGTCCTCGCCGAGGCGGCGCGCGCTACGGGATGATGACGGCCAGGCGCTGCACACCCGTTCCGTAGTTGATGTACAGCAGGGCGGTGGTTGCGGTTGCTGTGGAGGGGACGACCACGTCCAGGTTGTCCGGTCCCCACGCGGCATCCGACGCGAGGGCGGGGATGTCCCAGTACTCGAAGTTGCCGACGGTGATGCCCTGGGTGGCGGTGGTGTCGGCCAGTTCAGTCGCGGTGCTGGTCGAGGTCGCGTTGTTGGTGACCGTGAAGGGCAGCGTTGTGGTCGCCCCGCGGGTGACCTCGCAGGTGTTGGGCGGGGTGGCGCTGACGCTGAGCGGCCCGTGGCTGGCAGTGCCGGTCAGACCGCCCATCTCCGCGGAGAACGCGCCCAGCCAGCTGCACGCGCTCGCGTCAGTGGGTGTGTTGCCCCAGAGGACGGCGCCCTGGGTGTCGGCCTGCAACTGCTGGAACTCCACGTCCCAGTCCACGCCGCTGAGCCAGCTGGTGCTGCTGCCGTTGTCCCACTGGCCCTCGACGTAGGGGTAGATGGGCAGGCTGGAGTTGATCGCGTGGTCGTTGGTGACCGCGGCGCTCAGCTCGGAGGACCAGTCCGAGGTGGTGGCCCAGCGGTTGTACATGGAGGGGGCGAAGAAGTTGAGGTAGCCGCTGGCGTACAACTCGGCCGTGTAGGAGCTGTAGGCGCTGGACCAGTCGTAGGAGTACTCGCCGATCGGGGCGGACGGTTCGGCGTCGTGCGCCCAGGTGATCAGCTCCTTGAAGAGGGTGACTTCCTGGGCGGCCTGGGCGTCCGAGCCGGCGCTGACAGGGAGGATGTTCTCGAAGTCCAGGGTGATCGGCCCGGTCGAGCCGGACTTGTCGAGGCTGACGTATTCCTGCACCTTGGCCTCGAACGTGCTCTGCGAGGGCACGTTGCTGCAGCCGGTGGTGGAGCAGGACAGGCTCCAGTCGTCGTAGACGGTCGCGGCGTCGGTCACGCCGAACTGCTCCAGGTCGGCGTTGGGGGCGTTCTCGTTGGTGGAGTTGTACACAGTGAACGACGCCGCGTGGGCGGGGGTGGCCGCCGGCGCGAGGACCAGGGCCAACATCAGGACGATGAGCGTCGGAACGAACCGGTGGGTGAGGTGCACGCGCATAGTGACTCCCGTGTCACAGTAGGGGTGGCAGTGCTGGTCGTGACTCCTTTCGTTGCATGGCGCCCCGGGGCGGTGCTCGGAGCGCAGGGGCTGGCAGGTCAGCGGAGGTGGACGGTGACCGCCTGGGTGGTTCCGGTGAGGCCGGTCAGGTCGCCGAAGGTGAGTTGGAGGGTGCGGCCGGTGGTCGCGGCTGCTAGCGAGGCGGGCTGGGCGGTGACGGTGCGGACCGGGCGGTTCCAGGTGACGGTCAGTCCGGTGTTCAGCCGCGTCGGGTCGGAGACGCAGAGGGTGGCGGTGCCGTCGCGGTGCTCGCGGATCAGGACACTCGCCGGGGCGCTGGCGGTGAGCTCGCCGACGGTGCCTGCGGCGAAGAAGTTGACGGCCGTGAAGCCGAGCCTGGGCACGGTCACGCCCTGCTGGGCGCCGGTGTTGGCGAGGACGTGCAGCCAGTCGCGGTCGGCGGCGCGGTCGGCGACCTGCCGGGTGCGGGCGGTCGGCATCAGGATGTA
>NZ_JBGCCR010000029.1:0-98712 GCF_041262485.1 Streptacidiphilus sp. BW17 | reverse complement strand
GGGGGCGCCCCCCCCCCCCCCCGGCGGGTCTCCCCCGCTGCTGCCGCCCCCCCCCCCCGGGGGGGGGGCCCCCCCCCGGGGGGGGGGCCCCCCCCCCCCCCCCCCCCCGGGGGGGCCCCCCCCCGGGGGGGGGGGCCCCCCCCCCCCCCCGCCCACTGTCGCGTATATCACACACCGGCCGCACACCGCCTGTGCGATGTCCGGGCACTGCCCACCCACCGCACAGGCACTCCCGGTGTGACGGTTGTCACACGGACCGTCAGAACTGGCTCCGGACCTCGTCCGCAACCGCCGCGACGCGGGTGTAGACGCCCGGATGGCCCGGTTGGGCACAACCCGTGCCCCACGAGACGATGCCGACCAGCCGTCCGGCCACCACCAACGGCCCGCCGCTGTCGCCCTGGCAGGCATCCCGGCCACCCAGGGTCTGCCGCCCCGCACAGACCATGCTCTCGGCCCGGAAGGTGCCGTCCGATCCTGACGCGTAGTCGGACGCGCACGTGCTGTCAGCGAGGATCGGCACCTGCACCTGGTGGAGCGTGGTCGGGTAGTCGCCGTTGCCGCGCAGATCCCCCCAGCCGTAGACGGTGGCCGAGGTGCCGGGGGCATAGGGAGCCGTGGCTCCCTCGGGGACCATCGGCAGCACGTCGTGCGGGTTCTGCGGGGTGGCCAGCGTGAGCACCGCCACGTCCCACATGTTGGTGTTCATGTCGTAGTTCGGGTCGACCCAGGTGGAGACGACCGGAACCTCCCTGCCGGCAGAACCGCCCAGGTCGGTGCGCCCGACGATCACCTTGAGGTCGGGACGGTCCACCCGCTGCATGGTCTGCTCGTCGTAGAGGCAGTGCGCGGCTGTCACCACCTTGTTCGGCGCGACCAGCGTGCCGCCGCAGAACTGCCCGGAGCGGGTGCCGCCGTAGACCGAGCGGCTGGCCACGGCGACCATCCACGGGTCCTTGGCCGTGGTCGTCGGGCCACCGCCGACGATGGCCTGCGCCGGAACGGCGGGGGTGGCGAGCGCCGTCGGCACGGACGCGAGCAGGACCAGCAGCACGCGCCTGCGCCGCCAGAACCCCCGGCCGGCTCTGCCCTCGCCGCGGCCCGCTCCGCCTCCGACGCCGCGAAGCACGTCCCGATCCGCTCCCTGATCGGGTACCCGGTCGACTCCCACCCTTGATCCTTCCGCCGCACAGACTCCTGCCGCGCCACAGCGTAGGGATCCGGACACGCAACGTGCCCACCCGCCACGCCGGGTGACGGATGGGCACGTGTGCCCGAAGGGTGATGACCTTCGAGAAACGCCTGTTCAGACGGGTCGGCCCGGATCAGTGGATCCGGGCCGGTCGGTCCCGCTCAGTGGGCCGGATCAGTCCAGGTAGTCCCGGAGGACCTGCGAGCGCGACGGGTGGCGCAGCTTCGACATGGTCTTGGACTCGATCTGGCGGATGCGCTCACGGGTGACCCCGTAGACCTTGCCGATCTCGTCCAGCGTCTTCGGCTGACCGTCGGTCAGACCGAAGCGCATGGAGACCACGCCGGCCTCGCGCTCGCTCAGGGTGTCCAGCACCGAGTGCAGCTGCTCCTGGAGCAGGGTGAAGCTGACCGCGTCGGCCGGGACGACCGCCTCGGAGTCCTCGATGAGGTCACCGAACTCGCTGTCACCGTCCTCACCGAGCGGCGTGTGCAGCGAGATGGGCTCGCGACCGTACTTCTGGACCTCGACGACCTTCTCGGGCGTCATGTCCAGCTCCTTGGCCAGCTCCTCCGGAGTGGGCTCGCGGCCCAGGTCCTGGAGCATCTGGCGCTGGACGCGGGCCAGCTTGTTGATGACCTCGACCATGTGCACCGGGATACGGATGGTGCGGGCCTGGTCCGCCATGGCGCGGGTGATCGCCTGACGGATCCACCAGGTGGCGTAGGTCGAGAACTTGTAGCCCTTGGTGTAGTCGAACTTCTCGACCGCACGGATCAGACCGAGGTTGCCCTCCTGGATCAGGTCCAGGAAGAGCATGCCGCGACCGGTGTAGCGCTTGGCCAGCGAGACGACCAGACGGAGGTTGGCCTCCAGCAGGTGGTTCTTGGCGCGGCGGCCGTCCTCGGCGATGATCTCCAGCTCGCGCTGCAGACGCGGCGCCAGCTTGTCCTCGGTGGCCAGCTTGTCCTCGGCGAAGAGACCGGCCTCGATGCGCTTGGCCAGCTCCACCTCCTGCTCGGCGTTGAGCAGGGGGACCTTGCCGATCTGCTTGAGGTAGTCCTTGACCGGGTCGGCCGTGGCACCGGCGACGGCGACCTGCTGCGCCGGGGCGTCGTCCTCGTCCTCGTCGGAGAGCACGAAGCCCTCGGACTCGCCCTCCTCGCCACCTTCGGCGGGCCCACCCTCGGCCGGGGCGGCCGAGTCCTCGGTCAGCTCGTCCTCGCCGGCGGCCTGCTCGTCGCCGTCCGCGTCCTTGCCGGACCCGGCCTTGGCGGCGGTCTTCTTGGCGGCGGTCTTCTTGGCCGGGGCAGCCTTCTTGGCGGCGGCGGCCTTCTTGGCCGGGGCAGCCTTCTTGGCAGCCGCCTCGGCTGCTGCCACGAGCTCCTGGACCTGGTCGACCTCGGCCGGAGCAGCGGACTTGGTGACCGAGGTCACCGACGCCGCAGCGGCACGCGGGGCAGCGGTTCGGGTCGTGCTCGCGGCAGCCGCAGGGCGCGGAGCGACGGACTTGGTCGCCGTCGTCTTCGTGGCAGTGCTCTTCGCCGCGACGCTCTTCCGGGGGCGCTTGGGGGCGGACGACTCCGCCGCGCTCACCATCAGCGTCACACCTTCCTCATCGAGGACCTGGTTGAGGCTGCGCATGACGTTCTTCCACTTGGTGACCGGAATCTGGTCCACCTCGAAGGCATGGCGCACGTCATCGCCGGCGATCTGCCCCTGTGCCTTACCCCGCTCAATGAGCGCCATGAGAGCGGCAGACTCGGTGATCTCGGGTGGGAGCGAACGGGATGTGCTTGCCGACACGAACAACCTCTCGGACGTGAGTGGACAGAAGGCCGGCCGCAGGGACGGCCCTCTGAAAACTGCAAAGCTTTGGCTGGCGGTTCTGGCACCGCCTTCGTACACATCGCTCGGCACGGGAAAGCGTTACGCACCACTTACGTGGTGCAGGTCACAATGCCCCGGGGCGAGTCCTTGTATGGGGTCTACCCCGTTCAACCATGCCAGATGGGCGGTGATTCCGAGTGTCGCCTGAATCGGGTAGCGGACGGCCGAGGCCGCCACCCGGTGGTCGTCTCTCCGGGGGCGGCCTCGGCCGATCGGTGTGCTGCCTCGATGAACCGCGTCGGTGCAGTCGGTGCAGCCGTTGTGCGGGGCTTTCGGGTCCTGCGGCGGCGGGTCGTGCGGAGGTGGCGGGTCGTGCCGCTGTGCGCTCAGTGCTCGCGGGGGCCGGGGACGAGCGGGTCGACCTCCGGCTGAACGGTCAGCAGCGCACGCATCGCCTGCTCGGCCGCGGTCCCGTCACCGGTGCCGAGGGCGTCGACCAGGCGCACGTGCAGTCCGACCGAGGGCTCGGACGGGCGGTCGCACGCGGTGAACGGTCCGCCGGAGACCTGGAGGGCGGAGCCGACGATCCCGGCCAGGTGCTCCAGCATCCGGTTGCCGGCCAGCGCCAGCAGCACGGCGTGGAACTCGGCGTCGGCACGACCGTAGGTGAGCGCGTCGCCCTGGGCCGCGGCGTGGCTCATGATCTCGGTCATGTCGTGCATCCGCTGCTGGACCTCGTCCCGGCCGTGGCCGGCGGCGAGGCGGGCGGCGAGCGGCTCGATGGCCCAGCGCAGCTCGAACAGCTCACGACGCTGGTCGTCACGCTGCGGGCCGTAAGCGCGCCACTCGATGATGTCCGGGTCGAGCAGGTTCCAGTCAGCGACCGGCCGGACCCGGGTGCCGACGTTGGGGCGCGCCGAGACGAGGCCCTTGGCCTCCAGCACGCGCAGCGATTCACGGACGACGGTGCGGGACACCTCGAACCGCTGTCCGATCTCCTCGGGGACGAGGGGACGGTCGGCGCCGAGGTCACCGGAGACGATCATCTGCCCGAGCTGCTGGACCAGCTGACCGTGCAGCCCGCGGCCACGACTGCCGGCGGCGCGACGTCCGCTGCGGCCGAGATCGGGGTCGGAGCCGTCCCAGTGCAGTGCGGCGGCGCTGGTCGCAGCCGCGGCATGGGGCGAGGCGACGGGGTGGGATGCGGGGAAGCGGTCCAGCTGAGCGGACGTCATCTGGGCGGGGGTCATGGTGGGGTGCGCAACGGTACTCACGTCTCCTTTGTCGGCTATGCGGCGCACAGGCTTGAGGACTTTCGTGAAAAGCACACGAAAGGGTGATCGCCCATCACTACACAATTGACGCCATATCGGCAGTTATTGCCCAACTGAGAGGCGAGGGCCGCTGAGAGCCCACGGCCCCCGCGCGATCCCGTGCGGCCCCGCGTCAGTCGTGAGCAGCCAGCACCGGCTCGTTCCGGTCGTTCGTGGAGACGACCGTCGAACCCGAGCACGCCCAGGAAGGTTCGCCCTGGTCAGAGTGCGCTGCGGCGCGGGAGGAGGAGCAGGTAGGCACCGAGCAGCAGCAGGATCGGGGCGGCCACGGCGACGGCCAGATCGGCCGACGAGAGCGCGGTACCGCTGCGGAGCCCGGAAAACGTCCCGTAGAGCCAGTCGTGGCCGCGGTCGACCGGGAAGAGCGCACGCCAGTGGAGGGCACGCAGACCGCCGGAGGCCAGGGCTCCGCGCTCGACCAGCGCGCCGGCCACAGGCTCGGCCAGGATCGGCACGGTGATCAGCAGCAGCATGCCTGCCGCCGCACTGCGCAGCAGCACCCCGCCGAGCAGCCCGATCCAGCCGCCCGCGACGGTCAGCGCCAGATACCCGACGAGCGCGGCCGGAACGTGACCG
Source organism: Streptacidiphilus sp. BW17 (assembly GCF_041262485.1). NCBI lineage: Bacteria > Bacillati > Actinomycetota > Actinomycetes > Kitasatosporales > Streptomycetaceae > Streptacidiphilus > Streptacidiphilus sp. BW17. Next base: position 93,780 of record NZ_JBGCCR010000029.1, on the reverse strand, counting down.
TGCCGGGCGGCGGCCTCGAGCGGCGCTGCGGCGGCGTGGTCCCCGAGCCGGAGCAGCAGGCCGTCCACCGCGAGGGAGACCGCACCGAGGAGCCCCGCGAAGACCCCGACCACCAGCAACTTGGCCAGTAGCAGCCCGAACCGCCGACGCAGCGGACGCAGGATCCCGCCCGGAGCCGGGTAGCGGAACTCGTGCCCGGCCGACAACGCCCCCACCGCACCCGCTCCGAGCGCCGCCAACGGCAGCGGCAGCAGTGGCACCCCGGCAGTCAGCACCCGGATCGGGTCCGTCAGCCCCGGCTGGCGCAGCGTCAGCTCGGCCACGACGGCGTCGGCCGCCAGCACCGCGACGGGGATCAGCCAGCTGGAGCGCACCCCGATGAGACGGCGGCGCTCGTAGGTCAGTGCGTGCACGGCTGCTCGTCTCACTCTCGGTTCGGGCCCGCCCCCGGTCTAGGAGCGGGTCGCGTGGATGCGCTGGGTGGAGGGGTACGCGGGCGGCTGCGCGGCGGTTCGGGTACGCGGGCGGGTGCGCGGCGCGGCGGGGTACGCGAAGGGGCGGGGAAGGCGAGGTCGGGGCTGCCCCGGTCGCGAGCGGCCGGTCAGTCGTCCTCGTCGCGGAAGAGCGGCGCGGCAACCCTGGTGTCGCGGCGGGACAGGACTGCTGACGCTCCGGACATCCCGGTGAACGGGGGCACCACCATCGGCGCCAGCACCGTCTCGCCCTTGCCGACCGACACCGTGGTCCGGACGGAGGGCGACTCGGGATCCGGATCGGCGGTCCGCCCGCCGCCGGGGACGCCCGGCTCCAGGGCAGACGCTCGCCGTGGCGTCGTCGGGGCGTGGTCGACGGTCTGGTCAGCCAGCTCGTGCAGCAGGATCCCGTGACGGAACGCCAGTTCGCCGATCTCGGTCCGGGAGAGGCCCTCGACGGAGATGGCGTTCCCGCTCTCCCGCCGGACTGCGACGCCCGACTCGCTCAGCAGGTCCCCGAGGCGCGCGACCTGGGGGCCGCGCACCGAGACCTCGTCGCGCAGCCGGGTCCGCCGGAACTCGTCGATCGGCTGGTCCGCCCGCAGCCGTCCGTCGTCCAGGGTGACCACCCGGTCGGCCAGCACAGCCGCCTCCTGTGGGCTGCGCAGCGTCACGACAACCGCCCCACCTCCGGTGGCGAACGCCCGGAGGAAGGCGTGGAACCACTCGACGTTCTTGGGCGAGAGGCCCTCGGTGGGCTCGTCCAGGACCAGCGTGCACGGGTCGCCGAGGAGCGCCTGGGCGAGCTGCAACCGTCGTGTCATACCGGGCGAGTAGGTGCGCAGCCGGTGCTCGGCCGCCGGACCGAGGCGTGTCTGCTCCAGCAGCTGGTCGGCACGGCGCGCGGAGACGCCCGCCGCAGCCGCCATCATCCGCAGATGGGCGCGGGCCCGGCGCCCCGGGTGCCCGGCGGGACGGTCGGCGTCCCCCAGCACGACGCCCACCTCCCGCTCCGGGTGAGGCAGCCGCCGGTACGGACGCCCGTGAAAGAGGGCGGCTCCCTGCCCGTTCTCCAGACCGAGGGCGAGGCGCAGCGCCGTGGTGCGCCCGGATCCCTCCCGACCGAGCAGGGCGGTCACCTGGCCGGGACGCGCGTCGAAGGACAGGTCCAGCAGCGCCGGAGGACGGCCACGCCGGTAGCTCTTGGTCAGTCCGATCGCCTGAAAGGACTGGTACGTCGACTGGTGGGCCTGCGTCTGGGCTTTCTGGGCGTGGGCCTTCTGGGCGTGGGCCTTCTGGTTTTGGGCCGTCTGAGCCACGGTCGGACTCCTCCGTGCTGGTCTCCCCCGTCGCCAGCACGATAGACCGACATAGTTACTTTGCGTGGTATTGACCGATACGGCGCGTAGGAGTCGCCGGAGTCATCCACGGCCCCGTCTCCGAACGACGGCCCGTCAGCTGTCGGGCCGCAGCATGGGCGGGTTGAGCACGGTGGCCCCGCCGGCCCGGAACAGCTGGGCCGGGCGACCACCCTGACGCGTCGTGGTCCCGCCCGCGGGGAGCAGGAACCCGGGAGTACCGGTGACCTTGCGGTGGAAGTTGCGCGGGTCCAGCTGCACGCCCCACACCGACTCGTACACGCGCCGCAGCTCGCCGACGGTGAACTCCTCCGGACAGAAGGCCGTGGCCAGTGCCGAGTACTCGATCTTGGATCGGGCCCGCTCCACACCATCGGCCAGGATCTCGGTGTGGTCGAAGGCGAGCAGCATCCCGTCGTCCCCCTTGCCCCGGCCGAGGAGCTCCTCGACCGGCGCCCACCTCGCGCTGCGCACATCCCCACCGGGGCGCGGTGTGGGCAGGTCCGGGGCGAGCGCCAGGTACGCCACGCTGACCACGCGCAGGCGCGGGTCGCGCTGCGGGTCGCCGTAGGTGGCGAGCTGCTCCAGGTGGGCGCCGACCCCGGGACCGGTCCCGGGGGCGCCGTGGGTGCGCAGACCGGTCTCCTCGGCCAGCTCGCGGGCCGCCGCCTCGATCAGGCCCTCGTCCGGGCGGACGAAGCCACCGGGCAGCGCCCAGAACCCCTGGAACGGCGGCTCGCCCCGGCGGACCATCAGCGCGCACAGGGCATGGTCGCGCACGGTCAGGACAACCAGGTCGACAGTGACCGCGAAGGGAGGGAAGGCCGACGGATCGTAACGCGACATGCGCCGCATCTTAGTCGTCTCTGTGACGATAAACAGCGTCGCGTTCCGAAGGGACGGCCATCCGGCCCGAAGGATCCACACAGATGCCCATGAATCCCCGCAGATGGGCCCAGAGATGCATGCGGATGCACGGGGCTCCGCACGGCTACCCGTCGGAATCCGGATCCCGACGCTGGTGCGGCATCGAGCCGGACGCACTGCCCGGATTGCCCGAGGTTTCGGGATCGGCGCCCGCGCAGCTGCCACCGGCTCCCTCCGGGCCGCGGCCGAGGCGGCAGCGTCGACGGCGACGGGAGCCGCGCTGTCGGGCCGCCCGCTCGGCGCGCAGCGTGGCGCAGAGGGAGTCGGGAACGGCTCCGCAGTTGATCGCCTCGTAGAGCAGCGCGGCGAAGGTGTAGTCGGGATCGGCGGTCAGTGCCCGCCCCAGGGCCACCCGGGCCGTCACGGTGTCGCCGGTGACCCACGCCGTCCAGCCCAGCAGCGAGAGCGGGGCCGCCGCATGGTCCGCGAACGGGCCCACACAGCGGCGGGCGAGGTACCGCCAGACGTCGGCCGCGTGGTGGACGTCGGGCGGGTCGAGCCACTCGGCCGCCCGGTCGCGAGCAAGCCTGTCCTGCAGACCCAGCACGATCCGGGCCGCGTGCTCGTCGTCCAACGTCCGCTCGCCGGAACGGAACCGGGCGACCGCCGCCGCGACCAGGTCGGCGGTGGCCGAGCGCAGCCGTTCGCAACCTCGCTCCCGGCCGATCTCGGCGGCGACTGCGGGCATCACCCGCTCGAAGGCGCGCATGAGCGGTTCGACCGTGGCGACCGGCACCGGCGCCAACTCACGATGGAGATCCCGCAGGTTGCCGCGTACCTGGATGCCCGCGAACGCCGCCGCGGCGGCCACGGCCGACGTGCTGCCGGGAGGACGGATCGGCGCGCCCTCGGCCGGACAGCACTCGGGATCGTCGCAGGTGTACGAGAACCACCGGCCTTCGGAGAGGCAGAGCGACTCGTGCACGGGGATGCCCGCCGCCCCGAAGGCCTCGCCCAACAGCAGGGCCAGCGGACGCAGGGACTCGGCCACCGCACGCGGGCTGCCGCCGATGACCGGGTCCTGGCAGAGGTAGAGGATGACGGCGTCCGGCAGCGTGTCCCGCTGCTCGGAGAGGGCGAGCAGGTACCGCATGACCTCCTCGGCCGCCCCGGGCCAGGCCGCGCGGGCGGGAAGATCCACCCGGACGGAACCGCCCTGCCGTCGCCTCGGCCCCTGCAGGCCGAGCGCCACGATGCTGTCGTTCGGGAAGAAGCCCAGCAGGAAGGGCAACGCCTCGGCGATGTCGGCCGGCGTCTTCATACGGACGACGGGGCGCTCGAACGGGGAGAAGGACGGTTCCGGAACCGGCGGGGGAAGCGGGGCGGACGCGGAGGGCATGTCGTGCTCGTTCATGGCGCCGAGCCTGCCCCTGGCCGACGACGACGCCGAACGGCTTCTCACGCGCCTGTGGAGAACTGGCGGGTGTGGAAAACCTGCTCATCCGATCGGGCGAAGGGACAGGACGCTCCCACCCGAACCAACGTTTCTCCACAGGCTGGTGAGGCCCCGTTGGCTTTTGTCGGTGGTCCCGACTATCAAGGACATCACGAAGACACGAGAACACGAGAAGCGAAGCCACGAAGCCGCGCAGGTGTGCAGCCGCGCAGGCATGAAGCTGCGTCAGGGGCGGCCCTACCCCGCGACGGCGAGGACCATCGGGAGCACCTGACCGGCGCCGTTCTGGCGCAGCAGACGTGCGCCCACGGCCAGGGTCCAGCCGGACTCGGTGTAGTCGTCGACCAGCAGGACCGGCCCGGGTGTGGCGGCCAGTGCGGCGGCGAGGTCCTCGGGGACGGAGAAGGACGAGGCGAGGGCCCGCAGCCGCTGGGCGGAGTTGCTGCGGTGGGCGGCCAGTTCGTCCGCCTGCGGCGTGTAGGTGAGGCTGCCCAGCAGCGGGAGCCGACCGACCCGGGCCAGCCCCTGGGCCAGGGCGGTCACCAGTTGCGGACGGGTGCGCGAGGGCATCGCGACGACGCCCACCGGCCGGGCGGCCGCGTCGGCGCCGCCGGCGGCCCAACCACCGGGCGAGCGCGCCCAGTCGGCGACCACGGTGACCACCGCGGCCAGCACGTCGTCCGGCACCGGAGCGTCGGGAGCCTGGGCGGCCAGCAACGGACGGAGGCGGTTGCCCCAACCGATGTCCGAGAGGCGGCCCAGGGCGCGGCCGACGGCCGCCTGCTGGCCCTCGGGGATGCGTCCCTTGAGGTCGACCCCGACGGCCTGCATGCCCGAGGGCCACATCCGGCGCGGCTCGACCTCGACGCCCGGCCGGGCCAGCTCGCCGGTCGCGGCCGCGACCGCCTGCGGGGAGACCGCGGCGTCGAGCCAGGGCCCGGCGCAGTTGTCGCAGCGACCGCACGGGGCCGCCTTCTCGTCGTCGAGCTGCTGCTGCAGGAACTCCATCCGGCAGCCTGTGGTCGCGACGTAGTCCCGCATGGCCTGCTGTTCGGCCTCGCGCTGCCGCGCGACCCAGGCGTACCGCTGGGTGTCGTAGGTCCAGGGCCGGCCTGTGGCGGTCCAGCCGCCCTTCACCCGGGCGACGGCGCCGTCCACGTCCAGCACCTTGAGCATCGTCTCCAGCCGGGAGCGCCGCAGATCCACCAACGGTTCCAACGCGGGGAGCGAGAGCGGGCGTCCCGCCTGCTCCAACGCCCCGAGAGTGCGGCGCACCTGCTCCTCGGGCGGGAAGCCGACCGAGGCGAAGTAGGCCCAGATCGCCGCGTCCTCCCGGCCCGGCAGCAGCAGGACGTCGGCGTGGTCCACCCCGCGCCCGGCACGGCCGACCTGCTGGTAGTAGGCGATCGGCGAGCTGGGCGAGCCAAGGTGCACGACGAAACCCAGGTCGGGCTTGTCGAAGCCCATGCCCAGCGCGGAGGTGGCCACCAGTGCCTTCACCCGGTTGGCCAGCAGATCCTCCTCGGCCTGCAGCCGGTCCGCGTTCTCCGTGCGGCCGGTGTAGGACGCCACCCGGTGGCCGCACTGCCGCAGGAAGGCCGCGACCTCCTCCGCCGCCGCCACAGTGAGGGTGTAGATGATCCCGGACCCCTGCAGATCGCCCAACCGCTCCCCCAGCCAGGCCAAGCGGTGGGCCGCGTCGGGCAGTTCCAGCACCCCGAGCCGCAGGCTCTCCCGGTCCAGCGGCCCGCGCAGGACCAGCGCGTCCGCTCCGCCGGTGCCCAGCTGTTCGGCGACGTCCGCCGTCACCCGCGCGTTGGCCGTGGCGGTCGTGGCCAGCACGGGGACGTCTGCGGGCAGCTCCGCCAGCATGGTCCGCAGCCGGCGGTAGTCCGGGCGGAAGTCATGGCCCCAGTCGGAGATGCAGTGCGCCTCGTCGACCACCAGCAGACCGGTGGTCGCGGCCAGGCTCGGCAGCACGGTGTCCCGGAAGTCGGGCGAGTTCAGGCGCTCGGGACTCACCAGCAGGACGTCCACGTCCCCCGCCGCGACCTCCGCCTGGATGGCGCCCCACTCCTCGGGGTTGGCCGAGTTGATCGTGCGGGCGGCGATCCCCGCGTGCGCGGCCGACTCCACCTGGTTGCGCATCAGGGCCAGCAACGGCGAGATGATCACAGTCGGCCCGGCTCCGCGCCGCCGGAGCAGCGAGGTCGCCACGAAGTAGACCGCGGACTTGCCCCACCCCGTGCGCTGCACCACCAACGCGCGGCGGTGGGCCACCACCAGCGCCTCGATCGCCTGCCACTGGTCCTCGCGCAGGCGCGCCTCCGCACCTCCGCTCCCCACCAGGCGGGCGAGTACGGCGTCGGCCTCGGCACGCAGATCCACGTCACTCATGCCCCCATGCAACCCGACAACACCGACAAGAAGCGAACCCACCGCTTGGCGAGGCGGGAAGAGAGACCGGGAGACACGGCCGGCGGCGGACCGGAGGGACCACCGGTTGCCGGGGCGCACCCCACCGGTCGGGGGGCGGCGCTGCGCCGGTCGGGTCGGCTTCCCGCCCGAACGGACCAGCTGGGACCGCTCGCCGGGGGGACTTATCCGCCTGATCTTCGGAACCGGGGACACTTCCGGCGGGGTCACCGTTGCCGCATGGTCCGTCGGACGTGAGAATTGGCAGGTATCCCGGCCCGGACGCGTCGTTCCTGACCGGTGTGCGAGGTGCCCGCGCGGGCACGGGGAAGGAGGATCTTGAGCATCGGCCATCCCCCCGAGCTGCCCATGGGCTCGCACTCCCCGGCCGTCCCCCGCTCGCTGGACGCGGCCACCTGGGCCGATGCCGACCTTCCGCTGCTGCCGGAGCCCCGCACGGTGATCGAGGACCTCCACCGGATCCACCAGCCGCTGCCGGGCGCGACCGTGCTGGGTGTGCTGTCGACGGACTCGCGGGTGGTGGCGGGTGCGTCCTTCACCGTGCCGGAGCGGCTCACCGACGGCTGGCACCTGCGCAACATCCTGCTGGCGCACCTGCGCCACACCGTGCCCCACGGCCTGCGCCGCCGCGCGCCGCTGCACACCGCGGTGCTGATCCAGTGCCGCCGCGGACCGTCCGGGTGGACCGAGCAGGACGGCGCCTGGATGTGGGCGCTTCGCGACGCCGGCCAGCTACACGGAATACGGTGCGGCGGCTACGTCACTCTGACGGACGAAGGCTGGCAGCTGATCGGAGACGCCCGGCGCGGCCGGAGCCCGCACGCGGGCTCGTGGGCACAGCGTCCGGTCACCACGATCAGCGAACTGACCGCGGCCAACGAGCCGACGCCGAGCTTGGAGGCGCCGAAGCCACGCCTCGCGCTGCTCCCCGTCGAAGAGCCGCGCGTGGCCGTCAACTGATCGGTGTCGAGTGATCCCTGTCGAGCCCGCCCCACATCGGGATCACCCGACATCGGGCACACCGCTGACCGTTCCCGCCCGACCGTGCACAGGTCGGGCGGGAGCGGTCAGCGGCTGCGGGTGTGCTACTCCGGGCGGCGGGGCGCGGGCAGGGGTGCGTCGCCGCAGACCACCAGCAGAGCGGTGGCTCGGGCAAGAGCCGTCGCCATGGCGTCCTGGACGGTCGCGGTGTCACCGCCGTTGACAGCGAGCACGACCACCTCGCGCCGCACTGGGCGGCAGCCGTCGGCGGCGGCGTAGAAGACGTCGTCGGCCGCGTCCAGCTGGGACCAGTACCGGTCCTCGCCGAAGGACCGCTCGTGCTGCTGCCACGGGTGGGCGGCGTCGGTGGTCAGCACCAGGATCTGACCGGGCGCACGCCCCGCGTCGAGGAGCAGGTCGACGGTCTCGTCGGCGCGCTCGACGGCAGCCTCACGGGCGGCCGGGACCACCTGCAGCTCAGGGAGTGTGGGCACGGCCTCCGCTGCGGGACGACGCGACGCGACGCCGGGCTTCGGCGCGCGGGCGGGCCCAGCCGGCGGACCGGGAACCGGGCGTCGCGCCGGCGGTCCCGGCCGGGGCACGGGACGCGGGGCAGCCGCCACGCTAGAGGGGGAAGGCACTGCGGTCACGGCGGTGCGGGCTACCGGGTCCGTCTCGTCGGTGGATGGAACGCCCTGGCCCGAGTCGGTCTTGTGGATCTCCAGCTCCTCGGCACGATTTCTGACGACGCACCGGACGGCGCCGCACAGCGCCTGAGAGCTTACTCGTTGCCGAAGATCAGCCGATAGGGGGGCCCACCCGCAGATCAGTGCGATTTCGCAAAGCTCATCCCCGCCCCGCCGGGAAGCCGCCACGCCGTCGCTTCCCGGTCATCTGCGGACACGGTTCGCGGCTCCCCGCGCGGTAACTGATCATGCGTCAGGCGGCGGGAGCCGATGGAAACCGTCAGAAGCCGAGGGAGAGCTGCTCCCCCGCATCGACGGACTCGCGGACCACCTTGAGGTGACGCCACTGCGGGAGGTCGTCGAGGAAGGCCCAGGAGAGCCGGTGCAACTCGGTCGGGCCGAGACGTTCCAACGCCTCCCGATGCACCGGGGAGGGGTAGCCCGCGTTGTCGGCGAAGCCGAAATCGGGGTGGTCGCAGCCGAGCTCGGCCATCATCGCATCGCGCCGGACCTTGGCGATCACGGAGGCCGCCGCGACGGCGACGCAGGACTGGTCGCCCTTGATCACCGTACGGACCCGCCACGGGCCGCCCAGGTAGTCGTGCTTGCCGTCGAGGATCACCGCGTCGGGCGGTTCCGGCAGCCCCTCCAAGGCGCGGACGGCGGCCAGGCGGAGCGCCGCGGTCATCCCGAGCTCGTCGCACTCGCGCGGAGAGGCATGGCCGAGCGCGTAGGCGTGCACCCACGCCGACAGGACGGGGGCGAGCTCCTCGCGGCGTCGCGGGGTGAGCAGCTTGGAGTCGGTCAGCCCGACAGGGGGCTTGCGCAGACCGGTGACCGCCGCGCAGACCGTGACCGGCCCGGCCCACGCGCCGCGTCCCACTTCGTCCACGCCGGCCACGAGGGTGGCACCGGCCCGTCGCAACGAGCGTTCGACGGAATGGGTGGGCGGATCGACGGGCATGCCCTCAGCCTAGGGCCTGCCCGGACCGCCGATTCCCGCCCGGACCGCCGATTCCGTCGGGATCGCCGATTCCCGCACGACCGCCGACCACGAGGCCCGACCAACACGAGCGCCCGACCCACGACGACGGCCCGCCCCGGTCACCCGAGCAGGAGCGGCAGCAGCACCTCGTCGACCAGAGCGACCGCCTCCTCCTCGGTGAAGCGCCCCTGGCCGGTCTTGGCCCGGTACAGCATCATCGCCGGGACCACGTCCAGGACCATCGGCGTGACCGCGCCCGGGCGGATCTCGCCGCGCCCGTCGGCGGCGCGGAGCGCGGCGAGGAGCAGGCCGCGCGCGGGGGTCAGGATCCGCTGTTGGACCAGGCCCATCAAGGCCGCGGCCCGCTCGTGGTCCAGCTCGCTGATCACCGCCCGCGCGGCGCAGCCGGGGCGCGAGCTCATCGCGGCGCGCAGACGTTCCAGCACCGCGAGCAGGTCGCCCCGGAGGCTGCCGGTGTCGGGGGCGTCGCCGAGCAGGGGCAGGCTACATCCGAGCGCTTCGAGAACCAGGTCCTCCTTGCTGCCCCAGCGCCGGTAGAGGCTGGCCTTGCCGGTCTGCGCGGCGGTGGCCACGGCCTCCATGCTGAAGCGCGCATAGCCGGAGGCGACCAACTGCTCCAGCGTGGCTGTGAAGATCGCCTGCTCCAACGCCTGCCCGCGACGCCGGGCGACGACCTGCTGGGCGTGCCGCACCGATGCGCAGGGGCCACCGCGCTCGGCTCCGCCTTCACCGGTTACTTTCGTCAACTGCTCACCCCGGAGGGTTGAATGTCCTATTTGTCCGGGTCTACCGTCGATGTTAGTGAACGGAGCCGTTCACTCCAAGACCCGCCCCAGAGCCGGCCACCCAGGCGATCCATCCCAGGGGGAAGCCGTGGCACTTCCAAAAACCGTTACCCGCAGCGCGCCCGCGCAGGCGCGACGCGGTCAGCATTCGGGGATCTCGCTGGCCGTGATCGCCACCACGCAGCTGATGGTCGTGCTGGACATCACCATCGTGAACATCGCGCTGCCCCACATCTCCACCGCCCTGAGATTCAGCCCGACCAGCCTGTCCTGGGTGCTCAACGCCTATACCCTCACCTTCGGCGGCCTGCTCCTGCTGGGCGGCCGGATCGGCGACATCCTCGGCCGAAGGCCCACGCTGATCGCGGGAGTGCTGCTGTTCAGCTTCGCGTCGCTGCTCGGCGGTCTCTCCACGAGCGCCGGGATGCTGCTGGCCGCCAGGTCCTTGCAGGGCATCGGCGGAGCCGTCGCCTCGCCGACCGCCTTCGCGCTGATCGCCACCAACTTCAAGGAGGGCCCGGATCGCAACCGGGCCTTCGGCGTCTACTCGGCCGTGGCGGGCGCGGGCGGTGCGATCGGGTTGCTGCTCGGCGGCATCCTGACCTCCTGGCTCTCCTGGCGGTGGGTGCTCTTCGTCAACGTGCCGATCGGCCTGGCGCTCGCCTTGCTGGCACCGCTCTACATCAACGACTCCGAGAGGCACCCGGGCCGCTTCGACCTGCCGGGCGCGCTCAGCGCGACGATCGGCATGGTCAGCCTGGTCTACGGCTTCATCCGGGCCGCGCAGAGCGGCTGGACCGACACCTGGACGCTGACCGCGTTCGCAGTCGCGGTGGTGCTGCTGACCGCGTTCCTGGCGATCGAGTCCCACACCGAACAGCCGATCACGCCGCTGCGGATGTTCCGCAACCGCAACCGGTGGGGCTCGTACGTGATCATGCTGTGCCTGGCCGCGGCGATGTTCGGGATCTTCTTCTTCATGACCCAGTTCATCCAGGACATCCTGGGGTTCAGCCCGATCCGGGCCGGGCTCGGCTTCCTGCCGATGAGCGTGGCCATCATCGTGGCGGCGCAGGTCTCGGCGAGGTTCCAGACCCGGGTCGGAGCACGGCCGTTCCTGCTGCTGGGCACGGTGATGATCACGGGCGGGGCCTACTGGATCACCCGGCTCGACGTGCACAGCACCTACGCAGCAGGTGTGTTGGGGCCGACCGTGGTGTTCGGCCTCGGCATGGGCTGCATCTTCGTCCCGGTGATGCTGACGGCGGTGTCGGGTGTCGCCCCGCACGAGACGGGAGCCGCGACGGGCCTGCTCAACACCATGCAGCAGGTGGGCGGTTCGCTTGGTCTGGCGATCCTGGTGACGGTCTTCGCCACGGCCTCGCGCGACGAGACCAAGGCGCAGTTGCCGCACCCGAACAGCAACGAGGTCTTCGTCCACGGCATGACGAGCGCGTTCGAGGCGGCGATCGCCTTCACGGTGCTGGCCCTGGCGATGGCGGTCTTCGTGGTCCGGCCCGCGCGGGCTTCGCGGGGCCCGGCGACGCCCGTCGCGGAAGGGACTGTTCAGCACGACTGAACGGTTGGGCGTAGCAGATGTTGCTGGTGCTTCACCGCGAGCCCGGGTCAAGCTGGCCTCATGCACTCCGACATGCCTGCCACCGGCGCTCCCTCCCCCTTCGGCCGCGTGCTGGCCGCGATGGTCACGCCGTTCCGGCCCGACGGCGCCCTGGACCTGACCGGAGCACAGGAGCTCGCCGCCCACCTGGTGGCCGAGGGCTGCGACGGTCTGGTCCTCAGCGGCACGACCGGCGAAGCCCCGACGACCACCGACGCCGAGAAGGAGCAGCTGGTCCGGGCCGTTGTCGAGGCGGTGGGCGGCAAGGCCACCGTGGTCGCGGGCGTCGGCACCTACGACACCGCCCACTCGCAGGAGCTCGCCCGGTCCGCCGAACGAGCGGGCGCGGACGGGGTGCTGGCGGTCACGCCGTACTACAGCCGCCCGCAGCAGGAGGGCGTGCGGCGGCATCTGCGCGCCGTCGCCGATGCCGTGACGCTCCCCGTCATGCTCTACGACATCCCGCACCGCACCGGGACGCGGCTCGCCCCGGAAACCCTGAGCGCCCTGGCCGGACATCCGCGGATCGTCGCGGTCAAGGACGTCAGCTACGACCTCGCAGGCGCGGCCAGGACCATGGCCGAGACCGGACTCCAGTACTACTGCGGCGCGGACGAGCTCAACCTGCCACTCGCCGCGATCGGAGCCGTCGGCGTCGTCAGCACGGTGGCGAACGTCGCGCCGCGCGAGATCCGCGCCGTCCTGGACGCCTACGCGCGGGGCGAGAACGCCGAGGCCGCGCGCCTGCACCAGGGGCTGCTGTCACTGGTACAGGCGATGATGGACGAGGCGCCGGGCACGGTCACCGCCAAGGCACTGCTCCGCGCCGCCGGACGACCGGCCGGCCCGGTCCGGTCACCGCTGGTGGACGCGGAACCGGAGCTGGTCGAGCGCCTGGTGAAGGTGCGTCAGGAGGCCTGCTCGCGGTAGCCGGCCAGCACCTCGGCGGTCTTCGTGGCGGTGAACTCGACCACGTCGTAGGCGGCCACGCCCGCCTTTGCGAAGGGGTCCTCCGCGAGCAGTGCGTCCAGCGCCGCGCGGTCCAGCCCGCCGACCAGCAGGATGCCGCCGGTGCGCGGGACCTTGGCACCCGAGGCGAGCAGCGCGCCCTTCGCGTACTGCTGGTCCAGCCAGGTCCGGTGGTCCTCCAGGTGGGCGTCCACCTGCTCCATGGGAACGGTGTAGGACAGGGTCACGACGAACACGCTTACTCCTCCGCACAGCGACAGGACGGCATCCGTTCGGGCGCGCCGGATCAGGCCCAGCGGTCGAACGGACGGTCAAGCGTATATCGCCCGTCCGGACCGAGGAGCAGGGTCCTCATCTCGCCGTTGTCGGGATTGGAGAGCGCCTCGAACTCCTCCACGGTCCAGTGGAACCAGCGCATGCAGAAGAGCCGCATCATCAGCCCGTGCCCGATCAGCAGCACATTGGGCGGATAGTCGGGACTCAGGAAATTGCGGTGCAGCGTTTCGAAGAACGCGCCGACCCGGTCGTAGACGTCGGCGCCGGACTCCCCCTGGGTCAGCCGGTAGTAGAAATGGCCGTAGGCGTCGCGGGCCTTGCGCTGCTCGCGGATGTCGTCGAGGTCCTGGAGGTTGCCCCAGTCCTGCTCGCGCAGTCGGGGCTCCTCCATCACCCGGATCCGGGCGGGCTCCAGTCCCAGCAGGTCCAGGGTCTGCCGGGTGCGGGTGTAGGGCGAGACGTAGACCTGCACCCGCTCGACGCCGAACATCTCCCGCAGTTCGGCGCCGGCCTCCCGCGCCTGTTCCCGTCCGCGTTCGGTCAGTTTCAGGGCGTGGTCGGGGACGCGCTCGTAGATCGACTCATCGATATTTCCTTCCGACTCCCCATGTCGGAGCAGGACGATTCGTCGAGGTCGCGCCATACCGGCCACAGTAACCCAGCGGCCCGGACGGGGCCCGGGCGTCTCAGCGCGGAGCGCTGTACCAGCGCCACTCGGTCAGCCGTTCCCGTCCGGGCAGCTCACCGCGGCCGGTGGCCCAGAGCAGGGTCGCCCAGGGATCGGTGTCCGCCGGCGCGTCCGGGAAGAGCCGGTGCAGCACCCGAGCGCAGATGTCGGCCGGGGCAGCCCAGTCCAGTGCGAGCCCGGCTGCCAGGTCCGCGCCGTGGGCGAACAGCTCGACCAGGCCCATGGACGCAGAGCCCTCGGGATCGGCCGTCCCCATGCCGTGGAAGGCCCGCGCCTCGGGCGCGGCCGTCCGCACCATGGCCACGTGCAGCGCCCCGCAGGACTCCAACACCTGGACGAGCCCCTCCGTCCCGCACTCACGCTCGCTGAAGATCACGCTCGCGGGCTTGCCCGGTCCCAACCGGCGCCAGGCGAACGGCACGAACGTCTCAGCGGGCGGTGACTGCGGACCGAGCTGCGCGGCATAGGAGAACAGGCAGTCGGCGAGATGCTCGGCCGTCTCCCAGCAGTCCAGGTCCAGCTTCCCGGCCGGCCGGCTCCAATCCGCGGCGAGCCCGGCGGGCTGCCGCAGCAGCGCGACCACGAGCCGGACTCCCTCGGCGAGGTCGTCGGCGGTGACCGGTCCGACGACGGCACCCGGCGCGGACGATGCGGGCACTGAGCGATCAGGCATGGTCATGGGCGGCGGCCGCCTTCGTCACGTCGTTGAGCAGCGGACCGAGCTTGTCGGTCAAGGTCTGGAAGTCCACGGCCCGGCCATCCGACCATTGGGCGAGCCCGACCACCAACAGCTTTTCGGTCCCGGCGAAGGCCTGCACCAGACCGCTGTCGGTCGGCAGCGCGCGCAACCCCGAGCCGGACGGCGGCGTCACGAACCCGACCTCGTGGTCGGTCGGGTCGGCGCCGAGCGAGACCATCAGGTGCGCGACGTCGGTGGGGTCCTTCATGCCGAACACGACGATCGTGTACTCGTTGTCCGCCGCGTCCCGGTAGAGGGCCTCGATCACACCGCGGCAGCCCTTGCTCTGGTCGATCATCGTGGTCAGGTTCGGTCCGACCATGCCGTTGCCCGTGCAGTTCGGCACGCCCGACTGCTCGACCCTGGTGAACCCGTCGAGCTGCGCGGGGAACGCCTGATCGGCGGTGACCATCGGACTGCTCGCAGATTTCGTCGCCGTCGGGCCGGCCGAAGCAGCCGCGCTCGGTCGGGGCGGGGTGCTGCTCCGTCTCCCGGGCCCGACCTCGTAGCCGATCCCGGCGACGGCCACCGCGACGCACAGGGCCGCGATCGCAGCCCAGATCCGACGCCGCGACGGCTTGGCCGGAGCGACGGCCAACCGCTCGGCGGCACTCGGCTCGTGTATCGCCCCGCCCTTTTCGATCTCCCGGACGAACTCGTCCCAGAGCTCGTCCCCACTCCCTTGGTGATCTCCGGTCACCCGCGAACCCTAGTGAGGGGCGCCGACCGCGTGCAATAAAGATGATCTAGTCAGCGGGCCTTCACGGATCGGCCACCCGTCGCGTCCGAACGACCGCTAGCATCGAGCACGTGAACTCCTTCTGGCACGTCGCGCTGCCACCGCTCCGCGCCTGACCGGGCGCAGACGCTGACCGCTTGCCCGTGACCCCGGCCGCCCCGAAGGGCCGCCAGGGGCACGTGTCGTGCGCCCGTTGTGCAGTCAGTCCCCACGACGGAATCGACGACGGAAGTTCACCACCGTGCCGAACCACACCTCTGCCACGTCCTCTTCTTCAGCCTCCACGGTCACTCCATCACCGGCCCCGACGGCGTCGGCGCGCAGCGGCTTCGCCCGACGGCTGAGCGGGCCGGTCCCGATCCTGGTCACGGCGCTGCTCTGGGGCACCACGGGGACGGCGAGTTCGCTCGCGCCGCGAGGCGCCTCACCGGCCGCGATCGGTTCGGCCGCGCTGACGCTCGGCGGTCTGCTGCTCTTCCTCTCCAGCCGCGCGGCGCGGGTCCTGCCACGGACCTGCACGCCTCGTGAGCGACGACTGCTGGCCGTTGGCTCGGTCGCCGTCGCCGGATACCCACTCAGCTTCTATCCGGCCGTGTCGCGCACGGGAGTTGCGGTGGCCACGGTGATCGCCCTGGGCAGCGCACCCGTCTTCGCGGGGCTGCTGGCCTGGCTGTCCCGGCAGGCCCGGCCGACCGCACGCTGGGCATGGGCCACCGTGATCTCCGTGCTCGGCTGCGCGTTGCTGGTCCTCGGCCCCCAACTCACCGGCGGCGGCGCCGCAGTGAACCTGCTCGGCGTGCTGCTCGCCGCCGTCTCCGGGTTCTCCTACGCGGCCTACTCGCTGATCAGCGGCAACCTGATCGGTCGAGGGCACGCCTCGGACGGCGTCATGGGCGCGATGTTCGGCGGAGCGGCACTGCTGGTGCTGCCGGTCCTGCTGCTCAGCAACGAGCGGTGGCTGCTCGATCCGCGCGGCCTCGGGGTCGTCCTGCACCTCGGCGTGGTCACGACGTTCCTCGCCTACCGGCTCTTCGGCCTCGGCCTGCGGCGCACTTCCGCGCAGGTCGCGACGACCCTGACGCTGGCCGAGCCTGCGGTCGCCGCCGTCCTGGGCGTCGCCGCGCTCGGCGAACGGCTGCCCGTCGCCTCGTGGTGCGGACTCGCCGTGCTGGCCGCCGCGTTGGCCTTCCTCACCGTCCCGGTCCGGCGGCGGCAAGGCTCCTAGCCAGGGAAAGCCCGGAGGGGGTGCCGACCGAGGTCGACACCCCCTCCGGGGTCCTACTCACTGATCAGAATCAGCTGCAGCCGCTGGTCGAGCCGCAGCCCTCGCAGACGTAGCAGCTGCCCGCGCGGCGCATCTTGGTGCCGCAGGAGAAGCAGAGCGGGGCGTCGGAGTTGATGCCCTGCTGGATCTCCAGCAGCTCGGCCGTGTTGTGCGCGGACGCAGCCGGCACAGCCACCGGAGCCGTCGCGGCGGGCGTCGAGGTCTCGATCACGACCGGGGCGGCCGGAGCTGCCGAGGCGGCCGGAGCGACGTGGGAGCGCGGCGCGGACTGGGCCAGGCCCTCGACGTCGACATCCTCGTCGGTCGGCTCGTAGGAACCGGTCTCCAGGTGGCGCTGACGCTCCTCGACGGAGTGGATGCCGAGCGCGGAGCGGGTCTCGAACGGCAGGAAGTCCAGCGCCAGGCGGCGGAAGATGTAGTCGACGATCGACTGCGCCATCCGCACGTCCGGGTCGTCGGTCAGACCGGCCGGCTCGAAGCGCATGTTGGTGAACTTCGAGACGTAGGTCTCCAGCGGCACGCCGTACTGGAGGCCGACCGAGACGGCGATGGAGAAGGCGTCCATCATGCCCGCGAGGGTCGAACCCTGCTTGGACATCTTCAGGAAGACCTCGCCCAGACCGTCGTCCGGGTAGGAGTTGGCGGTCATGTAGCCCTCGGCGCCGCCCACCGTGAAGGAGGTGGTGATGCCGGGACGGCCCTTCGGGAGGCGCTTGCGGATCGGGCGGTACTCGACGACCTTCTCGGTCGCGGCGACAGCCGGGGCAGCAGCCTCGGCCGTGACGGCGGCGACCTCGGACTTGGTGTCCTTGGTCTTCGCCGACAGCGGCTGGCCCACCTTGCAGTTGTCGCGGTAGATCGCCAGGGCCTTGACGCCGAGCTTCCAGGCCTCGAAGTAGATCTCCTCGACCTCCTCGACCGACGCGCTCTCCGGCATGTTGACGGTCTTGGAGATGGCGCCGGAGATCCACGGCTGGATCGCGGACATCATCCGGACGTGGCCCATCGGGGAGATGGAGCGCTCACCCATGGCGCAGTCGAAGACCTCGTAGTGGGCCGGCTTGAGACCGGGCGCGTCCACCACGTTGCCGTGCTCGGCGATGTAGGCGACGACCGCCTCGACCTGCTCGTCCTGGTAGCCGAGACGCTTGAGCGCGCGCGGCACGGTGCCGTTGACGATCTGCATCGAGCCGCCGCCGACCAGCTTCTTGAACTTGACCAGGGCCAGGTCGGGCTCGACGCCGGTGGTGTCGCAGTCCATCATCAGGCCGATGGTGCCGGTCGGGGCCAGCACGGACGCCTGCGCGTTGCGGAATCCGTTTCGCGCGCCGATCCGGACGACGTCCTGCCAGGCCTCGGTGGCCGCGGCCCAGACCGGGGTGTCCAGCTCGTCCATGCGCGTGGCGACGTCGTTGGCGTCGGCGTGCTGGCGCATGACCCGCTGGTGCGGCTCGGCGTTGCGGGCGTAGCCGTCATACGGGCCGACGATGCCGGCCAGCTCGGCGGAGCGCTTGTACGCGGTACCGGTCATCAGCGAGCTGATGGCGCCGGCGAGCGCGCGGCCGCCCTCGGAGTCGTAGGCGTGACCGGTGGCCATCAGCAGCGCGCCGAGGTTGGCGTAGCCGATGCCCAACTGGCGGAAGGCGCGGGTGGTCTCGCCGATCTTCTCGGTCGGGAAGTCGGCGAAGCAGATGGAGATGTCCATCGCGGTGATGACCAGCTCGACGACCTTGGCGAAGGTCACCGCGTCGAAGCTGTCGTCGTCACGCAGGAACTTCATCAGGTTCAGCGAGGCGAGGTTGCAGCTGGAGTTGTCCAGGTGCATGTACTCCGAGCAGGGGTTGGACGCGTTGATGCGGCCGGACTCGGGGCAGGTGTGCCAGTGGTTGATGATCGAGTCGTACTGGATGCCCGGGTCGGCGCAGGCCCACGCGGCCTCGGCCATCTTGCGGAACAGGCCCTTGGCGTCGACGGTCTCGATGACCTCGCCGTTCAGGCGGGACCGCAGGCCGAACTGCCCGCCCTGCTCCACGGCGGTCATGAACTCGTCGGAGACGCGGACCGAGTTGTTGGCGTTCTGGTACTGCACCGACGTGATGTCGTCGCCGCCCAGATCCATGTCGAAGCCCGCGTCACGCAGGGCGCGGATCTTCTCCTCCTCCTTCACCTTGGTCTCGATGAAGGCCTCGACGTCCGGGTGGTCCACGTCGAGCACGACCATCTTGGCCGCGCGACGGGTGGCGCCACCGGACTTGATCGTGCCGGCGGACGCGTCCGCGCCGCGCATGAAGGAGACCGGGCCGGAGGCGTTGCCGCCGGAGGAGAGCAGTTCCTTGGAGGAGCGGATCCGGGAGAGGTTGAGGCCGGCGCCGGAGCCGCCCTTGAAGATCATGCCCTCTTCCTTGTACCAGTCGAGGATCGACTCCATGGAGTCGTCGACGGCCAGGATGAAGCAGGCGCTCACCTGCTGGGGCTGGGAGGTGCCGACGTTGAACCAGACCGGCGAGTTGAACGAGAAGACCTGGTGGAGGAGGGCGTAGGTCAGCTCGTGCTCGAACACCTCGGCGTCGACGGTGGACGAGAAGTAACCGTTCTTCTCACCGGCGGCGCGGTAGGTCTTCACCACGCGGTCGATGATCTGCTTGAGGCTCCACTCGCGCTGCGGCGTGCCGAGCGCACCGCGGAAGTACTTGCTGGTGACGATGTTGACCGCGTTGACCGACCAGAAGTCGGGGAACTCGACGCCGCGCTGCTCGAAGTTGATCGAGCCGTCACGCCAGTTGGTCATGACGACGTCACGACGCTCCCAGGTGACCTCGTCATAGGGATGGACGCCCGGGGTGGTGTAGATGCGCTCGATACGCAGCCCCGCGCCCGCCTTGGCGCCGGCCTTACCCTTGGCCGTGCCGCCCTTGCCGGTACGGGAGCCGCTGGTCGTATCAGTCATTGCCGCCTCCTCCTGGGCAAACGCCCTGAGCGCCCCGCTGCTTCCCGGGGTCGCCTACTGGTTCATATGTGGTGCTGAACGTGCTGCTGAAAGTCGTGCTGAAGGTGCGCGCGCACGCCTCGAAAGGTGCCGGGGGTCTCAGGGCGTGGGCGCGGGGGGCCGGTCGGCGCGGAGTTCCGCGATCGCGGCTTCGAAGTCCTCAAGAGAGTCGTAGGCCCGGTACACCGAGGCGAAGCGCAGGTAGGCCACGACGTCCAGCTCCCTGAGCGGGCCCAGTATGGCCAGGCCGACGTCATGGGCGGACAGCTCGGCGCTCCCGGTGGAGCGCACGGCCTCCTCGACGCGCTGGCCGAGCAGCGCGAGGGCGTCCTCGGTGACCGGTCGGCCCTGGCAGGCCTTCCGCACTCCGGAGATCACCTTGTCGCGGCTGAAGGGCTCGGTGACCCCGCTGCGCTTCACCACCATCAAGGCGGCGGTCTCCACCGTGGTGAACCGGCGGTTGCACGCGGGGCACTGGCGCCTGCGGCGGATCGAGCTGCCGTCGTCGGTGGTGCGGGAGTCCACCACTCGGCTGTCCGCGTGTCGACAGAAGGGGCAGTACATGTCCCGCTCCCCTCCCGTTTTGTCGTGTCTGCGCGTCGCTCTTGCTCCGAGGCAGCCGTCAGTCTAGGCGATCCGCAGGGGTGGGTGAGACCACGGGCCTGTTGCCGGGACCACAACTTGTGGGCTGCGAGCACCAATGTAACCACTAGATCTGGTGCGTGGCGCGCCTATCCGGGACCGCGTGTCGTGTCCTTCGGATCACGCTTCGCGATCGGCGCAGGTCAGTCGGGAGAGGCTCGGCGCGGGGCTCACCCGAACGGCTGCGGACACCCGCCGAGGCGTCCAATGGGGCGTCCGGCGGGGCGTCCGACGCGCCGTCGGAAAGCCGTCCGGGTGGGCGCTTTCGGCCACATTGCAGGCGCATGGACAGTGATCCGTGAGAGGATTCCACTCGAACAAGCGATCGCATGGACGGGTTGAAATACACCCGGAACCTTGATCGAGTCAGGGTTTCCGGGAATAATTCACTCGAACGTGTGTTTGGCGCAACCTTTCGATAGGACCTACCGTTGGCCTATTCAAGGGAGAACGTCCGCAGGTAGCAGAGAGGGGCCGCCGTGACCATCGCCGAGAGCAGCACCGTCCCGGTGCAGGAACGCTCCCAGTTCGCCAGTCAGGAAGATTCGCGAAAGCTTGCTTCCGGGCTCGTTCCGGACCAGGCCGGCGCCCCTTCCGTAACGCAGTCAACGGGGCACTCCTTGGATATTCCAGAAGGTAGCCCGGTCCGCTCGCTCGCCGGCCGACCGCCCGGTGTGCGCACCGACGAGGCCGGTCTGACCGAACGCCAACGCCGGGTCATCGAGGTCATCAGGGATTCCGTGCAGCGCCGGGGCTATCCGCCGAGCATGCGCGAGATCGGTCAGGCCGTCGGCCTCTCCAGCACCTCCTCGGTCGCTCACCAGTTGATGGCCCTGGAGCGCAAGGGCTTCCTCCGCCGCGACCCGCACCGGCCGCGCGCCTACGAGGTCCGCGGCATGGAGGTGGCGCGTCCCGCGCCCGAGTCCAACAGCGGTCGCCCGGCCACGTCCTACGTCCCGCTGGTCGGCCGGATCGCCGCCGGTGGGCCCATCCTGGCCGAGCAGTCGGTCGAGGACGTCTTCCCGCTGCCGCGTCAACTCGTCGGCGACGGCGAGCTCTTCGTGCTGAAGGTCAGCGGCGACTCGATGATCGACGCCGCGATCTGCGACGGCGACTGGGTCACCGTCCGCCGTCAGCCCGTCGCCGAGAACGGCGACATCGTCGCCGCGATGATCGACGGCGAGGCCACGGTGAAGCGCCTCAAGCGCGAGGACGGCCACATCTGGCTGATGCCGCACAACTCGGCGTACGAGCCCATTCCGGGTGACAGCGCCACCATTCTCGGCAAGGTCGTCGCGGTGCTCCGCCGCCTCTGACCCCACCTCGCAAGAACACCACGTCAGGGTGTCAGGAGCCTTCCGCTCCTGACACCCTGACGTTTTTTCAGCGACCTGTGTCCAGATCACTGGTGGGCAAATTCAGCGTTTCCGCACCGGTGCCGCGGACGCGTTGATGGCGACCAGCGAACGGCGCACCTGATTGCGGTCGGTGGTGTACCAGAAGTCCGGCATCGAGGAGCGGAAGAATCCGCCGTAACGGGCCGTCGCCAGACGCGAGTCCAGCACCGCGACCACGCCGCGGTCCTCCGCCGAGCGCACCAGACGACCGGAGCCCTGGGCCATCAGCAGCGCCGCATGCGTCGCCGCTACGGCCATGAAGCCGTTGCCGCCGTGCTCCTCCACGGCCTTCTGACGGGCGCTCATCAGCGGGTCGTCGGGGCGCGGGAACGGGATGCGGTCCATCACCACCAGTTGGCACGCCGAACCGGGCACGTCCACGCCCTGCCAGAGCGAGAGCGTGCCGAAGAGGCAGGTCTCGGCGTCCGCGGCGAAGTTCTTGATCAACTCGCCCAGCGTGTCCTCGCCCTGGAGCAGGATCTGCCCCGGCACCCGCTCCCGCAGCGCCTCGGCCGCGGCCTGCGCGGCACGCATCGACGAGAACAGACCCAGCGTCCGCCCACCGGCCGCCTGGATCAGCTCGGCCAGCTCGTCCAGCATCTCCGGACGCTCCGGATCCCGGCCGGGCGGCGGCAGATGGCGAGCGACGTAGAGGATGCCCTGCTTCGGGTAGTCGAACGGCGAGCCCACGTCCAGACCACGCCAGACCGGCGCAGCGTCGGACGCGTCGAGCGTCTCGCCCACATCGTCCCGGCCCGTGCTGGAGAGCCCCAACGAGGCTGCCACGCCGGTGAAGTCACCACCCAGCTTGAGCGTGGCCGAGGTGAGCACGACCGAGCGCTCGGTGTAGAGGTTCTCCCGCAGCAGCCCGGAGACGCTGAGCGGCGCCACTCGCAGGGACGCCGGGGCGGCCAGGAAGCGGTCGTTGCGGTCGATCCAGATGACGTCGTAGACGCTGCCTTCGAGCAGGCGGTCGGTGGTGTCGTGGATGTTCTCCAGCGAGGCCATCGCCTGCTTGCGCACCGCGTCCTCGTCGGTGAGCCCCTTGTCCCGGATCTCGCCGAGGGAGGTGATCACCTCGCGGCATGCCTCGCGGATCGCGGCGACGGCGTAGTGGAGGTTCTCCGGGAGCTCCTCGACCCGGCCGCCGTCGACGAGCTCCATCAGGCCGTGGTAGTTCTCGGCGGCGGCCTGGAGCTTGTCCACGGCCTTCTCGTTGGCCAGCTTGGCCGCCCGCTTGACCGCGCGGTGCACGGCCGTGGTGGTGAGCTCGGCGGTGGCGATGCCGGTGACCCGGGAGACCAGCTCGTGCGCCTCGTCGACGATCAGCAGGCCGTGCTCGGGCAGGACGGGCGCGCCCTCCAGCGAGTCGATGGCCAGCAGGGCGTGGTTGGTGACCACCACGTCGGCGAGCTTGGCGCGTTCACGCGCCTTCTCGGCGAAGCACTCGCCGCCGTAGGGGCACTTGGTGGCGCCCAGGCACTCCCTTGAGCTGACCGACAGCTGCGCCCACGCCTTGTCGGAGACGCCGGGCGAGAGGTCGTCACGGTCGCCCGTCTCGGTCTCGTCGGCCCAGTCGCGCAGCCGCATGATGTCCTGGCCCAGCTTGCTGCTGGGACCGCCCAGGGCCTCGGCCGGGTCGAAGAGGCCGTCCTCGTCGTCGCTGGGCGCGCCCTCGTGGGCACGGTGCAGGCAGAGGTAGTTGGAGCGGCCCTTGAGCATGGCGAAGAGCGGGCGGCGGCGCAGCAGCGGGTGCAACGCGTCCACGGTGCGCGGCAGGTCGCGCTCGACCAGCTGACGCTGGAGCGCCAGGGTGGCCGTGGCGACGACGACCTTGTCCCCGTGGCCCAGAGCGGGGACCAGGTAGGCAAGTGACTTGCCCGTGCCCGTGCCGGCCTGGACGAGCAGCTGCTCACTGTTCTCGACCGCGGCGGCGACGGCCTCCGCCATCGCCACCTGGCCCTCGCGCTCGACGCCGCCGACGGCCGCCACGGCGGCGTGCAGCAGCTCGCGCACGCGCGAGGGCCCGCCCCCGGGTGAGCCCGACCCTGCGGGGTCGGGCGATGCGGGTTCGGCCGTTGCGGGGTCGGCCGTTGGGGAGTCGCTGGAGTCGGCCGCGTCGGGCTCGAGGGTGTCGTCACTCATGGCGCACCAAGCCTAGAGGGCACCACTGACAATCCTCGGCCGGACGGGCGCGGTCAGCGACGGATCCACCAGCACGGGTTCCTCCTCGCGCGCCGCACGGACCGCGGCCGGGTCCAGGACCGCGACGGCGAGCCCGGGGTCGGCCTCGCCCGCGTCGTCCAGCAGTTCGCCGAGGGGACCCCAGATCGCGCTGTGGCCGCCGCCGGCATAAGGACCGCTGGGCGCGCTGTGGTTGGAGAGGGCGACATAGACGGTGTTGTCCAGCGCCCGGGCCGGGAGCAGGAAGCCGTTCGACTTCGCGAGGAACCCGGCGCTGAACATCGAGCCGTTGAGGTAGACGTGACAACCGTCCAGGGCGGCGGCACGGGCGTGCTCCGGAAAGGACGAGTCCCAGCAGACGCTGAGACCGAGCCGCCAGCCGTCCAGCACCAGCGTGCAGCCGGACGCGCCCGGGGCGAAGCCCGCGGCCCGCTCGCCCGCAGTCGCGTGCTGCTTGTCATAGGTGGCTGCTAGCTTGCCGTCACGGTCGAAAGCGAGCGCGGAGATGTGCAGCGCGCCCTCGTCGGTACGGGTGGGTGCGCCGACGACGAGAGCGGTGCGGTGGGTGGCGCAGGCCTCCCGCAGGGGGTCGAGACGCGGGTCGTCTGCCCCGGTGGTGTGACGCGCCGGATCGGCGGCGATGCCCGGCAGTTCGTATCCGGTGAGAAAGAGCTCGGGCAGGAGCAGCAGGTCAGCGCCGCGATCGGCGGCGCGGCGGACCAGGTCGGCGGCGGTCACCGCGTTGGCGGCCAGGTCCAGCGGCACGCAGGCGGCCTGGCCTGCGGCGAGGGTGAGGGGTGCGTCCGGCATTTCCGGCGCTCCGGGTGATTCCGGCGCTTCCGGCGTCGTGTGGAGGTCGTCCATGGCCGGGAGCGTAGCGGTCCGAACAGGGGGTGTGAGGGGTGAACCGGGGTTTCGGGACTTGCAGGGCTCTCAGGACTTTCAGGTTCGCGCGGGGAGGGGATGGTGCCCTTCGGTCTCGTGGTGGCGGTGCTCGGCCGGCAACTCCCTCGCGTCGGGGTCCGGTGCTGTGTCCACGACGCCGGTCAGGTCATCGGCGCTGCTCGGGCGGCCGAAGCTGGACCACGCGGTGCGCTCCGGCAGGCGGTGGACGGGGTGTCCCAACCGGTCGGCGCAGACGGCGTTGAGGATGACGGCGGCCCGGTGCGCGCCGAGGCCGAGATCGGGCGTACCGACGCCGTGGGTGTGCAGTTCGGCGTTCTGCACGTACAGGCCCGCGGTGACGTCCGGTCGCAGCTCCACGCGGTAGTCCAGGCCGACGCGATAGCGGTTCTGTTCGTCCCAGTCGATCAGGTCGAGCAGCGGGTCGAGCAGTGCGGGCCGTCGGGCCGCGTAGCCGGTCGCCAGTACTGCCACGTCCGTGCGCAGGGTGTAGTCCGCCCCGCTCTGAGCGTGGGCACAGCGCAGTTCCAGGCCGCCGCAGGGGTCGCGCCGGGCCGAGCGGATCTCGGTGCCGGGCACGATCTCCACGTCCGCGGCGACGCCGCCGGTCGTGCGGTCGTAGAGCGCCTCGTGGACGGCGGCCAGGGTCTCGGCGCTCGCGGCCTTGTACAGCTGCCACTGACTTGGCACGAGGGAGTCGCGGACGGTCCCGGGCAGGCCGTGGAAATAGCGGGTGTAGTCGGGCGTGAAGTGCTCCAGGCCGAGCTTGGAGTACTCCATCGGGGCCAGGGCGGCGCTGCGGGTGATCCAGCGCAGATGTGGTCCGGCACTGCCGCCGCGCCGCCGGAGCAGGTCGAGGAAGACCTCGGCCCCGGACTGGCCGGAGCCGACGACGGTGATGTCGGAGAAACGCGGCTGCCCGACACTGCCGGAGCTGCCGGCGTCTCCGGAGCTGCCGGAGTTGTCAGTGGCGTCCGCTAGCGTTCCCGGTGAGTGAGGCGAGACGAGGTAGTCCTCGGAGTGGAGGACGGGGCCGCCTTCGTCCAGGAGGGCGGCGAACGCTGTCGGCACCACCGGTTCGGTGCCGACGCCGAGCACGAGATTGCGGGCCAGCAGCAGGGGTTGGCCCGGGATCTCGACGTGGAAGAGCTTGCGGTGCCCGTCCCAGCGGACGCCCTCGACGGGGCTGTCGAAGCGGCAGTTGGGCAGCGAGGACGCCGCCCAGCGGCAGTAGTCCTGGTATTCACGCCGGGTCAGGTGCCACTGCTCGGAGAAGTAGAACGGGAAGAGTCGCTGCTGCTCGCGCAGATAGGCGAGGAATGACCACGGGCTGGTCGGGTCCACCAGCGAGACCAGATCGGCCAGGAACGGCACCTGCATCCGGGCGCCGTCGATCAGCAGGCCGGGGTGCCAGCTGAACTCCGGTTTGGCGTCGAGGAAGAGGCACCGCAGGCCGTCCACGCCGTCGGCGAGTGCGGCCAGGGAGAGATTGAACGGACCGAGGCCCACCCCGACGAGGTCGTAGGGCAGATCGAGGTGGTGGACGGTGCGGTCGTGGGCGCGGGGCGGCACGCCCAGGTGCGGCGCGCGGAAGTCGGACGCACGGTCCGACGTCGTCGAGGGTTCCAAGGACACGGTGCTTTCCGGTGTAGGAGCGAGGAGGGTCAGCCCCGCTCGTAGAGCATCAGGGCGGCGTGCTTCTCCGGGAGGATGAGCTCCGAGTCGTAGCGGAACCCGGCCCGGAGGAAGGCACGGATGGAGGGAAGGTTGCGGACGTCCGGTTCGGCCACCACACGGCGCGCTGCCTGGCGCTCACGCAGGGCCCGGCGCGTCAGGGCGCCGATCAGCGTCCCGCCCAGACCCCGGCCGCGGGCCTTTGCCGGCCCGATCAGGACGTGGAGTCCGGTGTCGTGCGGACGCGCCGGGTAGTGCCGGGCCAGGGGGTCGAGGTCGGCCCGGTACACCTCCCAGTAGCTCATCGGCGTGCCGTCGAGCAGGCCGAGGCAGGGGACGCTGCGGCCGTCGCCGTCGAGTTGGGCGCGGACATGGTGCTCGGTCATCCCGGCCGGGCCGCACAGCTCCCAGAAGGCGGAGACGACGGGGTCGTTCATCCACTCGACCAACAGGTCCAGATCACGCGGCAGCCGCACGGGCTGCAGCCGGAACTCGCCGAAGACGGTGTACATGGTCCCCCAGCGGGCGACGCCGTCCAGCAGGTCGGCGGGGCGTGCCGCGCTGCGGGGGCGCGAGGGCACCGGCCGGGACTGCGCGGGCACGTCGGAGCGCCCACCTCCCGGCGCGAGCGTGGCCCGTCCCTGCGGGCCGTCCGGGAGGTGACGGCGGCTCACGCCTCGACCCCCGCCATCGCGACGGCGAGCGGCGAGCGCTCCGGTGGCGTTGCGCCACCCCCCTGCGATGCGGCAGCAAGGGGATTGGCGAAGTCGACGTACACCGACTGCGTCTCCACCGGTCCGACCAGCTCGTCCATACCGTGCAGCCGGGTGAGCAGGTTGGCCTTGCAGCGCAGCGTCCCGGCGTCGAGGAGCCGCTCCGGCAGGGAGGAGCCGGTCGCCCGGCCAGGACCGGCCAGAAAGCGCCGGAGGGCGGCCAGCAGCAGCCGCTCGTCGGCGAGTTGCTGCGAGCCGAACGCACCGACCAGACCCAGGAGGTGGTTGATCCCCAGGTAGTACGCGAAGCGCTCGTCGGCCACCTGGTCCGGCACGAAGGTGTCGCTGGCGCGGCCGATGCCCGGGAGGCGGGCCTCCAGGGCAGCGGCGTGGGAGTCGCGGAAGTAGTAGCCCTGGTTGTCACGGTACCGGCCGCCGACCGGCCAGCCCTCCTCGTCCAGCAGGACCAGGCTGTTCTGCTGGTGCGCCTCCAGGGCGATCCCGGCCCGGCCGTCGAGCCAGAGCAACGGCAGCGCCACAGCGTCGAGGTAGCGCAGGAACCACTCGGCGGCGACGGTCGCGGCGGACCGGCCGCTGCGCGCGGCCAGCCGGTGGACGACCTCGGCCAGGTGGGACGCGTCGCCGCCCGTCCAGGGGCGCTCCGCGACAAGACCGGCAAGGCAGTGCATCCGGTCACGCGCGCCGAAGGGGTTCTGCCGCAGCACGGTGTCGAAACCACTTGCCCCTCCGGGCAGGTCGACGCCGATCCAGGCCGGGTCGCGGACGATGTCGAAGCCGGGGTGCTCGGCCCGCCACTCCGCGCACAGACCGGACTCCAACAGCCGGTGCACCTCGGCCCCGCGCAGCAGTTCCTTACGGAGGTTCTCCCGGCAGGAGTTGGTGATCCGCAGCCCGAGCGAGAGCTTGAGCATCCAGGGCGTGCCCGGCTGGTAGACCGTGCGGACCGAGGAGGTGGGGTGCCACAGGCCACCGGCCGCACCCAGGTCGTGAACGCGTCCGGCGTCGATCAGCGCACGGACCGCAGGTCGGTTCGTCAGTTCCCGTGCCTGCCAGGGGTGCACGGGCAGCAGCACGGTCCCGTCAGGGTGCTGCGGCGCGTCGGCGCCGCGCAGCCCGGACATGATCCGGCCGATGCCGTCCACGCCGAACCGCGCGTCGCCGCAGCCCGACGGCGCGGTGCCCTCGGCGGCGGCCACCAACTCCCGTGCCACGGCGAACCAGTGCAGCCGCAGTGCGCCGCGTAGCTCCGGCGCGTACGCGACGCCCTCCGCGTCGCCCACGCCCTCGCGGCTCTTCGGCGTCGGGTGGAACGGGTGCCCCAACAGCAGCGCCTGCTCGGAGCGGAGGAACGGCGTCGCCGCCGTCCCGGGCTCCGCAGCGGCCCGGCGCGCTGCCACGAACCCGGCGACACGGCGGACCGAGTCCGCCACCCGCCCGGCCAGATCGGCTACCTGGACCGCCGCATCCGCCGCGGACGCGGCGCCCCCACTGCCGCCGACGTCCGCGTCCGCGTCCGCAGCGGCGGTCCGGGCGAGCAGGGCCGCGACGGTGACCGCGTCCGCCGGTCGCCCCGCAGGTCGCCCCGCCGCCTCGCCCGAGGCGGGACGCAGCTGGACCGGACCGAACCGGTGCCAGCCGGACGCGGAGCGGTAGCGGACCGGAGCATCCAGCACCAGGCCGTCGACCAGGGCGAGTTCGAGCACCTCGGGAGCGGCGGGCACGGCCACGCCGGTCTCCCGGGCCCAGCAGCGCAGCAGGTTCTCGACGGCTGCGGCGTCGGCGACGACGGCCGGGGCCGGATGCAGCAGCGGATCCTCCGTCTGCGCAGGAGAACTGGCAGGTGAGACGGCTTGCTGCTGCGCGGGGACGGTGGTCACGCGGGGTTCTCCTGGGAGTGACGGGGATCAGCATCGGGCCGGGCTCGCTCCGTCGACGCCCCCGCCGCGACGACATGAGCGATCAGGCGGTCCAGATCCGCCTCGGTGGTGTGCGGGTTCAACAGGGTGAGTTTGAGCAGAACCTTCGGGGCGGCAGAGCCGCCCGGCCCGAGCAGTTCGGTGCGCCCGACGACCGCCCGGCCCTCGGCCAACAGACGACGTCGCAACTCCGCGTTGACGGCGTCCACGTCGTCCGCGTCGAGCTCGCGCTCGGGCAGGTAGCGGAAGAGCACGGTGGTCAGCCTCGGCTCCGCGAGCAGTTCCAGCCGCGGGTGCGCGGCGATGGTGGCGGAGGCGTGGCGGGCCAGCGCATGGCAGCGGTCGACCAGTGCGCCGAGCCCGGAGCGTCCCAGCGTCCGCAGGGTGACGGCCACTTTGAACGCGTCGGGCCGACGGGTCGTCCGCAGCGAACGGCCTAGCAGGGACGTGTACCCGGCCTCCTCGTCGTCGGCCGGGTTGAGGTAGGCGACGCGCTGCTCCAGCGGCGTCAGCAGGTCGGAACGACGGGCAAGCAGCACCCCCGCCGCCACCGGCTGCCAGCCCAACTTGTGCAGGTCGAGCCCGACGGTGTCGGCCAGTGCCAACCCGTCCAGCAGCGGCGCAAGCCTCCGCGAGAAGAGCGCGCCACCCCCGTAGGCGGCGTCGACGTGCAGCGGCACGCCGTGACGGCCCGTTACCGCGGCCACCGCGCGCAGCGGGTCGATCGCCCCGCGGTCGGTCGTCCCGGCGGTGGCGACGACACAGCACGGCACCTGGCCTGCGGTGCGCGCATCGGCGAGCGCCCAGTCCAGCAGCCGGGGATCGAGCGATCCGTCGTCGGCGGTCTCCACCGGGACCACCGCCTGGGCTCCGAGCCCCAGCACCGAGGCGGCCCGGGCGACGGAGAAGTGCGCGGCGGCGGAGCAGAGGACGCGCAGCCGGGAGGCCGCCTCCGCCGGGATCCCCGCGCCGTCGGCAACGCCGAACTCCCGTGCCAGGACGTGGTCCCGGGCGAGCAGCAGCGCCATCAGGTTGGACTCGGTACCGCCGGTGGTGAAGACGCCCGTGGCTCCGCCGGGCTCCCCCGCGTGCTCGAAGCCGACCAGCTCCGCGAGGGCGCCGAGCACCGCGGTCTCGATCTCAGTCCCGCCGGGAGCCTGGTCCCAGGAGTCGAGGGAAGGATTCAGCGCGGCCACGGCCAGGTCGGCCACGGCGGCGAGGGCGAGCGGCGGAACGTGCAGGTGGGCGGCGCAGGCCGGGTCGGCGGGGTCGGCCGCCGTGGCGGCGAGGGCGCGGGTCAGCAGGGCGAGCGCGTCCGGGTCTCCCTCGTCCGGAAGCAGCGAACCGGAGGCGAGGAGCTCGCGCAACGATGCGGCCACCCCTTCCGGCCCCCCGCCGGGCAGCGGGCCGCCGCGCGCGACGGCGCCCTCGCGCAGCGCGCCGAGCGCCACGGCCAGCATCGGCGCCAGCGCCTCCGGCCCGGCGACGCCACCGGCGAGAGCGGTGACGGAAGTTCCGGGTCCAGGCCCGGACGCGGGACCGGGTCCAGGCCCGGACGCGGGACCGGGTCCAGGCCCGGACGCGGGACCGGGTCCAGGCCCGGACGCGGGACCGGCAGAGTCCGATCCGGCAGGCGGAGGCACTCCCTCGGTCATGGTCACGCCGCCCCTCCGGAGCGGGCGGCGGGGACCAGTTGACGGTGCCGGTCCGGCATGGCGGGCGCGCCGGACAGCACGCCGGCATCACGCGCGGCCGCTGCGATCGACTCCGCCAGCCGCTCCATCACCGCCTCCGCCTGTTCGTCCGTCATGGTCAGCGGTGGCAGCAGCCGGACCACCGAGCCGTACCGGCCGCCGAGCTCCACGATCAGGCCCCTACGCAGCGCCTCCGCCCGTACGGCGGAGGCGAGTTCAGGTGCGGCCGGGTGGGCCCCGAGCTCGTCCGGTGTGCCGGTGCGGTCGACCAGCTCGACGCCGAGCATCAGCCCACGTCCCCGGACGTCGCCGATGGCGGGCAGTTCGCGCTGGAGGCCGCGCAGCCGGGCCAGCATCCGGGTGCCGAGCTCGGCGGCGCGCTGCGAGAGACCCTGCTCGCTGACGAAGCGCAGCGTGGCCGCGCCTGCGGCCATGGCGAGTTGGTTGCCGCGGAACGTTCCGGCATGCGCGCCGGGCGCCCAGACGTCCAGCTCCGACCGGTACACGATCGCGGCCAGCGGCAGGCTGCCCCCGATCGCCTTGGAGACGACCATGACGTCCGGCTCGATCCCGGAGTGTTCGACGCCCCAGAAGGTCCCGGTGCGCCCGACCCCGGTCTGGACCTCGTCGACGATCAGCGGGATGCCGTGACGTGCGGTCAACTCCCGCTGCTCGACCAGCCACTCGTCCGGCGCGGCGATGACCCCGCCCTCGCCCTGGACGACCTCGACCAGCATCCCGGCGGGACGGTCCACCCCGGCCTTCGGGTCCTCCAGCAGGGACCGGGTCCACCGCGTCCCCAGCCGCGCGCCCGCCACGCCTCCGACGCCGAACGGGCAGCGGTACGCGTACGGGTAGGGAAGCCGGGTGACCGTTGCGCCACCCCCCTCAAGGGCAGCGCGAACGGCCGTGTCGCCGCTCGCGGCCAAGGCACCCGCGGTCTGCCCGTGGTACCCGCCGGTGAACGCCAGCAACCCGTCCCGCCCGGTCGCCAGCCGCACCAGCTTGAGCGCGGCCTCGACGGCGTCGGTACCGGCCGGGCCGCAGAACTGGATCCGCGCGCCCCGCGCGAAGGCGGGCGGAAGGGTCTCGAAGAGGGCGGTGGTGAACTCGTCCTTGACCGGCGTGGCCATGTCCAGCACGTGCAGCGGCGCCTCCGAGTCCAGCACGGAGCGGATGGCCTCCAGCACGACCGGGTGGTTGTGCCCGAGTGCGAGCGTGCCGGCGCCGGCGAGGCAGTCGAGGTAGCGCCGCCCGTCCGCGCCCTCGACGGTCATCCCTCTGGCCCGCACCGGGACGATCGGAAGTGAGCGCGCGTAGGTTCGCGCGGCGGATTCGCGTGCCGCCTGCCGTCCGAGGATCGCGGTCGCGCTGGTGCTCGTGGGCAGCGCCGTGGTGGACATGGCCTGACTACCTCCTGGCGGTCGGGGCGACGCGCGGCGGCGGGCTCCCACACCGTCCGGGACAACCACCCGAACGAGCAGGCCTCACAGCGGCGGCGCGCACCCCCTTCGGGTGACGTCCCGTTGGGCTAACGACCCAGCACCAGGAAGAGAAACGGTCGAGCACAAACCCCGCACATACGCGGGGAGCGGTAGTTGCACCACGGGAGGGGCGCGGGGAACTGCGCGACAAGCCACCCGAGGTGGTGAGTCGCCGATCGAGCAGCGCCATCCGGACAGGGTGGTTGCTCGCGCAGTTCCCGCGCCCCTAGAAAGTGCAACTACCGGCGGCAGCACACGAGATCAGCCCGCGCGAGCGGTCAGCTCTGTGCCACCACCGCGAAGCGCTCCAGCTCCGCTGCGAGATCGGCCAGGACCCTGGCCTTCAGCAGGGTGCCCTCGCCGATGTGGTCCTCGCTCAGGACCTCGCCGTCGCGGTGGACGCGCGCGACGAGGTCGCCGCGCGTGTACGGGACCAGCGCCGTGATCTCGATCGACGGGCGCGGCAGCTCGGACTCGATCAGCTGCAGCAGCTCGTCGATCCCGTGCCCCGTACGCGCGGAGACCGCGATCGCGTGCGGCTCGCGCCGCAGCAAGCGGGCCAGGACCAGCGGGTCGGCGGCGTCCGCCTTGTTGATCACGACGATCTCGGGCACGTTCTGCGCGTCGACCTCGACGATGACCTCGCGGACCGCGGCCAGCTGCGCCTCCGGCTCCGGGTGCGAGCCGTCGACCACGTGCAGGATCAGGTCGGACTCGCCGACCTCCTCCATCGTGGAGCGGAACGCCTCGACCAGGTGGTGCGGCAGGTGGCGGACGAAGCCGACGGTGTCGGCCAGGGTGTAGAGCCGACCGCCGGGCGTCTCCGCGCGGCGGACCGTCGGGTCCAGGGTGGCGAACAGGGAGTTCTCCACCAGGACACCGGCGCCGGTGAGCCGGTTGAGCAGCGACGACTTGCCGGCGTTGGTGTAGCCGGCGATCGCCACGGACGGGACGTGGTTGCGACGGCGCTCCTGGCGCTTGGTGTCGCGGGCGGTCTTCATCTCCGCGATCTCGCGGCGCAGCTTCGCCATCTTCTCGCGGATCCGGCGCCGGTCCGTCTCGATCTTGGTCTCACCGGGACCACGGGTGGCCATACCGCCACCGGAGGAGCCGGAGCCACCACCACCCATCTGCCGGGAGAGCGACTGCCCCCAACCACGCAGGCGCGGCAGCATGTACTGCATCTGCGCGAGCGCGACCTGGGCCTTGCCCTCTCGGGACTTGGCGTGCTGGGCGAAGATGTCCAGGATCAGCGCGGTCCGGTCCACCACCTTGACCTTGACGACGTCCTCGAGGTGGATCAGCTGGCCGGGACTGAGCTCACCGTCGCAGACCACCGTGTCCGCGCCGGTGGAGAGCACGATGTCGCGCAGCTCGTTGGCCTTGCCGGAACCGATGTAGGTGGCGGGGTCCGGCTTGTCGCGGCGCTGGATCACGCCGTCGAGGACGACGGAGCCGGCGGTCTCGGCGAGGGCGGCGAGCTCCGCGAGGGAGTTCTCCGCCTCCTCCGCCGTGCCGTCCGTCCAGACGCCGACGAGCACCACGCGCTCCAGACGCAGCTGGCGGTACTCGACCTCGGTGACGTCCTCGAGCTCGGTGGAGAGGCCGGAGACACGACGCAGCGCGGCTCGCTCGGAGCGGTCGAACTGGTCGCCGTCGTACTGGTTGGTGTAGAGCCGCCCGGGAATCCCGTCGATTCCCGCGAGGTCCTCGTCCATCAGGGCCTCTGCGCGCAGGTCGGCCGGGCGGCGGGCGCCGCGGCCGTGCTTCGTGTCGGCATCGGCGTCGCGGGATTCGAAGGTGGAGGTCATTGGATCCTTAAGCCAGTCGGTCGGGGCCCTACTCCCGCGACAGCTCGGGCTCGGAATGCCGGTGGCCGGCACGCCGTCGGGGCTGTGCGGAATCCCCCGCAGGAGACAACGCGGCAGGTCTGCCACGCATTCCCCTTGATGGTCGCACGCCCTCGCCCCCGGGGTCACCATCATTTCCCCCGTGCGTCCCCTCACCGGCAGGCCCACCATTGGGCCCTGCCGCGGCCCCGCCCGTAGACGTGCCGGTCGCCCCGCCCGCAGACCTGCCCGCGGATCCGGCGTCGGACCTGTCCGCGCCCCGGTTGGCCGGTACGGCCCGGTAGACGTCGTAGACGCCCGGCACCCGCAACATGACCCGCATCAGCTCCGGCAGTGCCTCGGGATCGGGCAGCTCGACCGTGTAGGTGTGGCGCACCCGCAGCTCCTGCGGCGGTTCGACCTCAGCCGAGATGATGTCGACGCCGATCCCGGACATGGCGGCGGTCAGGTCGGCCAGCAGCCGTGGCCGGCCGAGGGAGTCGGCCTGGACGGTGACCCGGTAGCCCGTCGGCGTCAAACTCTCCAGCCAGCTGGCCTCGACGGGGGCGCGTCCGGCCGCACGCATGGCGAGGCCAGTCGGGCAGTCGCCGCGGTGCACCGCCAGGGCCCCGCCGCGGATGGCGAAGGCCAGCAACTCGTCCGGCGGGAGCGGGGTGCAGCAGCGGGCCAGGCGGACCGTCGCGTCCGGCAGCGTGGGGGCGCTGACGACCGCCCGTTCGGTGTCGACGGGGCCGCCGCCGAGCAGTTGACGGCCGCGCGGCGGCCCGACCAGCGGGCCCGCGTGCAGCCGCGCGGACTCCTCCTGCCCGGGGTGCTCCGCCAGCCAGCGCTCGATGGCGATCCGGGCGCCCGGCGTACGGGCGTGCGGGAGCCACTCCGGCGCGGGACCAGCGGGCGGCTCGCCGGGAGGCTCGGTGAGCAGGTCGACCACGTCGCCGTCCTGCAGCGGCGTGGAGAGCGCGGCGAGCCGTCCGTTGACCCGCGCACCGAGACATCGGTGTCCGCGCTCCTCGCCCGCCGCGTAGGCCGCGTCGACGCCGGTCCCGCCCACCGGGAGCTGCACCCGCTCGGCGGGGGCGTGCTCCCGGGAGTTCTCGACCAGGACGGTGATCTCGCCGTCGCCCGCGAGGTCGGCGGTGAGCTGAGACCAGAAGGTGTCCGGGTCGGGCGTCTCGCGCTGCCACTCGAGCAGCCGCGAGAGCCAGCCGGGGCGGGCCGGGTCGGTGTGGTCCAGCGGATCGCGTCCCTCCGCGTCATCGGCCTCGCCGACCGACTGGGCGGACTGGGCGGACTGGGCGGACTGGGCAGTCTCGGCCGCCTCCGGGCCGAGCGCGGTGGCTGCTCCCGGGGCACCGAGGGCGACGACGCCGAACTCGGCGATCCGGTGCATCTGCCCGGTGCGCACCAACACCTCGACCACCTCGCCCTGTTCGGTGGTCACCGAGGTGTGCAGCGACTGGTAGAGGTTGAACTTGGGCGCGGCGATGAAGTCCTTGAACTCCCCGGCCAGCGGCGTCCAGCAGGTGTGCAGCTCGCCCAGGACCGCGTAGCAGTCGGCGTTCTCCTCGACGACGACCAGCAGCCGGGCGAAGTCGGTCAGGCCGAGCTCACTGCGGCGCAGCCGGGCGCGCTGGACCGAGACGCAGTGCCGCTGCCGGACGCTGACCTGCGCCGGAACCCTGGCCTCGCGCAGTTGGCGCCGCAGTTGCGCAGCGAACGCCTCCAGCGGATCCCCCGCCGACGCGGACGCCTGCTCTCCCGCGGCGGCGGCGAGCTCGTTGACGTGTGCCCGGAGCAGCGCCTTGGTGGCGCTGTACTCCTCGGGGTGGAGCGTGGCGAAGACGATGTCCTCCAGCTCCGACTTCACCACCTGGATACCGAGCCGCTCGGCGAGCGGGATCAGCACGTCGCGGGTGACCTTGGCGATCCGGATCTGGCTGGCCGGCTTCATATGACGGATGGTCCGCATGTTGTGCAACCGGTCCGCCAGCTTGATGACCATCACCCGGACGTCCTGTCCGGTGGCCACCAGCATCTTGCGGAAGGTCTCGGCCTCGGCCGCAGCGCCGAAGTCGACCTTCTCCAACTTCGTGACGCCGTCGACGAGATAGGCCACCTCGTCGCCGAAGCCCTCGCGCACCTGATCCAGCGTCATGGCCGTGTCCTCGACGGTGTCGTGGAGCAGGGCAGCGACCAACGTCGTGGTCTCCGCGCCGAGTTGGGCCAGGATCATGGCAACGGCGAGCGGGTGGGTGATGTAGGGCTCGCCGCTCTTGCGGGTCTGCCCGCGGTGGGACGCCTCGGCGACCTGGTAGGCGCGGCCCAGCAGGGCGACGTCCACCCCGCCATGCGGCTGCTGCAGCCGCATGGCACGCACCACCGGCTCCAGGGCGTCGGCGAGTTGCGAGCGTCCGCCCGCAAGCAGCGCCGCTATCCCCGCCCGCCCCAGCCCCGTCCTGCGGAACCCGGGCAGCGCACGCCCGAACGGGCGATCCGCGGGCCGGTCCGGGGACCGATCCCCGGGGCGGACGGCGACAGGGTCGGGCACGCCATCGCCCGGAAGGCCGTCCGAAAGCCCGTCCGGACTCTCGCCCGGGCGATCGGCGGGATGACCAGGAGCCCGATCTGCAGAGACGGTTCTGCGCCCCTCCAACGGGACGCCAGGTACGGCGTGGAGATCACCGGCATTCATGCGCACCTCCGGCAGCGATCACCGGAGCAGGCCGCAGCTCCGATGGTCCATGCTAGCGAGTGCAACACACACCGCGACGCCTCGTGTTCCCAACGTCACCTTGATCACCCGTTCGGGGGATTTGAACCGATTCCCACGGGGCATGCATAAAAGTTTCGATTTTTCGGCACGTGAAGCAACCGACAGCCGCCGGACCAGACCGCCCTACGCGTCGAGCCAGGAGGCGTCGAGCTCGCCCTCCGCGAGGACGACGGCTGGGCCGGTCATCTCGACCTCGCCGTCGGGCCGCTCGGTGATCACCAGGCGTCCGCCCGGCACGTCCACGGTGTACGTGACCGGCTCACCGGTCACCGCCGGGTCGACGCCGTCGCGCCGCGCGGTGGCGACCATGACGGCGCACGCGCCCGTCCCGCAGGAGCGGGTCTCCCTCGACCCGCGCTCGTGCACCCGCAGCGCGACGTGGCGCGGCGCGCGGTCCACGACGAACTCGACGTTCACGCCCTCGGGATAGGCGGCGGCCGGGGTCACCTCGGGTGCGTCGTAGAGGCTGCCCGCGTCGGCGAGGTCCTCGACGAAGGCGACCGCGTGCGGGTTGCCCATGTTCACGTTCCGCGCGGGCCAGCGGTGCGTGCCGACGGCCACCTCGATCCCCGTCTCCGGCCCGGGCAGTGCGGCCTTGCCCATCCGCACGGTGACGTCCCCGCTCTCGGCGACGTGCACCCGCTTGATCCCGCCACGGGTCGCCACGGCGAGGTCCCCCTGCGCGCAGAGCCCGGCCAGCACGAGGTAGCGCGCGAAGACGCGGACGCCGTTCCCGCACATCTCGGCGATGCTGCCGTCGGAGTTCCGGTAGTCCATGAACCACTCGGCGTCAGCGGCGTAGCGCTCCGCCTCGGGGTGCGCGGCGGACCGCACGACGCGCAGCACGCCGTCCGCGCCGATCCCCGCCCGCCGATCGCACAACCGCGCCACCTGCGGGGCAGTGAGCGCAAGCAGGCCGTCGGGGTCGGGGAGGATGACGAAGTCGTTCTCGGTCCCGTGGCCCTTGAGAAAGCGGATGCCCTTCACCGTGTCGTTCACGGCATCCATGGTACGGGCCTGAAGATCCAGCACCGCAGGCGAGACGTTGCACTACCCGCCGGCCTTGGTGCCTACCCGTGCAGGTGCGCCACGCGCCAGAGGCCCAGTGCCAGGAGGACGAGCGCGGTGGCCGTGTAGGCGAGCAACGGGCGCCAGCCCGCCTTGCGGCCGGAGCCCTGGCGCGGGAGGCCCGGCCAGCTGTAGCCCGCGCGACGCGCGGCCATCGCGCCCCACCCCGCGGACGCCGCGGTCAGCAGCAGACCGAGCATGCCGACCAGGCTGCCGCCGGAGTCGCCCGTACCACCGCCGCCCTCGAAGGCGAGCGGGAAGGCGAACATCAGTGAGCCCAGTATCGCCAGCGCCACGATCGGGAAGATCTGCCAGACCCGGAGCCGGCCCGCCGGGCGCAGCTCGCGACGGTGCAGCGCCTCCTCGTCCTGCTCGGGCAGGAACGGAAGAGGCGTCAGTTCCCGTGCGGAAAACTCACCTGCGGACACCGCGTCGTGATCCTCGGGCTCGAAGGGA
Source organism: Streptacidiphilus sp. BW17 (assembly GCF_041262485.1). Lineage (NCBI taxonomy): Bacteria > Bacillati > Actinomycetota > Actinomycetes > Kitasatosporales > Streptomycetaceae > Streptacidiphilus > Streptacidiphilus sp. BW17. The sequence goes on along the minus strand of NZ_JBGCCR010000029.1, from coordinate 55,657 downwards.
TCGTCGGGGAGTCGGTGCGTGTCGGGGCCGGTATCCATGGACACGCGGCCTCCCCTGCGCTTGTCGCCGGGGAGTTGCGCTCCACCGGACCACCGATGCTCTCGATGCTCGATGATGGCACGACGACCGCCTGCGGCGACGCCCGGCAAGGGCCTTCGCGGTGATCCGTGGCCATGACGTGATCAGGTCGTGACCGGGTGTCTCGGACATGGCTACAGACGTGCGAAAACCGCCTGAAAAGCGCCGCTCCGGTCACTCGACAACGCCCGCGCACCACCCGGCGCACGCGCCGCACACACCCGGCGCACGGCTCCCACCGAGGTCCGACGCCACCTTCCGGCGTCGTCGTTCGGCAACCGTTCAACACCCGTTCGGGGGCCATTCGGCAACCACCCTCAGAGCAGCGCGAGTGCCTGTTCCAGGAGGTCGTCCAGCGGCGCGGCGGTGTCGCGGTCGAGCCAGTTCACGCGTGGATCCCGTCGGAACCACGACTCCTGACGCCGTGCGAAGCGCCGGGTCGCCCGGACCGTCTCCGCACGGGCCGCGGCCTCCCCGTACTCGCCGTCGATCTGGGCCAACGCCTGCTGGTAGCCGAGCGCGCGCGAGGCAGTGCGGCCGTCCCGGAGGCCCTGCCGGGCCAGCGTCCCGACCTCGTCCAACAGCCCGTCCTGCCACATCCGGTCGACCCGGAGCGCGATCCGCTCGTCCAACTCGGGGCGCGGCAGCCGGACGCCGATCTGCACGGCGTCGTAGACGGACTCGTGGCCGGGCAGATTGGCAGTGAAGGGCAGACCGGTGATCTCGACGACCTCCAGGGCCCGGACGATCCGGCGGCCGTTGCTCGGCAGGATCACCCGCGCGGCCTCCGGGTCGACGGCGGCGAGGCGGGCGTGCAACACGCCCGGACCCTCCGTCGTAAGCTCCGCCTCCAGGCGGGCGCGGACCTCCGGGTCGGTGCCCGGGAAGTCGAGTTCGTCGATGGCGGCGCGCACGTACAGGCCGGAGCCGCCGACCAGGACGGGCGTGCGGCCCTGGGCGAGCAGCTCGTCGATGGAGGCGCGGGCGAGCCGCTGGTACTCGGCGACGCTCGCGGCCTCGGTGACGTCCCAGATGTCCAGCAGGTGGTGCGGCACGCCCTCGCGCTCGGCCATGGTGAGCTTCGCGGTGCCGATGTCCATGCCCCGGTAGAGCTGCATGGAGTCGGTGTTCACCACCTCGCCGCCCAGCTTGTGGGCGAGGGCGACGCCGAGGTCGGACTTTCCGACGGCCGTCGCACCGACGACCGCGATGACGCGCGGAGCCGCGACAGGAGAAGGGGACGAAGGACTGGTCACCCCCCTAGTCTGGCAAATCCCCGCACCGGAAATACCATATGGACATGGATGGGCTGTATGCCCGATTTGGCGACCCGGGTCAGGCGGCCCGGCACACGAAACGGAGCGGTCATGGGCCTCACGGATTCCCTGAAGGGCGCGCTGGACCAGGCCTCCAAGAAGGCCACTGAGTACGCGGGCAGCCACAAGTCGCAGATCGGTGCAGGCCTCGACAAGGTCGGCGACATGGCCGACAAGGCAACCAAGGGCAAGTACCACTCCCAGATCCACCAGGGCAGGGACAAGGCCAAGGACGCCGTCAACAAGTTCGGCGGCGCGAAGGACACCATCCCGGGGGAGGCCACGGAGAAGCCCGCCGAACCCGGACAGACGGGCCGGCCCGGCGACACCGGCTCAGCCGGCCAGACCAGCGAGACTGGCGAGACCGGGGGGACCAACCCCTGATCACCGGAGAGAAGCCCTGATCAACTGAGACGCGGGAGGCGACCTCAGACCCAGGAAGCGACGAAGTAGCCGACGCCGTACGGCGCGTCGTCGAAGAGCAGTCGGGCGGCGGAGATGGCAGAGCCCTCCGCCGCACCGCTCAGCACCTGCCAGGGCGCACGCCCGGACACCATCAGCTCGAAGGCCAGCTCGGAGTCGAGCGACGGCAGTTCGCCCTCGGCCAGCCCCGCGGCGACGGCCTTGTCGAAGGGCTCGGCCCGCTCGTCCAGGTAGCCGGGGGCCTTGAGGGTCCGGCGGGCACTGCCTTCGCCCAGGACCAGCACACCCACCCGTTCGGCGGAACGGGCCAGCTCCAGGCCGTTCTCGCGGCAGAGCGTCTGCTCCAGATAGTCGGGGACGGCGAGCCCGAAGGCGGGACCGTCCCAACCGGCCCGTTCCAGCAGCCAGGCACCCACGGCGAGCGACGCCGGGAGCGTCTCGGACGCCTCGCCCTCGCCCAGGCCCATCGTGACGTCCACACCGAAGCTCCGGAAGCCGCCGACTCCACCGTGATCGAACATTCGGTGCTCGGCGCCCGGCCCCACCACCCAGATCCGCGACGGCGCTGCCGCGAGCAGCGCGGTCAGTGCCTCGTCGCAGGCGGCCCGCAGGCCGTCCAGCTCCGGCGCGGCCCCCACAGCGACCTCAGGCACGAGCAACGGCGGGCAGGGGCAGACGGCAGCGGCAACCAACATGCCTCAAGACCCTACCCGCAGAAGTTGCACAGGCCGGGGGCGGGGATCTGCGGGTATCTGCAGGCGAGGAACCAGGCAGCTGCTCAGGGGCACGGGGCTCAGGTGGTGCCCCGCCCCTCTCAGCGGGCGGTCAGCAGGCGCAGCCCTTGGCCTCCGCCACCGGGAGCGGCGCGGGAGCGCCGATCGTCGGGAGGCCCAGCATCACGCCGACGGGCTTCGCCGCCTCCGCGGGAGCCGCCTGGCGGCGCTCCCACGCGTCACCGGCGCGGGTGCGGCGGACGGCGAGGGCCGGACCCTCGGCCAACAGGTGGTGGGGCGCGGCGTAGGTGATCTCGACGGTGACGACGTCGCCGGGTCGCACAGCGAGCCCGGCGTCGGACAGCACAGTGCCGGGACGGACCGGCTCCTCGGGACGCGTGCTGTGCTGGTCGTTGGTCCCTCGCAAGCTCGGGACGAAGTGCACCAGCCGGTTGTCGGGCGCACGCCCGGACAGGCGCGCGGTGGCCCCGTCCTTGCGGCCCTCGCCCTCGGCGACCAGGACCTCCAGCGTCCGGCCGACCTGCTTCTTGTTCTCCTCCCAGGAGATCTGCTCCTGCAGCTCGACCAGCCGCTCGTAGCGGGCCTGGACGACGGCCTTGGGAACCTGGTTCTCCATCTCCGCCGCCGGAGTCCCCGGGCGCTTGGAGTACTGGAAGGTGAAGGCCTGCGCGAAGCGGGCCTGGCGGACGACCTCCAGCGTCTGCTCGAAGTCCTCCTCGGTCTCGCCGGGGAAGCCGACGATGATGTCGGTGGTGATCGCCGCGTCCGGCATGGCGGCCCGCACCCGCTCGATGATGCCGAGGTAGCGCTCCTGCCGGTACGAGCGGCGCATCGCGCGCAGCACGTCGTCGGACCCGGACTGCAGCGGCATGTGCAGCTGGTGCATCACGTTCGGCGTCTCGGCCATGGCGGCGATGACGTCGTCGGTGAAGTCCTTCGGGTGCGGGGAGGTGAAACGGACCCGCTCCAGGCCCTCGATCTCGCCGCAGGCGCGCAGCAGCTTGCCGAAGGCCTGGCGGTCGCCGATATCGGAGCCGTAGGCGTTCACGTTCTGGCCGAGCAGGGTGACCTCGACGACGCCCTCGTTCACCAGCGCCTCGACCTCGCCCAGGATCTCGCCGCTGCGGCGGTCCTTCTCCTTGCCGCGCAGGGCCGGGACGATGCAGAAGGTGCAGGTGTTGTTGCAGCCGACCGAGATCGAGACCCACGCGGCGTAGGCGGACTCGCGTCGGGTGGGCAGCGTGGAGGGGAAGACCTCCAGCGACTCCAGGATCTCGACCTGGGCCTCCTCCTGGACCCGCGCGCGCTCCAGCAGCGCGGGGAGGTGGCCGATGTTGTGGGTACCGAAGACGACGTCGACCCAGGGCGCCTTCTTGACGATGGTCTCCCGGTCCTTCTGCGCCAGGCAACCGCCGACGGCGATCTGCATGCCCGGACGCCCGGACTTCACCGAGGCGAGCCGGCCCAGGTTGCCGTAGAGGCGGTTGTCCGCGTTCTCGCGCACGGCACAGGTGTTGAACACGACCACGTCCGCGTCGCCGCCCTCGGCGGCCCGGACGTAACCGGCGTCCTCCAGCAGACCGGAGAGGCGCTCGGAGTCGTGGACGTTCATCTGGCATCCGTAGGTGCGGATGTCGTACGTCTTGGAAGTGTCAGCGGAAGCTTCTGCGGTACCCACGCACCCAAGGGTACGGGCAGTGGAAACCCGCCAGATCCGGGCGGGATCCGCGCTCGGTCGGCGTTCGGCGCGCGTCCGGTCCGCACTCGGCACGCGTCCGAAGCGCGAACAGGCCCTTGGCCCGGGGGCTCGTGGCTGGCAGGATCCCGGCATGTCCCTGACCCTGCTGCGCCGACTGCGCCTCCCGCTGGCCGTGGTGGTCGTCTGCGCGGTCGGCCTCGGGCTGTGGCTGGGGGCCAGTGGAGGGCCCGGGTATCCGACCGGCACCTACCGGATGGCGACGGGTACGCAGTCCGGCGTCTACGCCCTCTACGGCACGCTGCTCGACTCCGCCGTCCACAAGGAACTGCCCGGTGTCGACCTGAAGCTGGACCCGACCGCGGGCGGGCCGGAGAACCTCTCCCGGATCATCTCCGGCCAGGACGACTTCGGCATCGCCACGGCCGACGCGGTGTCGAACTACTCGGGCCCCGGCAAGTCGCAGCTGCGCGCGCTGGGCGAACTCTACGACGACTACGTGCAGTTGGTCGTCCCGACAGACTCGCCGATCCACCGGGTGGCCGACCTGCGCGGTCACCGGGTCGGGACCGGTCAGGCGGACAGCGGCGTCGAGTTGATCGCCCGCCGGATCCTCGCGGTATCCGGACTCACGCCGGGACGCGACCTGACCTCCGTGCCGCTCGGTATCGAGGACGCGCCCGCCGCGCTGGAGCAGCACCGGATCGACGCGTTCTTCTGGTCCGGCGGTCTGCCGACCGGCGGCGTCACCGACCTGATGCGGCGGGACCACGTCCGCCTGGTGCCGCTGGGCGGCCTGGCCGCCCAGATGGACGCGCTCGCGCAGAAGCAGGACGGGGGCACGGACGACATCCAGATCTACCGCACCTCGACCATCCCGACCTCGGCCTATCCGGGCAGCCTGCCGGACACCCCGGTCTCCACCCTGGCGGTGGCCAACCTGATGGTCACCCGGGCCGACGTGCCCGACGCGCTGGTGGAACGAATCACCGAAGTGATCATGAACAGCCGCGACAGCATCGGCCAACAGGTCCACGCCGCCCAGCTGGTGGACATCCGCTCGGCCATCTACACCGACCCGCTGCCGCTGGCCGACGGCGCCCGCCGGTACTACGTCTCGGTCAAGCCCTGAGCGTCTGGGTCAGGCCCTGAGTGTCTCGGTCAGGCCCTGAGCGCTGAGCGGAATGCCGTCACAGTTCCTTGGCGAGGGCCTCGCCAAGGCCGGAGGGCAGGAAGTTGACGGAGGCCTCCAGCAGGACGGTCGCCTCGGTGCGCATCGCGCGCGCCAGTTCGGCGTCGACCGCGGCCTGGGCGAGCGGGCGCAGGCGGCGGACGGCCTCGGCGGCACGGGCCGCGTCCGCGTCGGTGAGCGGGGTCGCCCCGACGTAGCGGGAGAAGACCTCGACCGCGCTGAACTGGACGAAGCGGCGGGCGAGATGGCCGATGTCGCGGCGCAGCTCCTCCAGGTGCGCGACGCTCGCGGCGAGCGGCACGCCGAGGTCGTACAGCTGGGCCGCGACCTCCAGCTCGGCCGGGCTGGGCACGCGGTAGGCCTCGGCCGGACACCCCTCCACAGCATCGTCGTGACCGACTTCAGCGGCCGGATCCGCGCCCTGCTGCGCCCCCTGCTCCGCGTCCTGCTCCGGAACCAGCACGCCCAGGCGGAGGGCGGCGGCTATCGCCTCCGGGTCCTCGACGCCGCCGAAGCGGGCGCGCAGCTCGGCGCGGGTGATCCGGCCGGGCTTCTCGTCGGTCCAGGGCGCGGTCACCTCCGCCACCAGGCCGAGCACGCCCCCGAGGCCACTGCCGTCCTCCCAGGCATCGAGGAGTTCCTTGATCCCGGCCAGGGTGTGGCCGCGGTCGAGCAGCCCGGCGATCAGCTGCAGCCGCTCCAGGTGAGAGGCGTCGTAGACGTTCGCCCGGCCGCGTCGGTCGGCGCGGGGCAGCAGGCCGCGGTCCTGGTAGGCCCGGACGTTGCGCACCGTGGTGCCGGCCGCCTGGGCCAGGTCGTCGATCAGGTACTCGTCGCGCGACCGGGGCGCCTTGCCCATGGCGTCCATGGTGTCGATGGCGTCTTCCTCCACAGTGCCCGCAGCCTCTCTCCGGTGGTGAGCCGAGCTCAGCTCGCGCGCGCTTCCTTCACGTGATCTACGCGCTTGACCGACGGGATGCTACCCACCCGGACCTGGTCGACGAATTCGGCGACCCATCCGGCGACCTGTCCGGGCCGGGTGAGCGGCAGCCGGTCGCCCGGCCCGACCGCGTCGACCGTGCGGCGGTGCAGCACCGGGGTCCACCGATCGATGTCCTGGTAGAGCCGCGAGGAGAGGTACGGGTCGTGTTCGGGCAGGACCACCTGCACCGGGACGTGCGCGACGCGGTCCTCCAGGGGCTCCGGCGCCCGGGAGTACAGGTTCGCGCGGTAGAGCCAGGCGCCCTGCTCGGCGAGGGCCCACAGGTTGGCGGGCGTGGGGTGCCGCAGCCGGTCGCGGGCCCAGAGCGCGGCGTGGTCCAGGCAGGGGCCGGAGATGCTGGTGAAGGAGGCCAGTCCGCCCTGGAGCCGGGGCGAGGTGGCGAACTCCCAGCCCTGCGCCGAACCCCAGCCGTGGCCGATCAGGTGGACCGGTCCGTAGGGGGCGAGTTCGTCGAGGACGGTCAGGAAGTCCTCCTCCAGCCGCGCGAGCGCGTAGTGACGGCGTCTCGGCGGCGGCGCGGAGGAGCGACCGGCGCCCCGGGCGTCGTAGGCGACGACGTGGTAGTCGGCGGCGAGCCGCGCCATGACCGGTTCCCAGACCTCACGGCAGTCGGGGAACCCGTGCAGGAACCAGAGAGTCGGTCGGACCGGATCACCCGCCTCGACGACGGCCAGCTCCACGCCGTCGTCGGTGACGACGCGATGCTCCCGGGCGCCTTGGATCATGACCCTCCTCGTACGGGGCGGCGAGGCACGTTCCCAGCGATCTTTCTCAGCGGTCAATGTGTCAGTGCTTGATGGCGCGGTCAATGCTCCTGACGTGATCGGCGACCGGTGATCGGCGGTCAGTGGCCGGGACCGGGGCCGGGACCAGGACCGGCCTCCGCGCCCGGGAGGGTCAACATGACCGTCAGGCCGCGCGGGTGGTGCGGCTCGAAGCCCAATGCACCGCCGTTGGCGGCCAGCAGGGCGCGGGCGATCGAGAGGCCGAGGCCGGAGCCGTCGACGTTCTGGTGCCGTGGGCTGCGCCAGAACCGGTCGCCGATCCGGGCGAGCTCCTCCTCGTCCAGGCCCGGCCCGGAGTCGCTGACGCGCACCACCACGCCGTCCGGTCTGCCGGCAGCGGCCGTCCCGGCCCCGTCGAGCGCCGTGACCCGGACCCGGACCGCCTCGCCCCGCGGCGTGAACTTGAGCGCGTTGTCCAGCACCGCGTCCAGCGCGCTGCCCAGACCGACCGGATCGGCCAGCGCGGCAAGCGGCGCGAGCGGGGGCGTCCACTCCAGGCGCACGCCGCGCTCGTGCGCCAGCGCGTGCCAGCCTCCCACGCGCTCGGCCACCAGGGCGCAGACGTCCGTCGGTGCGACGACCGGGCCCGCGTTCTCGGCGCGGGCCAGGCCCAGCAGGTCGTCCAGCACCTGGGCCAGTCGGCGGCCCTCGACGCGGACCCCGGTCAGCTCGGCCTCGTGGCCCTCGGGCAGTTCCATGCCGAGCGCCTCGACCCGGAGCATCAGCGCGGCCAGCGGATTGCGCAGTTGGTGCGAGGCGTCCGCGACGAAGGCCCGCTGTTGGTCGAGCACCTCCTCGACGTGGTCCGCCATCTCGTTGAACGCCCGCGCCAGCCGCCGCAGTTCGGGCGGCCCTCCGGCGGGCGCGACGCGGGAGGCGAGACGCCCCGTGGCGATGTCGTGGGTGACCGTGTCCAGGTCGTGGACCGGTCGCAGCACCCAACGGGTCAGCGCGACGGCCGCGCCGACCGCGAAGAGGATGGCCAGCGCCTCGCCGCCGATCAGCCAGAGCCAGCCGGTGAGGATCCGCGCCCGCAGCGCGTCCGTCGGCGACTCGGTGACGATCACCGCCACCACGTCGCCGTCCCAGACCACCGGTGAGGCGATGACCAGTTGGGCGCCGGCGCCCTCCCAGGGCCACGCCTGGGCCGGGTCGTGGCTGCGGCGGCCGTCCAGCGCCTCGCGGAACGGGTCGGCGGAGAGGCCGGTCGCGGCGTTCTGCCAGGTGGTCGGATAGGCGTGCACGGCACGCCCGTTGAGGTCGAAGACCCCGGCCGCGACGCCGTAGACGTCGTGGTAGCGGCGCAGCTCGGAGTCGAGTTCGCGCTGCTGCTCCTCGGCGGTCGGGGTTCCGGCCTGGCCGAAGGGGTTCTGGGCCAGCGCGGCGAAGCGGGCGGCGTCGTCGATCCGGTCGACCACCACCAGTTGCTGCTCGCCCTGCGCCTCGCTCACCGCGAGCGGCACGCCGAGGGCGGCCAGCACCGCGACGAGCAGGGCGAGCAGGATGCCGAGCAGACGGGTACGCATGGAGCGGCTGCCGCCTCAGTCGCGGACGAGGTGCGTGGGCACGGCCAGCTTGTAGCCGATGCCGCGCACCGTCTCGATCAGCCCGGGCAGGCCGAGCTTGCGCCGCAGCGACGCGACATGGACCTCCAGCGACCTGGCGGTCCCGTCCCAACTGCTGTGCCACACCTCGCTGATGATCTGCTCACGCCGGAAGACGACACCGGGGCTCTGCGCGAGCAGCGTCAGCAGCTCGTACTCCTTGCGCGTGAGCGCGACGTCCTCGCCGCGCACCACCGCGCGCCGTGCGGCCTGGTCCAGCTCCAGGCCGAAGGCCCGGCGAAGCATCGCGATCGGGTCCTCGGCCGGGGACTGCGGCGTTGCGGACGCCGGACGGGCGGCGCTGTCGCGCCGCGCCACGGCGTGGATCCGGGCGAGCAACTCCCCCATGTCGTAGGGCTTGACGATGTAGTCGTCGGCACCGATGTTGAGGCCGTGGATCCGGTCCCTGACCTCGGACCGGGCGGTGACCATGATCACCGGGATGCCGCAGCGCCGCCGGATCTGGTCGCAGACCTCGAAGCCGTCGCGGTCGGGCAGCCCGAGGTCCAGCAGCACCACCCGGAACGGCGGACGACCGTCCGGCACCAGCGCGTCCAGCGCCTCGTTGCCCGAACGGGCATGGCGCACTTCAAAACCGTGCTTGCCGAGCACCGTGACCAGTGCGGCGGCCACGTGCTCGTCGTCCTCGACGAGGAGCAGGCGCATCGGGTCAATCCTCCGGATTCCGATTGTGGTCCATTTCTCGTTCACGTCTCGTGTGACGCATCCACTCCCAGATGACGGCCTCGGGTCAAGGGGCAGAGGCGGACGCGCGGAGACCGTTACCGAGCTGCGATGATCACGCCGGACCGGCGGCCGGAGCCGCACCGAGGCGAGGACCGGGGCCGGACCGGGGTCGGCATGGGGCCGGACCGGACCGGGTCGGCGCGGGGTCGGGACCGGGTCGGCGCGGGGGTCGAGCCGGGGCGGGACCAGGTCAGGGTGGGTCCAAGATCCTCAAATCCCCCTCAGATGTGCACTGGCGGTCCTCCGCCCACCGTAGAGTCGACCTGTCGGTCCGTACCCGGACGAGCCGGACACCCGCCGACGCCACCCTCGCAGCACGGCTCACCGCTCGACTGCGCCACCTGGACCAGCGAAGAAGGAGTCGGTCGACGATGGCCCCCGCCGCGGCGCAGCAGTCCGGGCTGCTGAGCGTGCGAGGCGTCAGCAAGCGCCACGGCATCGTCCAGGCGCTGGACGCGGTCGACCTGGATCTCCAGCCGGGCGAGGTGGTCGCGCTGGTCGGCCCGCCGGGCGCCGGGAAGACCACGCTGTGCCGGGCCATCCACGGGACCGAGCCCATCGACTCCGGGGTGATCCTGCTGGACGGCACGCCGCTGCCCGCACGTGGGAGTGCGCTCCGCGCGGTCCAGGCGGACATCGGACTGGTTCCCTTCCCCGACCCGTGGGTGCGCGGCCCGCGCCTCCTGCCGCGCTGCCCTCCGGCGCTTCGTCGCACCGTGCTGGGCGAGCTGACCCGGGCCCAGGTCCGCGCCCGCGGCGTCACCCCGCAGGAGGCGGAGCGCCGCGCCCTCGCCGAGTTGGACCGGGTGGGGGCCGCCGGCGCCGCCCCGCTGGTCCGGGCCGGGCTGAGCGAGAGCTGCCGCACCCGCGTCGCGCTGGCCCGGGCTCTGGCCCTCGACCCCAAGGTGTTGCTGGTCGACGAGCCGACCCCGGCCCTGCACGACCTGACCAGGGAGCTCACCCGCGAACTGGCGGACGACGGGCTGGCCCTGCTGATCGTCACCGAGGAGCCGGACCTCGCCCACGACACCGCCGACCGGGTCCTCTTCATGAACGCCGGACGCATCGTCGAGTCCGCTCCCCCGGCCGAGTTCTTCTCAGCCCCGCGCACCTCCCGCGCCCGCGACTTCGTCTCCCGCCTGCTGCGTCGCTGAGCCGTGCCGCCGAGCCGGCCGCCGAGGGGGCCGCTGAGCGGTGCCGCCGAGTGCTGGTGAGGGCCGCCGCGGCGGGTCGGCGGACGGGCCCAGGAATCGAACATCATCGCGCATGCGTGTGAAGTGAACCGGCGTACGCCCGACGCTGCTTGACGGGGTAGCAGCTGATCTGGTGCATTTCCTTCTATGACTGGCCCCGCCCATTCCGGATCCGACCCTGTGATCATCGCCGGTGCCGGTCCTGTCGGCCTCGCGATGGCGCTCGCCCTCGCCCGGCACCAGGTGCCGAGCATCGTCGTCGACGAGGGCAGCGGGGTCTGTCCGGAGGGGTCCAGGTCGACGGTGCTGCGGGCCGACACGGTCGGCTTCCTGCAACGGATCGGGTACACGCGGGTGGTCGCGGACGGGCGGGGCTGGACCGCCTGGCGGACGCTGCGCCGCAACCGCGAACTGCTGACCGTCCCGTTGCAGCAGGACGACGTGCTGCACCTGGCGCACCACCGGCTGCTGCGCGGCCTGCGCGACGCCGTCTCGGCCACCCCACTGGTGCAACTGATCACCGAGTCCGCCGTGTTGGAGCTGGAACACGACGCGGACTCGGTCAGCGTCCACACCGAGCAGACCTGGCTGCGCGGCAGCCACCTGGTCGGCTGCGACGGCCCCCGCTCGACGGTCCGCAAGCGGCTCGGACTGCGCTTCCCCGGCAGGGCCGCCGCCGACCACTACGCGCTGGCCACCGTCCGCGCCGACCTTCCGTTCCCGGGCGAGGCGCAGCTGCACCGCGATCCCCCGCGCGGCCCGGGTGGGCCGGGAGCACGCGAGGTGACCGCGCGCCCCCTCCCCGACGGGGTGTGGCGGCTCGACTGGCGGCTGCCGACCCGCGCCCCCGCGCTCACCCCCGACCAGCTGATCGAGCAGCTGCGCGCCAGCCTCTCGGCCTGGAACGGCGGCGCCGTGCCGTCCTACGAACTGATCTCCACCGCCGACTACGTGGTCCAGCAGCGCCTGTCGACCCGCTTCCAGGTCGGCCGGGTCTTCCTGGCCGGAGACGCCGCCCATGTGCTGGGCGCGCTGGGCATGCAGAATCTCGACGAGGGGCTGCGCGACGCCGACAACCTCGCGTGGAAGCTGGGCCTGGTCTGGCACGGCTGCGCGCCCGAGGAGTTGCTCACCAGCTACCAGCAGGAGCGGCGCGGGGCGGTGATCGCCCGGCTCCGCGCGGTCGACCAGGCCATGCCGCTGCTCCAGCCGAGCACGCCGCTGCTCGAAGCGCGACGCAGCCTCCTGTCCGGCTCGCTGCGCCGCAACGCGCCGCTGCTCTCCGACGGCACCCTCGGCACCGGTCGGCTCGGCGGCGCGCCCGCCTACCCGCAGCGCTCCCGTCCCGCGCTGACGCCCGCGCTCGCCCCGACCAGCCCTGGCGTGCTGGTCCCCGACTTCACGGTGGTCACCGCCGACGGCGCCAAGGACCGGCTGCGGGCGCGGCTCGGACGCGGCTTCCTGGTGGTGCTGGTGGCCCCCGGTACGGGGGTGTGGGCCAGCGAGCACTGGCTCGGCGCAGGTCTGATGCCGCAGCTGACCGAGGCGACCGAAGCCCTGCCGCTGCCGGCCGAACTGCTGGTCACCGAGGCCTATCCGGGCGCCGCTCCGCACACCGTGCTGCTGATCCGTCCGGACGGCCACCTGGTTGCCGCCCTGCACGGCTGCCGTCCCGAGGAGCTCTACGACCTGGCCGACCGCGCCCGCAGCGGCCCGGCCGACCTCCCCGCCCCGCACGGGGGCACGGCGGACGCCGACGACGCGGGTGAGTCCGGTGACCAGGGCGGCTCCGGTGGCGCGGGTGGAGCCGCGCGCGCTCCTGCGCGTGAGCGACTGAGCGCGGGTCGTCCTTGACCGTCGCTCAGCCCCGTGCTCTACTCGCGACATGAGGATCATGAGCGGGTGGGCTGTCCGCAGCGCACGACCGGACGACGTCCGGTGCCCCCGCCTGTCCTGTATCCCGGGCTGACCTGACGCCCGGCCGGAGAAGCACGCTCCCCCTCTCCCACCGTCGTCATGGACGGCCCTTCACAGAGCCCCGCGCACCCCGCGTGCCGCGACATGGCCTGATGTTTCGCTGAACGCACGGACGACGTGCTGTCGTCACTTCGCGTTGCTGTGCGTTCCCTCACGTCCGTCCGCACGTCCGGCAGGTCCGGCACGTCCAGCATGTCCGGCATATCCGGCAGGTCCGGCAGCGCAACGGCTCTGCTTCGCTGTGCCCACTGGCCCGTTGACCGGTTCGTTCACCACTGACGCCTTCGAGGACGCCACATGCACGACTCCCTCGCGCCCGTATCACCGCCCGTATCACCACCCGTGTCACCGCCTGCATCCCCGCCCGCGACGCTCCCGACCCTCACCGACCTGCTCGCCTTCGCGCGGACGGCCGCCGCCGATCCGGCCGTCACCGCCCGCCTGACGCTCCATCCGACCGAGCGGACCTGGGTCCGCCTGGACGGACCGGGCGGCAGCGAGGCGTGGGTCATCGGCTGGCCACCGGGGTCCGAGACCGGTTGGCACGACCACGGCGGCTCGAGCGGGGCCTTCGTCACCGCCAGCGGCCGACTCAGTGAACTCTCCCTGGTGATGCCGCTGCCGACCGTCGGCTGGCGCAGCCTGGAGCTGGAGGACGGCGTCGACCGACAGCGCACCCTGGGCCCCGGGGCCGGGCGCTCCTTCGGCCCCCACCACGTCCACCAGGTGATCAACCCCGCCACCGACCGGCACGCCGTCTCGGTGCACTGCTACTACCCGCCGCTGCCTGAGCTGCGCCGCTACGCTCGGGCAGGCGACGTCCTGCGACTGGCGCGGGTCGAGGGGAGGACGGACTGGTGAGCACGCCGGACGCACCCCTGGGCATCGACGCCCTCCTGGAGCAGGAACGGGACCATCTCCACCGTCTGACCCCGCATCAGGCCGCCGATGCCGCAGCGCAGCAGGACGCGCTGCTCGTCGACATCCGCTACGCCGCCCTGCGGGACCGGGACGGCCTGATCCCGGGCGCGCTCGTCGTCGAACGCAACGAGCTCGAATGGCGACTCGACCCCCTCTGCGCCTACCGCGCACCGGAGGTGCGGCATGATCACGACCGTCTGGTCGTCGTGGTCTGCAACGAGGGCTACGCCTCGTCCCTCGCCGCCCGCTCCCTGCACGCGCTCGGTCTGCACCGCGCCACCGACCTGGTCGGCGGCTTCCAGGCCTGGGCCGCCGCCGGACTCCCGGTGATCGCCCCGAGCCCGCAACCGGCGGGCGCCGGACCGGCGGACGCTGAACTGGCGGACGCCGGACCGGCGGACGCCGGACCGGCGGACGCGTAACAGGCGGATGCGTGAGCGCGGGACGTGCCGCATGCCGACGTGTAGCGTGCCGGGGGTGACCAGCACTCCCACCGCCCTGATCGGACCCGCCGACATCGACGCGGCAGCGGAGCGCATCGCCGGGCAGGTGCGCCCGCTCGCGCTGGCCGAGGCGGCGCCCGGCGCCTTCTGCCCACCCGGCTCCGACGCGACGGTGTTGCTGGCGCTGGAGTTCCTGCAGTACACCGGCACCTTCAAGGCCCGTGGCGCGGCCAACCTCGCCGCCTTCCACCGTGACGCGGGCACCATGCCGGAGGCGGGCATCACCATCGCCTCCGGCGGCAACGCGGGCCTGGCCTGCGCCTGGGCGGCGCGGGCCACCGGGACCCGGGCGACCGTCTTCGTGCCGGTCACCGCGCCTGCGGTCAAGGTCGCCAAGCTGCACGAGTACGGCGCGGAGGTGCGTCAGGTCGGCACCGAGTACGCCGAGGCGCTGGCCGCGTCGGTCGAGCACGCCGAGAAGACGGGCGCACTGCTCTCCCACGCCTACGACAACCCGCTGATCGCGGCGGGCGCGGGCACGCTGACCCGGGAACTTCTCGCGGCCGTCCCCGATGTCGACACCGTCGTCGTCTCCGTCGGCGGAGGCGGCCTCTTCGCCGGAACCGCCGCTGCTGCTGCCGCGGCGGCCGACCGCGGGATGCGCGTCCTCGCGGTCGAGCCGGAGAACTGCCGGGCCCTCAACGCGTCGGTCGAGGCCGGCGGCCCGGTCGACGTCACCGTCGACTCCGTCGCCGCAGACGCGCTCGGCGCACGCCGGGTCTCCCGGACGGCCTTCGAGCTCGCCACCCGGCCCTATGTGTCGAGCGTCCTGGTCAGCGACGCCGACATCGTCGCCGCGCGACGATCGCTCTGGTCCGCCCACCGGCTTGCGGTTGAGCACGCCGCCGCGGCTGCGCTGGCGGCACTCACCAGTGGCGTGCACACCCCCGCCTGCGGCGAGAAGATCGCCGTTGTCCTCTGCGGCGCCAACACCGACCCGAGCGACCTGGCCTGACGCACCACCACCCGGCGCGCGGACGGGGCGGGGCTCAGCTGCGGGCGGTCATACCGGTCACCGCGCGGAGATCACGCCGGTCACCGCGCGAAGCTGGTGGCCCTGCTCTCACGGATCACCGTGATCCGGATCTGGCCCGGGTAGGTCAGCTCCGCCTCGATCTCGCGGGCCACATCCTTGGCGATGACCTGCGCCTGAATGTCGTCCACCGTCTCCGGGAGGACCATCACCCGCACCTCGCGCCCGGCCTGCATCGCGTAGACCTTGGTCACACCCTCGTGGCGGCGGGCGATCTGCTCCAGTTTCTCCATCCGGCGTGCGTGCAGCTCCACCGACTCGCGCCGCGCGCCCGGACGGCCCCCGGAGCAGGCGTCCGCGGCCTGGGTCAGCACCGCCTCGATCGTCTGCGGGTCGACCTCGTTGTGGTGCGCCGCGACGGCGTGCACCACCTCTTCCGACTCCCCGTAACGACGCACGAGTTCGGCGCCGATCATGGCGTGGCTGCCCTCGGTCACAGCTGCCCCGCCGACGCCGCCCACGCTGCCGACAGTGCCGCCCGGCGGCTGTGCGACGGTGACTGCCTTCCCTATGTCGTGCAGCAGCGTGCAGCGCTTGACCAGGGCCGGGTCGACCTGCAGCTCCGCCGCCATCATCCCGGCGATGTGCGCGGACTCGACCAGGTGGCCCAGCACGTTCTGACCGTAGGAGGTCCGGTAGCGCAACCGCCCCAGCAGGCGCAGCAGTTCGGGGTGGAGCTCGTCCACGCCCACCTCGGTGACGGCGTCCTGTGCGGCGACCGCGCAGAGCCGCTCCACCTGCAGCTGGTTGCGCTCGTGCGCGTCCTCGATCCGCTGCGGGTGGATCCGGCCGTCGGCGATCAGCTCCTCCATCGTCAGCCGGGCCACCTCGCGTCGCACCGGGTCGAAGCAGGAGAGCAGCACCGACTCCGGGGTGTCGTCGATCACCAGATTGACGCCGGTCACCGCCTCGAAGGAGCGGATGTTGCGGCCTTCACGGCCGATGATCCGGCCCTTCATCTCCTCGTTCGGCAACTGGAGAGTGGTCGCCACCGAATCCGCCGTCTGGCGCGCCGCGACACGCTGCACCGCCGAGGCGACGATCTCCCTAGCCCGGGCCTCCCCCTCGGCGCGCGCCTGACGCTCGATCTCACGGACCGTCAGCACGGCCTCGCGCTTGGCCTGCTGCTCGATCGTGTGGATCAGCTCGGCACGAGCCTCCGCCACGCTGAGCCCGGCGGTGCGCTCCAACGTCCGGCGTCGCTCCGCGCCCAGCTCCTCGGCACGGACCGCCAGTTCGACCGCGGCCTGGGCCGCCTCCCGCTCACGCTCGTGCAGGCGGCGCTGCTCGGCGTCGAGCCGGACCTCCCGCTCGGCGCTGCGCTGCTCCCTGCGCTCCAGCTCAGCGGCCCGTTCCCGTGCACCGCACAGCAGTTGACGTACTGCCAGACCGGCGACCAGCACCAGGATCAACCCGAGCGACAGCGAGAGCAGCGGAACCGCGTCCGTGGTGCCCAGTGCCAGATCCATCGGCCCTCCCGTCCGGGCGCGGGAGCACGCCGCGATCACGGTGCGATCTCGGTGCGAGGTGAGCAGAGGCCCCTCATCGCTCATGGCGAGGCTAGGTGGGTGTTACGAAACGGTCAAGATGGCGACCATTCCGGACCTCGTCGGGCAAATGCTTCGCAGAGCCACGACCGTTGGGGTATCAGGAAGTTGGGCGGATCAATCCGTCGAATCCAGGTCGAACGACTCCTCGTCGAGCAGCTCCGCGTCGTACGATTCCTCCTCGTCGAGCGCCGAGCGGACCACGCGCAGGGCAAGTCCTTCCGGGTAGCCGCGTCGGGCCAACATTCCTGCCAGGCGGCGCAACCGGACCTGACGGTCCAACCCGGCGGTCGAGCGAAGCTTGCGCTCCACCAGGCGTCGGGCCGCCGCCTCCTCGTCCTCCGGTTCGACCTGGGCGACGGCGCGCTGCACCACGTCGCCCGCCACACCCTTGGCCCGCAGCTCGTTGGCCAACGCCCGTCGGGCCAGGCCTCGATGGCGCTGCCGTTGTTCCACCCATGCCTCGGCATAGGCTGCGTCGTCGATCAGTCCGACCTGTTCCAGGCGGTCGAGGACCTCCTCGGCCACCTCGTCCGGGATCTCCTTACGCCGCAGCGCATCCGCCAGCTGCCGCCGGGTGCGCGCGGAACCGGTGAGCAGCCGGAGACAGATGTCCCGTGCCCGCGCGGCGGGATCAGCGACCTCCGCGCGCGACTCGTTCCCCTCATCGTCCTCGCGGCGTTCGCGCCGCTTGCGCCCACCACGCTCGCCACGCCCGCTGCGTCCCCCGCGTCCGTCGGTACGCGCGCGCGTCACCGAGGCGGACGCCGGTGGCGGCTCGGTGGCAAAGGGCGCAGGCTCCGGGGCCGGAACTGAATCCGGACCCGCAAGGTTCTCCTGCTGCTCCTCGCCACCGATGCCGTTGGCACACCAGTCGCGCGGCCCCCAGTCGCTGTCGCTGATCACCGGGCTCAGGCCTTGGCCTCCACCGGGACCGCCTCAGCGGCGGTGGCAGCCTTCGCCGGGACCGCCTCAGCGGCGGTGGCAGCCTTCGCCGGGACCGCCTCGGCAGCGGCCTTCGCCTTGGAGCCTCGGGCAGCCGGTGTCTTGGCGGCGGCCGGAGCAGCAGCCTCGGCAACGACGGGCGCGGCGGCCTCGGCATTGTCGAGCTTCGGGCCGACGCCCAGCTTCTCCTTGATCTTCTTCTCGATCTCGTCGGCGAGGTCCGGGTTGTCCCGCAGGAAGTTGCGGGCGTTCTCCTTGCCCTGGCCGAGCTGGTCGCCCTCGTAGGTGTACCAGGCGCCGGACTTGCGGACGAAGCCGTGCTCGACGCCCATGTCGACCAGGCTGCCCTCGCGGCTGATGCCCTGGCCGTAGATGATGTCGAACTCGGCCTGCTTGAACGGCGAGGCGACCTTGTTCTTGACGACCTTGACGCGGGTGCGGTTGCCGACCGCCTCCGTGCCGTCCTTGAGGGTCTCGATCCGGCGGATGTCGAGACGGACCGAGGCGTAGAACTTCAGCGCGCGGCCACCGGTCGTGGTCTCCGGCGAGCCGAACATCACGCCGACCTTCTCGCGGAGCTGGTTGATGAAGATCGCGGTGCACTTGGTCTGGTTGAGCGCACCGGTGATCTTGCGCAGCGCCTGGCTCATCAGTCGGGCCTGGAGACCGACGTGCGAGTCACCCATCTCACCCTCGATCTCGGCGCGCGGCACCAGGGCGGCCACCGAGTCGATGACGATGAGGTCGACCGCGCCGGAGCGGATCAGCATGTCCGTGATCTCCAGCGCCTGCTCACCCGTGTCGGGCTGGGAGACCAGCAGGGCATCGGTGTCGACGCCGAGCTTCTTGGCGTACTCCGGGTCGAGCGCGTGCTCGGCGTCGACGAAGGCGACGATGCCGCCGGCCTTCTGCGCGTTGGCCACGGCGTGCAGGGTGAGCGTGGTCTTACCGCTGGACTCCGGGCCGTAGACCTCGACCACACGACCGCGCGGCAGACCGCCGACCCCGAGGGCCACGTCGAGCGCGATCGAACCCGTGGGGATCACCTCGATCGGAGCCCTCGCCTCGTCGCCGAGACGCATCACGGAGCCCTTGCCGAACTGTCGCTCGATCTGGGCGAGGGCTGTCTCGAGAGCCCGCTCGCGGTCGTTCGCTGCCATGGGTGCCACCTTGGGGGTCTGTGCTGAACGCTTCATCACCGAAGACGCTAGCGCGCACCACTGACAAACAGCCCTCCGCGAGCAGCAGCCTGTGGATAACGTGCCGAATTTCAGTATAGGGAACTATAGGGAACGTGCGTTCGATTCTCGCACTCCACCTCGCCGCCCGCCCCTGACCTGCCACCGTCCCCGCCTGCGTCCTCGGCGTCGTCCTCTCTCCTACTAGAACGACTGGTCGACGGTTCGGTCACGCGACCTGCTCGTCGGTCTCGTAGGGGAAGCGCGCCGACGGCGCCTCCTGCGCGAAGAAGGTCTTGGCGCGGACCATCGCCCGCTCGTCGTTCAGCACCTGCCCCGGGCGGCTGCCGTTGCCGAGCAGGACGCCGCCGAAGCGCATCCCCATGTAGGCCGCACTGTGGTTGAGGGTCAGCACCAGCGGCTGGGCGACGTCCTCCTCACGATGGGCCAGCGCGGTCACGCCCCACAGCGTGCGACCGGCCATCCGGTCCTTGAAGTCGGGCTCCGGCGTGCTCAACCACCGGGACCAGTAGTCGAGGTAGCGCTTGGCATAGGCGGAGAGCGAGTACCAGTACAGCGGCGAGACGATCACCACGTCCGTCGCGGAGAGCGTGGCCTGCCGCAACAACTCCTCGTGCTGCTGCTCCGGCCAGCCCTCGTCGGCGTGCCGGGTGTCCAGGAAGTCCGGCAGGCGCAGTTCGGCCAGGTCCAGCCAGCGCTGCTCGGTCCCGGACGGCAGTTGCTCCGCCGCGCGGCGGGCGAGCAGTTCGGTGTTACCACCGGGCCGGGCGCTGGCGAGAAGGAAGAGGAACGAACGGGACACGGACGACTCCGTCGGTCGGGGCGCGCCCTGAGCGCGGAGCGATCGGGACGGCCGTGCGGATCGGCGACGGCTGCGGTGCCCGATCGCCTGTACGGTCCGCAACCGCCGCCCCACGACTCGTTATTCCGTGGTGCTGCGCCCCGCGCCCTACTGCCGGGACGCCGGCACCCCCATCGACGCGCAGACGACCCGCCACACGTCCTTGGCTTCCCAGCCCGCGTCCAGCGCCTCGCGGACCGTGCGGCCACCGAGTCCGCTCATCACGTGATCGGTGGCGAAGCTCTCCGCATAGGCCTCACCGAAGTGGGCGTACATCCTCTTCCAGAACTCGGTCAGACGCATGCGCCCAGTATCCGTCACAGCCCCCGGCCCGAGCGGGGCCGACCGAGAGGGCCGACCGAAGGGGCAGCCGGGCTCAGCCGGGCTCGGGCTGGCGCAGGTCGTGCAGCGTGAACGCCGTCAGCATCACCGCGTAACCGCGCGGGGAGGTGACGTCGACCCCGGTCAACTCACCCGCGCGGGCCAGCCGGTTGTCGACCGTGTTCGGATGCAGTCCGAGCTCGCGCGCCGTGCCCCGCCGATCCTGCTGCAGGGCGAGGTAGACGCGGAGCGTCTCCAGCAGGTCCGGGCGGTCGGCCAACGGGTCGAGCAGGCCGGCCAGCGCGGCACTGCTCTCGTCGCCCCGGGACAGGTGGTACTCCAACAGCACGTCGTCCAGCCGGTAGTGGCCGGGCCTCCGGCCGAGCGCGCGGACCAGGCGGAGCACCTCGGCGGCGGTCCGCCCGGCGGCGGCGATCTGTGCGGGGTCCTCGGCGACGGTCGTGGCCACCCACACGTCGGCCCCCCAGGCCTCGCCGATCCGCTCGCCCAACCCCACGGGCAGCCCGCCCGCCGCCTGCTCACGCGGGACGAGCACGTGGCCGCCCTCGGCCTCGACGACAGCCAGCACCTCGGGCCCGAAGGTCCGTTCCAGCACACCGTGGACGCGCCGCATCCGCCGCCCGAGCGCGATCGACCGCGACGCCTCGGTCCACTCGGACGACTCTGCCGCCTGGGCAGACCGGGCAGACCGGGCCGCCTGGGACGCCTCGGACGAAGACCCGCCGGTCGCGCGTGAGCCGAAGGCCACGACGAGCGCGCCGCGTGCCAGTCCGTTCTCCTCGATCCGGCCGGGCAGCACCGGGAATCCGGCCAGCAGAGCGCGAGCCAGCGTGCGCCGCGACTCCCGCCGCTCCGCCGACAGCGCCGACTGCTCGTCGAGGTAGGTCTCCGCGACCGCGCCGATCAACCGGGACTGGGTGCGGAGCAGCAGGTCGGCCAGCTCCACCAGGGCGGTCTCCTCCTCCGGCCCGGCCTCCTCGCGCAGCGCGGCGAAGAGCGCGTGCAGGCTCACCAGGTGGATACGGAGCAGCAGTTGGAGCGGCATCCCCTCCTCCGCGCGCTGGGCGGCGCGTTCGCGGAAGAGCCGGAACTCCTCGGGCAGCCCGGCACGCCCCTCCCTGACGACGGTGAAGAAGAGCCGGAGGCCGTGCCGGACGGTGGCGGCCATCTCGGTGTGCTTCATGTCCTCCGGCAGGTCCCGGTACGCGGAGAAGACGGCGAAGTCCGCTCCGGTGATCCGGCGCGCGAGCTCGTTGACCCGCGACTCGCAGCGCGTGGCAAGGGCGCGGGCCTGCTCCGACAGGGCAGCGGCCACGACGACGTCCCGGTCGCGCCGGTCGTCCCGGTCGTCCAGGTCGCGCTCCATCCGCACCTCCTGTCGCCATGGCGCTGTGGTTGTGACGGATCACAGTATCCGTCGACTGCCTTTGTGACGCGCTCCGTTGTCCGAGGCAGGGCGCGCACCGCAGACTCCTGGATCACCACCCCGAGTCCGCTGACGCAGCACATTCGCCGTGCGGTCTCCCCACCGTCCCGGAGGTTCGCCTGTGACCACTGTCTCCTCGGGTGGGGCGGGCACGCCGACGGCCGCTCCGGGCACCGGCTGGGCAGGCGGCCCGGCGACCGCCGGGGCATGGCGGGCGACCTGGCTGCTGCTGGCCTTCATGCTGATCAACTTCGCGGACAAGACGGTGCTCGGCCTGGCCGCGACGCCGATGATGCAGGACCTGCACATCACCCACGCCCAGTACGGACGGGCCGCGGCGGCGTTCTTCGCGCTGTTCAGCCTGGCGGCGCTGGGCGTCTCGGCGCTGACGCGGCGGGTCAGCACGACCAGGCTGCTGCTGGTGATGGCGGTGCTGTGGTCGGCGGCGCAACTTCCCATGCTGGTCGGCGGGGCGGGCTTCGGTGTCCTGGTCGGCACCCGGGTGCTGCTCGGAGCCGCCGAGGGGCCCGCCTTCCCGGTCGCGACGCACAGCCTCTACACCTGGTTCTCGGACCGGGACCGCACCCTGCCGACATCGGTGCTGGCGCTCGGTTCGGGGGCGGGGGTGGCGATCGCCGCGCCCGTGCTGACGACCGTGATCACCCACGCCGGCTGGCGCTGGGGCTTCGGCGTGGTGGCCATCGCGGGTCTGGCCTGGGCGGCGCTCTGGTACCGGTTCGGGCTGGAGGGTCCGGAACAGATCCGCGACGCAGCGGTCACGACGGCCGCCGCCCCCGATGCGGCCTCCGCCGACACCCCGCACGTCCCCCTCCGCCGGATCCTGCTGACCGGGACCTGGACCGCCTCCGCCCTGGCGGCCTTCGCCGCCTACTGGCAGACCACGTCGAGCCTGACCTGGGGCGCGGACTACCTGCGCACAGTGCTCGGCATGACGACCGACCAGGCGGGCCTGGTCACCATGGGCGCCGGACTCACCTCGACGCTGGTCCTGCTCGCCTTCGGCGTCGCCGCCCAGCGTGCGCGGCGGGCGGGCGGCAGCATCGCCCGGCTCGCCCCGTGGGCGGGCGGGGCCGCGGTGGTCGCGGGCCTCTCGCTGGCCGCCTTCGCTGTCGTCGGCTCCCATGCCGCGAAGGTGGCGCTGACGGTGGGGCCCTGCGTGCTGTCGGTGGTGATCCTGGTGATCGCCCAGGCCGCCTGCGCCCGGATCGCCCCGCCCCGGCAACGCGGCGTCGTGCTCGGGGCGCTGGCCTTCGTCTACTCGCTGGCAGGCGTGCTCGCGCCGCTGGTGGTGGGCCAGTTGACGACGGGCGTACAGGTGGCCTCCGGCTACCGCACCGGCTATCTGCTCACCGCGGCGATGGTCGCCGTGACGGGTGTGCTGGTCGCCCTGCTGGTCCGACCGGAGCGCGACGCCGCGCGGCTGGGCATCGGACCGCGGTAGCACGCCGTCTTGGGTGCAGGGGCGCTTCAGCCCAGCGCCCGTACCCCGGCCGTGACCAGGACCGCCGTGACCACCACGACCAGGAACGGCGCACGTCGCCACGCGGCGAAGCCGGCGGCGGCCAGACCGGCTGCCCGGGCGTCCACGGTCAGTCCGTGGCTGCCCTGACTGAACGTCTGCAACGCGGTGAGGGCGGCGAGCAGTGCGATCGGCGCGAGCGCGGCGAAGCGCCGGACGGTCGGCCGGTCCAACAGGCCTGTGGGAACGGACAGTCCGAGCAGCTTGAGGCCGTAGCAGCCTGCGGCCGTCCCGAGCACCGCCCACCAGGTCGCGTTCATCGTCCGTCCTCCTTCTCCGCCGGTGCACCCGGCACGCTCTCAGCGACCTCAGCACTCTCAGCACTGACCGTCTCCGCCCCGAGCCGCTCTCGCCCAGCCCGCTCTCGCCCAGCCCGCGCACTCCGTGCCCAGGCCACCGCCGGGACCGCGACCAGCGCCACCAGCACCGGAACGCCCGCAGGCAGCAGCGGAACCGCCGCCAGCGCCAACACCGCACCGAGCAGGCCGACCGCGCACTCCTCACCGCCTTCGCGCAGCCGAGGTGCCAGCAGGGCCAGGAAAACCGCAGGCCCGGCCACGTCCAGCCCGTAGCGCGAGGTGTCGCCGAGCGCGTTCGCCCCCACCGCGCCCGCCAGGGTCGTGGCGTTCCAGACCAGGTAGAGGGTGACCCCGGTGACGGTGAAGCCGATCCGCGCCGAGCGGCGGTCGGGCTGGACGAGTGCTACGGCAGCGGTCTCGTCGATGACCGTCTGTGCGGCGAACGGGCGTGTCCAGCGCGGCAGTTCAAGTCGTGCACCGAGCCGCAGCCCGTAGAAGGAGTTGCGCACGCCGAGGAAGAGCGCTCCCACCACCGCCGCGATCGGCGCCGCCCCGGCCATCAGCGCGCCGACCAGGGCGAACTGCGAGGCGCCGGTGAAGACCAGCAGGCTCAGCGCGCAGGTCTGCCACACCGTCAGGTGCGCGGCGGTCCCGGTCACGCCGAAGGCCACGCCGGAGACACCCACGGTCAGCCCGACCGCGAGCGAGTCCCGCACCACCGCCCGATCGGGGCGGCCGGCGGGAGATCGATCGGAACGATCACTGGATCGTTCCGCGGCACGGTCACCGGATCGTTCATACGTCGGGCTTGAAGCGGTCATACGGTCATGCTGACCGGATCAATCGATCATTTCTTGTACGTTCTTGCGCGCCCGGGCGTAGGCACCGGGCGGAACCCCGACGATCCGGCGGAAGTGCCGGGTCAGGTGCGCCTGGTCGACGAAGCCGACCGTCACGGCCACCTCCGCAGGCGGCGTCCCCGCACCCAGCAGGACCTGGGCGGTGCGAACACGCTGCTGCGTCAACCAGGCGTGCGGCGGCAGCCCGTACGCCTCGCGGAAGGCACGCAGCAGCGGGAACGGGCGGGCGTCGACGGCCGCGGCCAGTTCCTCCAGCGTCGGCGGCGCGTCCATCCGGGCCATCAGCAGGTCCCTGGCCGCGCCGGCCGTCCCCCTGCCCTCCACCGGCCGCCCCGGACCCAGCCGTTGGGACGAGTGCCGTCGTACCGCGACGGCCAGGGCGAGCCGGAGGAAGGTGCTGGCCGCCAGCACCTGGTTCTGCTCGGCCGCCCGGTGGGTCTGCTGTACCAGGCGCGAGAGTTCGTCGTCGTGGACCACGGCGGTCGCGAACCCGGGCGCGCCGGGCAGCACCCCGACCTCCTCGGCGACCTCGACGACCTGGTCGATCCCGGGATAGAGCACGGAGTAGCTCCACCCGTCCGGCACCCCGGCGTGCCCGGTGTGCACCCGGTCCGGCTCGACCAGGGCGACGCTCCCGGCCGGGACGACCTCGACCGCGCCCCGGTAGTGGAAGGCCTCCACACCGGCGGTGACCGAGGCCAGTACGTACCCGTCGTGGGTGTGCTTGCCGAAGCTGTGGCGGACGTAGTGGGCGCGCAGCAGGTCGACACCCGGCAGCGCGGGGTGCTGCCAGTAGTGTGCAATCTCCTTGGCCATGACACCCCGATTGCCTGTCCTGTCCTGTCCTGCCTCGCCGTGCTCTCCCGCCAGTCTGGCACGGGAGAAGCCCGAGGTCAGCGCCACGATCGCCCCATGAGACGCCCGCGCCTGACCGGGCCGCCACCGAGCCACCAAGCCACCCATCCGCCGAGCCACCGGAGCCACCGAGGAGCGGATCAGCGCACGTCGGCCAGGCCGTAGCCGTAGTAGGGCCCACCGGGGCAGCCCTTGCCGCCCGGTTGCCGGGACGAACAGCCCAGCGGCATGGCCTGCTGCTCCAGCAGGCGGCCGAGCGCCGCACCGCGCAGGCCCGGATGGCGCGCCGCCTCCACCGCCGCGACGCCGCTGACGCTCGCCGCCGCCATCGAGGTCCCGGCCAGCGCCGCGTACCGGCCGCCGGGCCAGTCGGAGACCACCGCCTGGGGGATACCGCCGTCCGGGTCGCCGCCAGGAGCGGCCAACGCGACCTGCCCGGCACCCCAGTTGGAGTACCCGGCCAGGCTCCCGTCCTGCACCAGCGCGGTGACGTCGAGGACACCGGGCAGTCCCCCGGGCAGCCGGATGCACTCGGCACCGAGATGCCGTACCGGAGGCGTCTCGCTGTCGGCGTGGTCGTTCGGGCTGCGGTCGTCGATCCGGGGCCCGGCCAGGTCCTGCGCGTCGTTGCCCGCGGAGGCGACGACCAGCGCGCCCTTGTCCTGGGCGTAGCGGACGGCCCGGCCGACCGCCGCGGCGATGGCCGCCTGGTCCGGGTTCTCAGGGCAGTTGTACTTCCACGGGTCGGCGAAGTAGCTGTCGTTGATCACAGTCGCGCCGTGGTCGGCCGCCCAGAGGAAGCCGCAGACCAGGTTCTCGCCGTAGTACTGCCCGGCGTCACCGAGCAGGCGCACGGCCGCTATCCGCGCGCCGGGGGCGATGCCGACCACCCCGTCGCCCGGCCGGTCGGCGGCGATGATCCCGCTGACATGGGTGCCGTGGCCGCTCTCGCCCAGCTCCGGGTCCGGCCGCCAGGCGCCGGGACTGGTGTCCGGCGTGCCGGTCGCGCAGGAGACCGACCGGCTGGGGTCGACGGCACTCCGCAGGTCCGGATGTGTGTCGTCGACGCCCGAGTCGAGGACGGCGACGACGACATGGCGCAGCGCGGTGGCGTCCGAGGCGGGCAGCGGGCCGCTCTCGCCGACCATGTTCTGGAACCACTGCAGCTGCCCGTGCGGGTCCGGAGCCATCGGGATGTCGTCCGAGGGCGCGAGCGTCGCCGACTCCCCGGACTCCTCCGGCTTCGGCGAAATCCGCGCTGGGACCGCCTCGGCGGAGGTTCCCGCTCCGGACGCCCCTACCGACCCTGACGACCCCGACGCCGCAGCGAACGCCTTCACCGCCGCCGCTCCGGTCGAGGAGCCGGTCACGATCGGGCTGGTCACCGGAGCGGTCCGGCTGGCCCCGGCGGCGGCGATCCCGGGCTGCGCCCGCACCTCGGCCCCGAAGTCCGCGTCGGAGCCGTAGGCGAGGACGACCCCGATCTGCGGGTACTCCTGCCCGACCACCCCCTGCTCGGCCCGGATCGCGTGGTCCGCGTCAGCCACGCCGGCGGCGTCCGCCCGATCCGCGACGACAAGGTAGGCGAGGTACAGACGACCGGCCCCGCCGACGTAGGGAACGGCGCCGCCGAGCAGGCAGGTGACCAGGGCGAGCACCACGGTGCAGCGCGTCGTCGCAGATCGCAGGCCTTTCGCGACACGCGCCACCGGGCCTCCACGGTTCGGGTCCGGCGCGCAAAGAAGCGCCCCGGGCGGGGATATTCATACGATATGGATCACTTTTGAACGATGCCTCCGGATGTGCTCCATGCGAGGAAGCGCGCGAGGACGAGAGCAAGGAAGCGAGCGAGGCAGAGAGCACAGAGCGGGTTTGTCAGTCCGGCACGGCACGATGGGCGCATGGCACGCGCGCACCGCACCGAATCCGCCCTGGCGAACTTCGCCGCGCCCACCCGGGCGTGGTTCGAGGGCGCGTTCCCCTCGCCCACCTCCGCGCAGGAGGGCGCCTGGCAGGCGATCGGCGCCGAGAGCGACGTGCTGGTGGTGGCCCCGACGGGCTCGGGCAAGACGCTCGCCGCCTTCCTCTCCGCGCTGGACGGGCTGGCCGCCACGCCCCCGCCCGCGGATGCCAAGCGCCGCTGCCGGGTGCTCTACGTCTCACCGCTCAAGGCCCTGGCCGTCGACGTCGAGCGGAACCTGCGCGCGCCGCTGACCGGGCTGCGCCAGGCGGCCACCCGGCTCGGGCTGCCGGAGCCGGAGATCGAGGTCGCCATCCGCTCCGGCGACACTCCTGCGGCCGACCGGCGGCGCTTCGCCACGCATCCGCCGGACATCCTGATCACCACGCCCGAGTCGCTCTTCCTGCTGCTCACCTCCGCCTCCCGGGAGGCGCTGCGCGGCGTGGAGACGGTGATCCTGGACGAGGTCCACGCAGTCGCCGGGACGAAGCGCGGCGCGCACCTGGCCCTCACCCTGGAGCGGCTCGACCAGTTGCTGCCCGCGCCCGCCCGGCGGATCGGGCTCTCCGCCACGGTCCGGCCGCCCGAGGAGGTGGCCCGGTTCCTCAGTCCCGGCCGCCGGGTGACGATCGTTCAGCCGCCGTCCGAGAAGGCCTTCGACCTCTCCGTCGTCGTGCCCGTCGAGGATCTGGGCGAGCTCGGCGGCGGTCGCGGGCCGGCCGCCGCTCCGGGCGTCGCCGAGGGGGGTCCCGAGCGCGCCGCCTCGATCTGGCCGCATGTCGAGGAGCGGATCACCGACCTGGTCCAGGACCACCGCTCCACCATCGTCTTCGCCAACTCCCGCCGACTGGCCGAGCGGCTCTGCAACCGGCTGAACGAGATCGCGGTCGAGCGCGCCACCGGCCAGGCGCTGCCCGCCGACCACGCCCCCGCCGTGACCATGGCTCAGGCGGGCGCGAACAAGGCCGCGCCCCCGGTGCTCGCCCGTGCGCACCACGGATCGGTCTCCAAGGAGCAGCGCGCCGAGGTCGAGGAGCAGCTCAAGTCCGGCCGCCTCCCGGCCGTGGTCGCCACCTCCAGCCTGGAGCTGGGCATCGACATGGGTGCGGTCGACCTGGTCGTCCAGGTCGAATCGCCGCCCTCGGTCGCCTCCGGGCTCCAACGCGTCGGCCGCGCGGGCCACCAGGTCGGGGCGGTCTCGACGGGCGTGGTCTTCCCCAAGTACCGGGGCGATCTGGTCCAGTCCGCCGTCGTCACCGAACGGATGCGGGCCGGAAGGATCGAGGCACTGCGGATCCCGCGCAACCCCCTCGACGTCCTCGCCCAGCAGTTGGTGGCGATCACGGCCATGGACGAGTGGGACGTCGACGAGCTGTTCACCCTGGTCCAGCGCGCCGCGCCGTTCTCCTCGCTGCCACGCTCGGCATACGAGGGCGTGCTCGACATGCTCGCCGGGCGCTACCCCTCCGACGCCTTCGCCGAGCTGCGTCCCCGCATCGTCTGGGACCGGGTCACCGGCACGGTCACCGGACGCCCCGGCGCGCAGCGCCTCGCCGTCACCTCCGGCGGCACGATCCCGGACCGCGGCCTCTTCGGCGTCTTCCTGGCCGGCGCTGACCCGAAGAAGGGCGGGGGGAGGGTCGGGGAGCTGGACGAGGAGATGGTCTACGAGTCGCGGGTCGGCGACGTCTTCACGCTGGGCACCAGCTCCTGGCGGATCGAGGACGTCACCCACGACAAGGTGCTGGTCTCCCCCGCGCCCGGGGTGCCGGGCAAGCTGCCGTTCTGGCACGGCGACGCGCTCGGCCGCCCGCTGGAGCTCGGCCGCGCGGTCGGCGCGTTCCTCCGCGAGATCGGCGCGCTGTCGCCGGAGCAGGCCACGGCCCGGCTGGCCGAGGCAGGTCTGGACGCCTGGGCGGCGGGAAACCTGCTCTCCTACCTCGCCGAACAGCGCCAGGCCACCGGTCACCTCCCCGACGACCGGACCATCGTCGTCGAACGCTTCCGCGACGAGTTGGGCGACTGGCGGATCGCCGTCCACTCCCCCTTCGGCGCACAGGTCCACGCCCCCTGGGCGCTGGCGCTGGGCCAGCGGCTGGCGGAGCGTCACGGCCTGGACGCGCAGGTGATGCACGCCGACGACGGCATCGTGCTCCGGCTGCCCGACGCCGACCTGCTCGACTTCCCCGACCCCGACGCCCCCGCCAAGGCCGCCGGGCCGGGCGCGGACGAGGCCCCGATCGGCGCGGACGCCGTCGTCTTCGATCCGACCACGGTCGAACAGACCGTCACCGACCAGGTCGGCGGCTCCGCCCTGTTCGCCTCCCGCTTCCGCGAGTGCGCGGCGCGCGCGCTGCTGCTGCCGCGCCGCAACCCCGGCCGCCGCACGCCGCTCTGGCAACAGCGCCAGCGTGCCGCACAACTGCTCTCGGTGGCCTCCGAGTTCGGCTCGTTCCCGATCGTGCTTGAGGCCGTCCGCGAGTGCCTGCAGGACGTCTTCGACGTGCCCGGCCTGGTCGAGTTGATGCGCGACGTGGAGAACCGGGCAGTCCGCATCCTCGAGGTGACGACCCCCGAGCCGTCGCCCTTCGCCCGCTCACTGCTCTTCGGCTACGTCGCCCAGTTCCTCTACGAGGGCGACTCCCCACTTGCCGAACGCCGCGCCTCCGCGTTGGCGTTGGATTCGCGCCTGCTGGCCGAGCTGCTGGGCCAGGCCGAGCTGCGCGAGCTGCTGGACGAGTCGGTCCTCGCCGAGCTGGAGGCCGAACTCCAGCGGCTGACGCCCGAGCGCCGGATCAAGGACATCGAGGGCGTCGCCGATGCCCTCCGTCTGCTCGGCCCGCTCTCCGACGCGGAGTTGGAGCTGCGCGGCGCGGAGCGCCCCTGGGCGCGCGGGCTGCAGGCCGCCCGACGGGTGATCGAGGTCCGGATCGCGGGCGAGCAGCGCTGGGCCGCGATCGAGGACGCGGGCCGCCTGCGCGACGCGCTCGGCACACCGCTCCCGGTCGGCGTCCCCGAGGCGTTCACCGAGCCGGTCAAGGACCCGCTCGCCGACCTGCTGGCCCGCCACGCCCGTACCCACGGCCCGTTCACCGCGGCCGACGCGGCGGTTCGGCTCGGCCTCGGCCCAGCCGTCGTGGTCGGCACGCTGCAACGGCTGGCGGCGACGGGCCGCGTCGTCCAGGGCGAGTTCCGCCCTGGCGGCTCCGGGACGGAGTGGTGCGACGCCGAGGTGCTGCGCCGCCTGCGCCGCCGCTCGCTCGCCGCACTGCGGCACGAGGTCGAACCGGTCCCGCCACGCGCCCTGGCCACCTTCCTGCCCCAGTGGCAGCACATCGGCGGCGGCAACCGGCTGCGCGGCGTGGACGGCCTGCTGCGCGCCGTCGAACAGCTCCAGGGCGCGCCGGTCCCGGCGTCCGCGCTGGAGCGGCTGGTGCTGCCGTCCCGGGTGGCCGACTACAGCCCGGCCATGCTGGACGAGCTGACATCCCAGGGCGAGGTCTTCTGGGCCGGCGCGGGCGCGCTGCCCGGCAAGGACGGCTGGGTCGCCCTCCATCCGGCGGACGCGGCCCCGCTGCTGCTGCCCGAGCCGCTGCCGCTGGAGCTGACCCCGCTGCACTACGCGGTGCTGGCCGCGTTGGCGCCGGGGTACGGGATGTTCTTCAAACAGCTCGCGGAGGAGGTCGACCGACAGCTCCCGGGCACGGAGACACCACCGGGCGAGCTGGCCACGGCACTGTGGGAGCTCTCCTGGACGGGCAGGGTCACCAACGACACACTCGCCCCGCTGCGCGCCCTGCTCGGCTCCGGCCGCACGCCGGGCGCGACCGCCCACCGCGCGCCGCGCGCCACACCGCGCGCCCGCTACGGCGGCTCGCGGGCGATCCCCCGCGTCCCGTCGCTGCCGACGGCGGGCCGCTGGTCGGTGCTGCCGGCACCGCTGCCCGATCCGACGCAGCGGGCCCACGCGCTGGCGCAGACCCTGCTGGACCGGCACGGCGTCGTGACGCGTGGGGCGGTCCAGTCGGAGCGGGTCCAGGGCGGCTTCGCCGGGATCTACCGGGTCCTGTCGGCTTTCGAGGACACCGGCCGCACCCGCCGCGGCTACGTCGTCGACGGCCTGGGCGCGGCCCAGTTCGCCGGCGACGGCGCGATCGACCGCCTGCGCGCGGTCAACACCGCGCTGGAACGCCGGGCGGAGGCCGCGTCGGAAGATCAGCCCGAGACGGTCGTCCTCGCCGCCGCCGACCCCGCCAACGCGTACGGCGCTGCCCTGCCCTGGCCGGACCCACCGGGAGGCGCGGCCTCCTCCCACAAGCCCGGCCGCAAGGCGGGCGCGCTGGTCACCCTCGTCGACGGCGAGCTCGTCGCCTACGTCGAACGCGGCGGAAAGTCGCTCCTCTCCTGGGCCACGGACCCCACCCGCCTGCACCACGCCGCGGCAGCACTGGCCCGAGCGGTGCGGGAGGGCGCGCTGCGCGACCTGACCGTGGAACGGATCAACGGCGAGCCCGCACTGACGTCCGCGCTGAGCGCGACCCTGGAGGACGCGGGCTTCGTCCCGACGCCCAGGGGGCTTCGCCTGAGAGGGTGAACCTCACACAGACGAGGGACTCTGCCGGTGAGGGACCACGCACTATCCGGGGGCGCGGGGAACCGCCTGCGGGGTGGAGCGTCGCCCGATCCCGCAGAACCTGCGGGCCTGCACCGGCAGAAGGCTCAGGTTCCATCCCCCCGCGAACATCAAGCTCACCCCGGCAGACGTGTGCCCGCTCAGCAGGAACCCCCACGCCGCCGCGCTGAACAGCACGCACAGCCCCCACGTCAGCGGACTCCGCCGGGGTATCGACACCATCGACAAACCCTCCCCAACGGGACAGGCAGGACAGGCCAGGACAGAAACCTCATCGTATCCGCGCGGAGCGCAAACGGCCCCTCCCCGAGTCGACATCGAACACCGATCGACTCGGGGAGGGGCCGTCAAAAACCCAGCGGCGGCGTTACGCCGCGACCACGTCCATAGCGCTCGCCTTCGGCACCAGCGACGGAACGCGTTCCGCCGAAGGCACCTGCACGGGCTCCAGCCGGGCGGGACGGCCCGCCTCGCCGGAGGCCAGCTCGGCGAGCGACAGCTCGTCACTCACCTCGCGCATGACCTCGGACATTCGCACGTCGAGGGCATCGCAGATCGCAGAGAGCAGCTCGGACGAGGCCTCCTTCTGCCCCCGCTCGACCTCAGAGAGGTAACCGAGCGAGACCCGCGCGGCAGCGGACACCTCGCGCAGGGTTCGGCCCTGGCGCTGGCGCTGCCGACGCAGCACGTCACCCAACAGACGACGGAGCAGGATCATCGGTTGCTCCCTCCTAGGACCGCGACTAGAGACCTCACAGCCCCACCGTACCGCCTGCCCCGCATCGCGTGCGGGGAGCCTGGTCGTGTTCACTCTGGGCTGCATCCATGGCCCCTCCCCTGTTGTTCGCGGTATTGTCCGCGAATCTTTCCGGCCCACTGCTTGTGTTCTTCCCGGTAGGAGGCCCGTTCCTAACCCACCGGATTGCCCTGGAGCGCCCGCGTCAGCAAGTCCACCGCGGCCGCCACTGCTTTGCGTCGGATTGTGACACGATCCCCTGACAGCCGGAGCGAAGAGACGGATTCTCCACCCACGCGCGAAATCGCCACGTACACCGTGCCGACCGGGTGCCCGTCCTGGGGCTCGGGACCGGCCACTCCGGTGGTCGCCAGACCGAAGTCCGCTCCCATCAGCACCCGCACGCCTGCGGCCATCTGGGCCGCGACGTCCGGGTCCACCGCGCCGCGAGCGGCCAGCAGGTCCGCGTCTACGCCCAGCACCGAGCCCTTGAGCTCGGTCGCGTAGGCGGTGACCGAGCCGCGGAACGCCTTGGACG
Organism: Streptacidiphilus sp. BW17; assembly: GCF_041262485.1. Lineage (NCBI taxonomy): Bacteria > Bacillati > Actinomycetota > Actinomycetes > Kitasatosporales > Streptomycetaceae > Streptacidiphilus > Streptacidiphilus sp. BW17. Next base: position 22,731 of record NZ_JBGCCR010000029.1, on the reverse strand, counting down.
CCCCAGGAACCGCCACGAACTCCGCCGCCAGCAGGCCGCCGGTCAGCGACTCGGCGACGGCGACCGTGGCGCCCGCGCGCACCAGCGCCGCGAGGGCTGCCTGCGCGTCGGCGGTCACGACCCCGTGCCCTGTCCCGCACGCTCGGCCAGCCCCGCCCGGCGCAGCACGACAGCCTGGCGGATGTAGTCGAGCCCGCTGCCCACCGTGAGCAGCACGGCCACACCCATCAGCCACCAGCGTGCCGACGCCAACGGCCCCGTGAGTACCAACACGTACATGCCGACCGCGATTCCCTGGATCAGCGTCTTGAGTTTGCCGCCGCGACTGGCCGGGATCACGCCGAAGCGGATCACCCAGAAGCGCATCAGGGTGATCCCGACCTCGCGGACCAGGATCACGATCGTCACCCACCAGGCCAGATCGCCCAGCACCGAGAGGCCGATCAGCGCGGTGCCCATGATCGCCTTGTCGGCGATCGGGTCGGCGATCTTGCCGAAGTCGGTCACCAGGCCCTTGCGCCGGGCGATCTCACCGTCGAAAAGGTCCGTGATCATCGCGACGGCGAACGCCGCCCAGGCCAGGGCGCGCCACTTGGGGTCGTGCCCACCGCCTGCGAACAGCAGCGCGGCGAAGATCGGAACGATCACCAACCGGAGCATCGTCAGCAGGTTGGCCAGGTTCCACAGCCCGGGGCCGGCAGGCACGTCGTCGACCGGAGCCGCCATCGGGGCGCCCGTTCTCGCCGCCCCGCCCCCCGGACCCGGTGTCACGCCGACACCTCGGCGTAGAGGTCGACGCCCTCGCTCGCGGTGACCTCGGCCTCGACCAGGTCGCCCACCGCGAGGCCCTCGACGGCGCCGAGCAGGATGGTGATGCCGTCCGTCTCGGGCGCCTGGTGCAGGGCCCGGCCGATCACGCCGTCCTCCTCGTCGACGGCCTCGACCAGCACGGAGACCGTGCTGCCGATCCGTTCCTCGGCGCGCTGCGCGGTCAGCTCCTCCGCCAGTCGGCTGACGCGGGCCAGCCGCTCGGCGACGACGTCCTCGGGCAGCTTGCCGTCGTACTCGGCTGCCTCGGTGCCGTCCTCGTCCGAGTATCCGAAGACGCCGATCGCGTCCAGCCGGGCGTGGGTGAGGAAGCGTTCCAACTCGGCCAGGTCGTCCTCGGTCTCGCCGGGGAAGCCGACGATGAAGTTGGAGCGCGCTCCGGCCTCCGGGGCCTTGGCGCGGATCTGGTCCAGCAGCTCCAGGAACCGGTCGGTGTCACCGAAGCGGCGCATCCGGCGCAGCACGTTCGGCGCGGAGTGCTGGAACGACAGGTCGAAGTAGGGCGCGACCTTGGGCGTCGAGGTCAGCACGTCCACCAGCCCCGGCCGCATCTCGGCGGGCTGCAGGTAGCTCACCCGCACCCGCTCGACGCCCGGAACGGCGGCCAGCTCGGGCAGGAGCGTCTCCAGCAGGCGGATGTCGCCGAGGTCCTTGCCGTAGGAGGTGTTGTTCTCGCTGACCAGCATGACCTCGCGGACGCCCTGCTCGGCCAGCCAGCGGGTCTCGTTGAGCACGTCCGACGGCCGCCGGGAGAGGAAGCTGCCGCGGAAGGCCGGGATCGCGCAGAAGCTGCAGCGCCGGTCGCAGCCGGACGCGAGCTTGACGGAAGCGACCGGGTTGTCGTCCAACCGCTTGCGCAGCGTGCGCGGGCCGGACGCGGGCGCGAGGCCCTCCGGGAGGTCCTCGATCGGGGTCGCGTCCTCGGTAACACCGTCGGCCTGCTCGGCGTGCTCGGCGCCGTGGCCGGGCACCGCGACGCTCTCGGCCGCGGCCTGCCGCTCGACCGGGCTCAGCGGGAGCAGTTTGCGGCGGTCCCGCGGTACGTGCGAGACGTGCGTCCCGCCCGAGAGGATGGTCTGCAGCCGCTCGGTGATGTCTGCGTAGTCGTCGAAGCCGAGCACGGCGTCGGCCTCCGGCAGGGCGTCGGCGAGCTCCTTGCCGTAGCGCTCGGCCATGCAGCCGACGGCGACGACGGCCTGGGTGCGGCCGTGCCCCTTGAGGTCGTTGGCCTCCAGCAGGGCGTCGACGGAGTCCTTCTTGGCGGCGTCGACGAAGCCGCAGGTGTTGACGACGGCGACGTCCGCGTCGGCGGCGTCGACGACGAGCTCCCAGCCGTCGGCTTCCAGCCTCCCGGCGAGTTCCTCGGAATCGACCTCGTTGCGGGCGCATCCAAGGGTGACGAGAGCGACTGTGCGGCGTTCGGGCATGTCGCCAAGGTTACCGAGGTTTTCCGGCGTCCTGAGCATTGGCCCGGAGAGCGGCCTTCTGAACACCGGGGAGGTTGCACTGCCTCAGGGGCACGGGGACTCCTGCGCAAGGAGCCAGTTGCAACACGCAGGGGCGCGGGGAACCGCGCGACATGCCACCCACGCAGGTACAGCCCCGAACGAGCAGGCCCATCCGCACAGGGTGGATATTCGCGCAGTTCCCCGCGCCCCTGAACAGTGCAACGACAGGTCTCAGCCCGCGACCGGGTCGCCCGGGGTGTAGGTGACGTTGACCACCTGGCCGGTCTGGCCGGCCATGCCGAGGTCCTTGCCGTTGGCCCAGACATGGACGGCACCCGCGTTACCCAGCACCAGCTTCAGCTGCTTCGCGTCCGTGAAGGTCTGGGTCTGGCCCTGGGTCAGGTCAGCCTGGAAGAGAGTCTTGCCGGAGGCGTCCTTCACCAGCAGCCAGCTGTCCGCGTTCTGCGCGACGAGCTTGACGGTGACCTTGCCCGCCGGGGCCGCCGCGATCGCGCTCGGCTTGACCTGGGTCACGGGCGGCAGGCTCGGGTGGAGGACGGGGCCGATCGACGGCGAAGCCGTTGTGGCCGGGGTGACGGCCTGGGCCACCGGTGCCTTCGGGCCGCTGCTCGCCAGGTTGAAGCCGATCACCGCGATGACGACGACGATCGCGGCGACCATCGCCGCCGTCCAGTTCGGGCGGCGTCGCTCGGTCGAGATCCGGCGGTCGCCCGCCGTCTCGAAGAGCGGGACCTTGGCGTCCGCGGGGTTGCCGCCGTGCGCGGCGTCGTAGCGGCGGACCAGCTCGTCGCCGTCGACGCCGACCGCCTGGGCGATGGCGCGAATGTGACCACGGGCGTAGAAGTCGCCGCCGCACCGGACGAAGTCGTCGTCCTCGATCGCGTGCACGATCGGGACCCGGACCCGGGTCCGCGCGCTGACCTCGTCGACGGTCAGGTCGGCGGCGGTACGCGCCGTGCCGAGCACCTGTCCGATGGTGGGCTGGTAGCCGCCCGGCAGCACCGGGGCCTGCGGCGCGTCGGCCGGGTCGAACACGGAGGGTGCCTTCGGGAAGCTGGGCGCCTTCGGCATGCCGGGCACGCTCGACACCGCGGGGGCTGCGGGCGCAGCCGCCGTGGTCTCCGCAGAGTCCGTGGAGTCCGCGGCAGGCACAGTGGGCTCGTTCGGCTCGTTCGATCCGGAGGAGGTCGTGCCGGTCGTCACAAGGGGCGCCTTTCCAACGTGGGCGGCCAGGCTTCGCCCGGGGATCGCCACCCCCGGGAACGCCGTCGAAACACCAGTCTAGGGGGCGGGTCTGAGCCTTGCTCAACCGGGATTCGGCCGAAAGAGAAGGTCCGCATCCGGATCGTTACCCAGTCCGTCCGCGGCACGAACCGTCCCCCGACCCGCAGCGGGACCCGCTGGTCCGACGGGGGATGTGACGGTGCGTCGGAAGCAGTCACGCATCCCCGCGCCTGTCGGTTCCCCCACGCCGACAACGTCTGCGAAGCGGTTCCGGATACGCGTTCGCCCAGTCATTCCCCCCGGAGGGTGAGGAGTACGCCATCCAGCTCGTCCGGCTGGACGAGAACGTCCCTGGCTTTCGAACCCTCGCTCGGTCCGACGATGCCGCGCGACTCCATCAGGTCCATCAGCCGACCCGCCTTCGCGAAGCCGACGCGGAGCTTGCGCTGCAGCATCGAGGTCGAACCGAACTGGGTGGAGACGACCAACTCGGCGGCCTGGACCAGCAGATCCATGTCGTCGCCGATCTCCTCGTCGATCTCCTTCTTCGGGCCCGAGCCGACCGAGACGTCGTTGCGGTACTCCGGCTGGAGCTGCGCCTTGCAGTGCTCGACAACGGCGGCGATCTCCTCCTCGGTGACGAACGCGCCCTGCATGCGCATCGGCTTGCCCGCGCCCATCGGCAGGAAGAGCGCGTCGCCCTTGCCGATCAGCTTCTCCGCGCCGGGCTGGTCCAGGATGACCCGGCTGTCGGCGAGCGAGGAGGTGGCGAAGGCGAGCCGGGACGGTACGTTGGCCTTGATCAGACCGGTGACCACGTCCACCGACGGGCGCTGCGTCGCCAGCACCAGGTGGATGCCCGCCGCACGCGCGAGCTGGGTGATGCGGACGATCGAGTCCTCGACGTCGCGCGGCGCGACCATCATCAGGTCGGCCAGCTCGTCGACGATCACCAGCAGGTACGGGTAGGGCGTCAGCACGCGCTCGCTTCCGAGCGGCGGCTGGAGTTTGCCGGACCGCACCGCGCGGTTGAAGTCGTCGACGTGGCGGAAACCGAACGCGGCGAGGTCGTCGTAGCGGAGGTCCATCTCGCGGACCACCCACTGCAGCGCCTCGGCGGCCTTCTTCGGGTTGGTGATGATCGGCGTGATCAGGTGGGGGACGCCCTCGTAGGCGGTCAGCTCGACCCGCTTGGGGTCGACCAGGACCAGCCGCACGTCGTCCGGGGTGGCCCGCATCAGCACCGAGGTGATCAGGCAGTTGATGCAGGACGACTTACCTGCGCCGGTGGCGCCGGCGACCAGGATGTGCGGCATCTTGGTGAGGTTGGTCATCACCGTCTGGCCCTCGACGTCCTTGCCCATGCCCACCTGCATCGGGTGCGGGTCGGCGGCGGCCGTCTGCGAGCGCAGCAGGTCGCCGAGGTTGACCATCTCCCGGTCGGTGTTCGGGATCTCGATGCCGACCGCCGACTTGCCGGGGATCGGGCTGATGATCCGGACGTCGGGGCTGGCCACGGCGTAGGCGATGTTCTTCGCCAGCGCGGTGATCCGCTCGACCTTGACGGCCGGACCGAGCTCGACCTCGTAGCGGGTGACCGTCGGGCCCCGGGTGAAGCCGGTGACGGCGGCGTCGACCTTGAACTCCGCGAAGACGCCCATCAGCGAGGCGACCACGTCGTCGTTGGCCTTGCTGCGCGACTTGCCGGGACCGCCGCGGGTGAGCAGGTCCAAGGAGGGCAGGCGGTAGCTGTCGCCCGGCAGCTTCAGCTGCTCGGAGCGGAGCAGGGCGCTGCCGTCGGACTCCGCTGCGGCGGCGGCCGAGTCCTCCTTGCGCGCGCCCGGGAGCGGGACCTCGGGGGCATCGGTCGGCATCGGCGGGATCCCTGGGATCCCCGCGTCCGCGAGGTGCTTGTCCATGTCGACCGGCCCGCCGCGGTCCTGCACGCCGTGCGGCGAGCCGTGCTCCGCGTCGTTGTCGAGCGACGGCACGTCGCTGGGCGGCGTGCGGTCCTTGACCCGGCCCAGGACGTCCGCGAGCGCGGGCGAGGGCTGCACGCCGTTCATCACCGCACCGTCGAGTTCGGCGGCGGCAGCGGCGGCCACGCCGATGGTGTCGAACGGGTCCGGCTGCTCCTGGTCCGCGCCAGCCCCGACGCGGCGGCGCGGACGCCTGCGACGCGGGGTGACCGCACCCTCGCGCTCCAACTGGTTGCGCTTGGCGAGCAGCACGGCCCGCTCCTCGGGCGTCCCGGGGCCCCCCTCGAAGTCGTCGATCGACGCGTCGGCGCCGGTCTCCTCGTCGTCCTCGCCGAAGCCGAGGCCGTCCAGACCGGCGAACTCGTCGAAATCACCGCCGTCGTCATGCAGGTCCGAGGGCTCGACCAGCGCGAGTCGCTCGCCCAGGACCCGCAGGCGCTGCGGGATCTGGTTGACCGGCGTGGCGGTGACCACCAGCAGGCCGAAGAAGGAGACCAGCACCAGGAACGGCACCGCCAGCGCCGGTCCGGCCGCGGACATCAGCCAGCGGGAGGCGGCCAGACCGATCAGCCCGCCCGCGTTGCGGATCTGGCCGGCCCCGGCCTGGAGCCCGGGCGCGCCGCAGCTGATGTGGATCAGTCCGAGCACGCCGATGGTCAGCGCGGTCAGGCCGATGACGATCCGTCCGTTGGCCTCGGGCCGCTCGGGGTGACGCATCAACCGCACCGCGATGCCGAAGAGCAGCACCGGCAGCACCACCGTGAGCTGCCCGAACGCGCCCTTGACCACGTCGGTCACGCTGACGCCCAGCCAGCCCTGCGGGTCCGACCAGGACCCGGCCGCGATCAGCAGCGCCAGCGCGATCAGCAGCAGCGCCAGGCCGTCCTTGCGATGGGCGGGATGGAGGTTCTTCGCGCCGTTGCCGAAACCGCGCGCGACGGAGCCGACGCCGTTGGCGACGCCGAGCCAACTGCCGCGCACGGCACGGTAGGCGAGCGGCTTGGGGGGTGCGGGCTTGGGTGCGGGCGCGGCGACGGCCTTCTTGGCCGGAGCCTTCTTCGCGGGCACCGACTTCTTGGCCGGTGCCTTCTTCGCAACGGGCTTCTTGGCCACCGGCTTCTTGGCAGCCGTGGCCTTCTTCGCCGTCCCCGCGCCTCGGGTCTGCGAACCGCTTCCGGACGTGCGTGTGGCCATGGCGTTCAGATTACTAGCGGAGACAGGGGTGCAACACGCGCCGGAGGGGGTTGCCGGGGGTGTGTCGCACAAGAAGTGCACCCGGGGTACGCGTCAAGCGCGACACGCCGTCAGACGGCGTGCGGTCAACCCTCGTTCGGGACGGGCGCGGTGCCGGACTCCGGGTCGAGGGCGTCGAGGGCGCGGCGCAGGCCGGCCAGACGGCGCTCCAGGTGGGTCGCGGTGGCCAGGGCGGCGGGCTCGGCGGCGTCCGCGTCGGCGAGCTGCTTGGTGAGCGCCTCGGCCTGCTCCTCGACCGCCGCCAAACGCGCGGAGAGCTCGGCCAGCAGCGGCGCGCCCGGGCCCTGCCCGGACTCCAGCTGCAGCCGCAGCAGCGCGGCCTGCTCCTTGAGCTGGCAGTTCTTCATGTAGAGCTCGACGAAGACGGAGACCTTGGCGCGCAGCACCCACGGGTCGAACGGCTTGGAGATGTAGTCCACCGCACCGGCCGCGTAACCACGGAAGGTGTGGTGCGGACCGTGGTTGATCGCCGTCAGGAAGATGATCGGGATGTCCCGGGTGCGCTCGCGGCGCTTGATGTGGGCGGCGGTCTCGAAGCCGTCCATGCCCGGCATCTGCACGTCGAGGAGGATGACCGCGAAGTCGTCGTTGAGCAGCGCCTTGAGCGCCTCCTCGCCGGAGCTGGCGCGCACCAGCGTCTGGTCCAGCGCGGAGAGGATCGCCTCGAGGGCGAGCAGGTTCTCCGGCCGGTCGTCGACAAGGAGGATCTTGGCCTTCTGCACCATGGCCTGCCCTCCTCGCCCGGCCCCCGCCGCGGGCGCGACGACTGTCGCCGTCCCCCGGAACGCGTCGGACCCGTTCACCGTTCGTGTGTCCACTGCTGCCCTGCCGACGGTCATGGTATCCGCACCTCACTGCCCGCATCCGGTGACCCAGCCAGTACCGGTAGCAACGCCGAGTGACCTTATCCGGTTCCTGCGGTGCGAAGCCACCACCCTTACGAGTGGGGACAGCCGATTCCAGCGAGATTACCTGTGGGACGCGAGCCGGACCTGACCGGCCGGGTTCCGGTCATGTGCCCGGCGACCAGCCCGGATCAACCCTCTCATGCCCGGACCGGGACGCATATGCCCCCCGGTCCGCGCACGACTGGACGAACGGTCCGGTGTGACGTGCTTCTCAGAACCGGATCTCAGCGTTCCCGGGCCCGCAGCCAGTGCTCCATCACGCCGAGCAGGTGGTCGGTGTCGACGGGCTTGGTCACGTGGTCGGACGCCCCGGCCGCCAGGCTCTTCTCCCGGTCGCCCTTCATCGCCTTGGCGGTCAGCGCGATGATCGGCAGCCCGGCGAACTGCGGCATCCGCCGGATCGCCTCGGTCGTCGCGTAGCCGTCCATCTCCGGCATCATGATGTCCATCAGCACCAGCTCGACGTCCTCGTGCTGCTCCAGCACCTCGATGCCCTCGCGGCCGTTCTCGGCGTAGAGCACGCCGAGGCCGTAGGTCTCCAGGACGCTGGTGAGCGCGAAGACGTTGCGGATGTCGTCGTCGACGATGAGCACCTTCTCGCCGCTGAACCGTCCGGAGAACGGTGCGAACGAATCGTCGTGCGCCCCCGCCGGATCGGATTCCACCGGCGTGACCGGCTCGTCCCCGGTCCCCTCCCTGGCACCGGCCCCGGCTCCGGTACCGGTACCGGCTCCTGCCCCGGGCAACTCGGCGAGGTCGTCGCGACCGGCCTGCCGCGGCTGGCGGGACTGCTCGCCCGGCTCCAGCGCGGCGGGGGTCGGCGCCGGCTCCACCGGACGTGCCGGGCGCGGCGACGCGGGCCGCACCGTCGGCTCCGGCCTGTTCTCCTCGCGCGGAGCCGCTCCCGGACGCGGCAGCGTCGTCGCGGCGGCGGCACGGCGGCGCTCGTGCGCGGCGCCGATCACCTCCTGGGCCCAGAGCTCGGCCGGGTTGACCTGGCCACCGCCGGGCAGTGCACCCGCGATGATCGGGTGCGGCTCGGACTCCTCACGCAGCGGCAGGTAGAGCGTGAAGGTGCTGCCGCGGTCCATCTCGCTCTCGGCGTTGATCTCGCCGCCGAGCAGGCGGGCGATCTGACGGCTGATCGACAGGCCGAGGCCGGTGCCGCCGTACTTGCGGCTGGTGGTGCCGTCCGCCTGCTTGAACGCCTCGAAGATCTCCCGCAGTTTGTTCTGCGGGATGCCGATGCCGGTGTCGGTGACCGAGAAGGCGATCAGCGGCTCCTCCGGGTCGTTGATCGCGCCGGACTCCAGCATCTGCTCCCGGATCAGCTGCGGCACCCGGTGCTGGCCGCCGTTGCCGCCCGCGGGCTGGATCAGCAGCTCGACCGCGCCGGAGTCGGTGAACTTGACCGCGTTGGACAGCAGGTTGCGCAGCACCTGCTGCAGCCGCTGTTCGTCGGTGTGCAGGGTGACCGGCAGCTCCGGCGAGACCCGGACCGCGAAGTCCAGTCCCTTGTCCGCGGTGAGCGGCCGGAAGGTGGCCTCGACGTAGTCGACCAGCTGGACCAGGGCGATCCGGGCCGGCCGGATGTCCATCTTGCCCGCCTCGACCTTGGACAGGTCCAGGATGTCGTTGATCAGCTGGAGCAGGTCGGAGCCCGCGCCGTGGATGGTCTCGGCGAACTCGACCTGCTTGGGACTGAGGTTGCCCTCGTTGTTGTCGGAGAGCAGCTTGGCCAGGATCAGCAGCGAGTTGAGCGGCGTGCGCAGCTCGTGCGACATGTTGGCGAGGAACTCGGACTTGTAGCGGGTGGAGAGTTCGAGCTGCTCGGCGCGCTCCTCCAGGACCTGGCGCGCCTCCTCGATCTCGGAGTTCTTGATCTCGATGTCGCGGTTCTGCGCGGCCAGCAGCTCGGCCTTGTCCTCCAACTCGGCGTTGGAGCGCTGGAGCTCCTCCTGACGGGCCTCCAACTCGGCGGAACGCATGGAGAGTTCGGCGGTGAGTCGCTGCGACTCCAGCAGCAGGCCCTCGGTCTTGGTGTTCACCGCGATCGTGTTGACGGTGACACCGATCATTTCTGCGATCTGATCGAGGAAGTCCATGCTGATCTTCGTGAACGCGTTGAACGACGCAAGTTCGATCACGCCGAGCAGCCGTCCTTCGAACATGACGGGCATCACGATCACGTTGACCGGAGCGGCCTCGCCCAACCCCGAGGCGATCTTCAGGTATCCGGGCGGGGCGTCCCGCAGCAGGATCGGCTTCTTCTCGGTCGCCGCCTGCCCGACCAGCCCCTCCCCGGGGTGGAACGCGGTCGGCATGGCTCGGCGCTGGTACCCGTAGGAGCCGATCAGGCGGAGCACCGTCTCGTGCTCGATCACGCCGTCGCCCGGGTCGGTCACCAGGTCGCCCCGGGTGGACGGCATGGCCAGGAAGAACGCGCCGTGCTGTGCCGAGACCACCGGTGTCAGCTCGCTCATGATCAGTGCGGCGACCGCCTCCAGATCCCGGCGGCCCTGCATCAGACCGGAGATCCGGGCCAGGTTGGTCTTGAGCCAGTCCTGCTCCTGGTTGGTACGCGTGGTCTCGCGCAGGTTGGCGATCATCTGGTTGATGTTGTCCTTGAGCTCGTCGAGCTCACCGGACGCGTCCACGTCGATGCGCAGGCTCAGATCACCGCGGGTCACCGCGGTGGCGACCTGGGCGATGGCGCGCACCTGGCGGGTCAGGTTGCCCGCCAGCTCGTTGACGGACTCGGTCAGGTCCTGCCAAGTCCCGGCCACGCCGGGCACCCGGGCCTGGCCGCCCAGGCGTCCGTCGGTGCCGACTTCTCGGGCCACGCGGGTGACCTCGTCGGCGAAGGCGGAGAGCTGGTCGACCATCGTGTTGATGGTGGTCTTGAGCTCCAGGATCTCGCCGCGCGCGTCGACGTCGATCTTGCGGGTCAGGTCGCCCTTGGCGACCGCCGTGGTCACCTGGGCGATGTTGCGCACCTGGCCGGACAGGTTGTCGGCCATCAGGTTCACGTTGTCGGTCAGGTCCTTCCAGATCCCGGCGACGCCCGGGACCCGGGCCTGGCCGCCCAGGATGCCCTCGGTGCCCACCTCGCGGGCCACGCGGGTGACCTCGTCGGCGAAGCCGGACAGCTGGTCGACCATGGTGTTGAGGGTGTCGGCCAGTGCGGCGACCTCGCCCTGCGCCTCGATGGTGATCTTCTTCGACAGGTCGCCGCCGGCGACCGCGGTGGCCACCTGGGCGATGTTGCGCACCTGGAAGGTGAGGTTCGACGCCATGCCGTTCACGTTCTCGGCCAGGTCGCGCCAGATGCCCTCGACGCCCTTGACCCGGGCCTGGCCGCCCAGGATGCCCTCGGTGCCCACCTGACGGGCCACCCGGGTCACCTCGTCGGCGAAGACCGACAGCAGGTCGACCATGGTGTTGACGGTGGTGACCAGTTCCAGGATCTCGCCGCGGGCGTCGACGGTGATCTTCTTCGACAGGTCACCGCGGGCCACCGCCGTGGTGACCTCGGCGATGTTGCGCACCTGGTTGGTCAGGTTGTTGGCCATCAGGTTCACCGAGCTGGTCAGGTCCTTCCAGGTGCCGGAGACCCCGGGCACCTGTGCCTGACCGCCGAGCCGTCCCTCGGTGCCGACGTCCGTGGCGACCCGGGTCACCTCGTCCGCGAACGAGGAGAGCTGGTCGACCATGGTGTTGAGCGTCGTCTTCAGCGCGAGGATCTCGCCGCGCGCGTCCACGGTGATCCGCTGGGTCAGGTCGCCCTTGGCGACCGAGGAGGCCACCTGTGAGATGTTCCTCACCTGGAAGGTGAGGTTGGAGGCCATGAAGTTGACGTTGTCGGTCAGCCCGCGCCACACCCCGGCCGCGCCGGGGACCATCGCCTGACCGCCGAGGATGCCCTCGGTGCCGACCTCGCGGGCCACCCGGGTCACCTGGTCGGCGAAGCCGGAGAGCTGCGCCACCATCGTGTTGATGGTGTTCTTCAGCTCCAGGATCTCGCCGCGCGCGTCCACCTCGATGGTCTGCGACAGGTCGCCGCGGGCCACCGCGGTGGTGACCTGGGCGATGTTGCGCACCTGGTCGGTCAGGTTGGACGCCATGAAGTTGACGTTGTCGGTCAGGTCCTTCCAGGTGCCGGCCACGCCCGGCACCTCGGCCTGACCGCCCAGCCGGCCCTCGGTGCCCACCTCGCGGGCCACCCGCGTCACTTCGGCGGCGAACGAGGAGAGCTGGTCCACCATCGTGTTGACGGTTTCCTTCAACTCCAGCATCTCGCCCGCCACCTGGGCGGTGACCTTGCGGGACAGGTCGCCCTTGGCGACCGCCGTGGTGACGAGCGCGATGTCGCGCACCTGCGCGGTCAGCCGACTGGCCATCATGTTGACCGAGTCGGTGAGGTCCCGCCAGGTGCCCGACATGCCGCGGACCCGGGCCTGGCCGCCCAACTTGCCCTCGGTGCCGACCTCGACGGCCAGCCGGGTCACCTCGTCGGTGAACTCGGAGAGCAGTTCGACCAGGCCGTTGACGGTCCGACCGATCCGCAGGAACTCGCCGCGCAGCGGATGCGTCCCACCGTCCGGGCCCACCGCGCGCAGCTCCATCCGCTGCTCCAGGTCGCCCTCGGCGATCGAGCCCAGCACCCGGCCGACCTCGGCCATCGGGCGGGCCAGGTCGTCGATCAGCGCGTTGCAGTTGTCGATCGCCGCGCCCCAGGCCCCCTCGCCCGCGCCGATCTCCAGCCGCTCGCCCAGCCGTCCCTCGCGACCCACCGCGCGCCGGACCCGGGCCAACTCGCCGGTCAGGTGCTGGTTCCGCTCGGCGACCTCGTTGAAGACCGCGGCGATCTCGGCCAGCACCGAGTCACCTGGTACGGTCAGCCGCCGTCGGAAGTTGCCGTCCCGCATCGCGGTCAACGCGGACAGCAGCTTGCGTAGTTCGGCCGCGTCCGCGCCCCGGCCCCGGCGTCCCCGCCCCTGCGGGGTACCGCCCCGGGACGCCATGACAGCCGTCGCCCTGCTCGAATCCACCGGCCTGCCTCCAGAGTTGCGTTGGGTGCCGCGGTTGTCCGGCGCGGTCCCGCACGGGACGCACCCCCACAATCTAACGACCGTAGAGGGTTGCGTGAGGGGTACGGCGGGGTATCCGGTCGGGCAACGGGACAGTGATCACGTCCTGTTCGAACCTGATCAAGTCACCGAACGTACCTGCTTCGCTCCCTTAGCGGTACCGCTGTCAGTAACCTGGCGGCGACAAGGGACGTTGGGCAAGTGCCCGGACAGCGGCGCGCTGGACCGCGTGCGCGCCGATCCGAGGGCGCACTCGCTTCCTCAGGTACGCGCCGCCAGGGCCGCCACGGTGGCCGGGACGGCAGAACGACGCCGGTAGCAACGGCGGAAGCCGCAGCGACGGCAGAGAGGAGAGGCGCCTCGTGGGTGACGCCACCGCGCGGGCAGCCGCCACGTTCGAGCCGGTCGGCCGCTCCGTGGCAGCGGCTCGTGCGTTCGTCAGGGACACCCTCCAGGGGTGGGGCTTCGGCGAGGTCGTCGACGACGCCGTGGTGCTGGTGAGCGAGCTGGTCACGAACGCGGTCGTGCACGCCGGCACCTCTGCCGAGGTGCACTGTGTCCGCCGCACCGACTCGGTGCGGGTCGAGGTCGCCGACCGCTATCCGCGCCGCTCGCTGCCGATCTATCCGGGGGCTGAGGACGGTCCGGACCCGGCGGCAGCCGCCGCGCTCGGCCTTGCGGACCTGGCCGCGCCCGGGCTGTCGCTACGCCAGGCGATCCCGGCAACGGTCAGCACCGCCGAACTGGAGCGCGAGGGCGGTCGGGGCCTGCTGCTCTGCGCGGCGCTCGCCGCCCGCTGGGGCGTCGACTACACCGCGACCGAGAAGCGCGTCTGGTTCTCCCTGGAGCTCCCGGCCCGCGCGGCGGGTACCCGTTTCGCCGGACCGGTCACCCCCGACAGCCTGCTGCCGGAGACCGACGCCTCCGTCCACGTCGCGGTGCTCCAGGTGGACGGCGAGGGAGTGGTCTCCGCCTGGAACCAGGACGCCGAGCTGCTGTTCCAGCACGCGGCGGTCAAGGCGGTCGGCCGTCCCTTCGCCGAGTTCGCCGCCTGGCCGCAGACACCGGGAACCGGCCTCGGCATCGACGAGGCGCTGCGGCTCTCCCGCTGGGAGGGCAGCTACGCGATCCGCCGCGCCGACGGGCGGCTGCTCACCGTCTACGGCGCGCATCTGCGGGTCCGCGACGCGCACGGCAGCCCGTCCACCGTCTGTCTGCTCGTGCGCGAGGAGGAGCGCGCGGTGCTGCAGGCGCCGCTGCGGGCCCAGTCCACCGAGAGCGGCACCGGAACCCGCCACGAGGGCGCCGACGCCTTCCTCGGCTCGCTCATGGGCGGCCAGGCCCCGGACGACCTCGACGGCCTGCTCCAGCGCACCGTCGAACGCGCCCGCGACATGCTCGACGGGGACGCCGCCTACCTGCTGCTGGCCACCGACGACGAGACCGAGCTGGAGGTCCGCGCCAGCACCGGCCTGCCATCGAACCGGCAGCGGTTCGCCCGGGTCCCGGTCGAGTCCAGCGCGGGCCGCTACGGCTCGGCCCGGCTGCCCGCCGTCCACGAGGACCTGGCCGACTCCCCCGGCGCGGTGCCGCTGCTGACCGGGACCGGCCTGCGCTCGGTGCTCACTGTCCCGCTCAAGGTCGAGGGCCGGCTCACCGGCTCCCTCGGCGTCGCCGCGCAGACCCCGGGCCAGTACGGCAACGCGGACGCGCTGCGGCTGCAGTTCGCGGCCGACCGGATCGCACTGGCCGTCGAGAGCGCCCGACTCACCGAGCTGGAACGACTGCGCCGCGGCTCGCTCTCCTTCCTGGTCGAGGCCTCCGACCTGCTGGCCGGAACCCTGGAGCGCGACCAGACGCTCGCGCTGATGGCGCAGATGACCGTGCCGACGCTGGCGTCCTGGTGCGCCGTCTACACCACCTCCACCGGCATCGACCCGTCCGTGCCCGAGCTGGCCTTCGTGCTGCACGAGGACGAGGAGCGAATCGACGCCCTGCGCGCCCTCCTCGGCAGCATCGCGCCCCCGGAACCCCTCAACACCCCCGGCGCACGCGACTGGCCCGCGCCCGGCGACGCCGCGATGCGCGCCGCCATGGCCTCCCGGACCCTCGCGGGCGCCGCGACCGCCAGCCCGCAGTCGACGGAGGCCGCCGCGCTCGCCGCGACCACTGTGGGCGGTGAGACGGTGGTGCTGCCGCTGGTCGCGCGCAACCGCGTCATCGGCATGCTGACGCTGGGCAAGCCCACCGACGAGAAGTTCCGCCGCGAGATCCTCGAACTCGCCGAGGACCTCTCCCGCCGGGCCGCGCTGGCGCTCGACAACGCGCGTCTCTACTCCGAACGCACCGCCATCAGCCGTGCCCTGCAACGCAGTCTGCTGCCGCCCGCGATGCCGCGGGTGCCGGGCGTCGAGGTCGAGGTCATCTACCGCGCCGCGGGCGAGGGCAACGAGGTCGGCGGCGACTTCTACGACGTCTTCCCGATCCGTCCGGGCACGTACGGCTTCGCCATCGGCGACGTCTGCGGTACCGGCCCCGAGGCCGCCGCCGTCACCGGCCTGGCCCGTCACTCGCTCCGCCTGCTCGCCCGCGAGGGCCTCTCCGCGCCGGAGGTGCTGCAGCGTCTGAACGCGGCGATCCTCGACGAGGGCGACCGCGGCCGGTTCCTGACGCTCCTCTACGGCGAGATGACGCCGCACGACGACGGCACCGTCGAACTCAGCACGGTCTGTGCGGGCCACCCCCTCCCGCTCCGGCTCCGCCCCGACGGCACGGTCTCCGCCGCAGCGTCCCCGCAGCCGCTGCTGGGTGTCATGGACGACCTGGAGCTGGAGGCCGAGAGCCTGGTCCTGGATCCGGGCGACGTCCTGCTCTGCGTCACGGACGGCGTGACGGAACGCCGCGAGGGCTCCCGCATGCTGGGCGACGACGGCCTCGCCGACGTCCTCTCCGGCTGCACCGGCCTCACCGCGGGCGCGGTCGCCACCCGCGTCCTGCGCGCGGTGGAACGCTTCGCCGCGGACCCGGCGTCGGACGACATGGCCATCCTGGCTCTCCGCATCCCGACGCACTGAGCAACCGTTCCCGCAGGCGAGGCAGTTGCACTGCCTAGGGGCGCGGGGCTTTGCTTGATCAACTGCGCGCGAGAGAAACCACTGATGAGCGGATGACCCTGCGCGTTCGGTGCTCTACCTGTGTGGGTGGCTCGTCGCGCAGTTCCCCGCGCCCCTGGGTAGTGCAACTGGCCCACTGCAAATGAGCTCAGGAAGCGCACAGCTTTCACGCGCGTTCAAACCTCAAGCCCATGACGCACGCTAAACCTTCACATCAGCTCCACCCCATTTTGTCCCCCTCCGTACCGCTAAGTGCCGCCGTGGCAGGCAAGTGACCCCTGTTGCGCGACATATCGCGCTCCTAGCATCGCCGGGGTGTCCCGCACCGTCAGTACCCCCGGCTCGCGATCCGTCGGCGTCACAGACGCCGACCTCCCGCCGACGGCGCGCGGCGGCGCCCTCGGGGCGGTGATCACCGTCGTCACGCTGCTGCTGGTCTGCCTCGCCGCCGCCTACGCCGACCCGACCGGGCTGCTCGCGCCGCTGCCGTGGTCGGCGCTGCAGGTGACCCCCGTGCGCGGGCTGTGGTCCGTCGCCGGGGCGGCCGTCTTCCTGCCCGTGCTCGTCGCCGTCACCGCGTGGGCAACCGTCGTCGCCTTCCGCAGCGCCGCGCCGGAGACCCGTCGCGGGCGGATCGTGCTGCGGCTCTGGGGCGGGACGGTGCTCGCCACCGCCATCGCGCGCCTCGCGCAGCTCCTCGCCGAGACGGCCGGAGTGGGGATCCACGGCGGAGCGCGGACACTGGCCGCGACCGCCCTGTGGGACTGCGGCCTCACCGCCGAGCGGACGGCGCTGATTTCCTGGCTGCCCGCGCTGCTCGGCGCGCTCGCCTACCGCCCGCGATTCGCCGCCGGGGACCCCGACTTCACGCCCGTACGGCGCAGCCGCACGCTCCCGCCGCGCTACGGCTGGCGGTGGTCGCTGACCGGGACGGCCCTCCCGCTGGCCCTGCTCGGGCCACTCCTCGGGCCGCTGCTCTGGGAGGGCTCACCCGCCGCCGCGTTCTACGGCGAGCCGCTGAGCCTGCGTCGGATGCCGTTCGGGTTCGACCTCGGCCCGGCGCGCTTCGCAGTCGAGCTCGGCACCGCCGCGATCGTGACGGCGGTGCTGCTGACGCGTTCGTGCCGCCGGTTCGACTACACCCGGCCTCGTCACCTGCTGCTGGGCGGCTGGCTGGCCGCCCTCGGCGGCGGTCTCGCCGCCGGCGCGGTGCAGGCGCTGCTCGCACTGCCGCGCGACCTCGGCTGGAGCTCGGCGGGCGGCGGGACCGGCGGCGACCTGTTCTTCGTGCCGGACGTCGCGCTCCGTCTGGGCACCGGGCTCTCCCTCGGCGCCGCGTTCGGCTGGGCCGTGGTTCCGACCCTGTTGCTGCTCAGCCGCCTGCTGGAGATGATCTCCGGGCAACGCCGCCGGATGGCCACCGTGCTCGCCTCCGCGACCGTACTGGCCGTCGGCTCCTGGCTGTTGGCGCAGGCGACGCCGGTGACCACCGCGGCAGCCCCGACCGTCAACGCCGCCGCCCTCGCCACCGCGGCGCAGCCGTTGCCCGCCCTCACCGTCCGCCCGGCGTCAGGCAGCGCGCCGGCGGAGATCACCGACGTCAACGGCCGTCAGCTGCTGCTGCGTGGCGTCAACGTCAACCAACTGGTCGACTACGCCCCGCCCACGCCGGGGGCGCCGACCGTCCGGCCGCTCACCGACGGCGACTTCGCCCAGATGGCCTCGCTCGGCTTCGACGTGGTCCGGCTCGACATCTCCTGGTCCGCGCTGGAGCCCACCCGCGGGCAGTATGAGCAGGCGTACCTGGCCCGGATCCGGGCCACCGTCGCCATGGCGGCGAAGCACGGCCTCTACACCGAGCTCGACATGCACGAGGACGCCTGGGGACCGGCCGTCGCCGCGCCGCCCGGGACCAGCTGCCCGTCCGGCAGCACGCCCGCGCTCGGCTACGACGGCGCCCCCGCCTGGGCGACGGTCACCGACGGCGCGTCCAGCTGCCAGACACTGAGCCGCGATCTCACCCCCGCCAACGCCCGTGCCTTCACCGCCTTCTACCACGACGTGAACGGCATCCAGAGCGAACTCGTCTCCACCTGGGGCATGTTGGCGCAGACCTTCGCGGGCGATCCTGCCGTCGCGGGATACGGACTGCTCAACGAGCCCGGCATCGGCGACGACCCGCCCGCGACCTCCTCCATGCTGCTGGGCGCCTACTACGACCACGCCGTTCAGGCGATCCGGTCCGCCGAGCGGCAGACGCCCGGCGGCTTCCCCCATCTGGTCCTCATCGAGCCGAGCGTGCTCTGGTCCGGCCTCGGCTTCGACGCCGCCCCGCCGCGCGGCTTCAGCACCGACCCGTACCTGGTCTTCGCGCCGCACCTCTACAACCAGTCGATCACCATGGACCAGCAGTTCGGCCTGACCCTGGTCTCGGTCGAACGCGGCTTCACGCTCGCCGAGCAGCAGGCCAAGTCGTACGGCATGCCGCTGTGGGTGGGCGAGTGGGGCTGGTTCGGCTCCAACACCCCTGAGAACGGCGCGATGATGCGCCGCTTCGCCGCCGCCGAGGACGAGGCCGGGATCGGCGACGCCTTCTGGGTCTGGAAGCAGGCCTGCGGGAGCCCGGAGAGCGACCCGCATGCGGCGACTGCCGGCAACCTGATCGGCGAGGACTGCGTCACCGGCAAGGACCTCCCGCCGGCCGGCGACGTCGTCTCCGTGCTGTCCCGGCCCTACCCGCAGGCCGCGCCGGGCACGTTGACCGGTCTCAGCTCCGACCCCGACACCGGCGCGCTCACCCTGACCGGCACCGCACCCGCCTCAACGTCTGCCGCGTCCTCGGCCTCGGCGTCCAGCCCGGCCTGCACGCTGACCGTCTGGTATCCGGGGCGCACCCGGCCCAGCACGCCGCAGACACAGGGCATCAGCCAACTGACGCTGCGCCAGGTGCCGGGAGGCTGGTTCATCACCGGCTGTGCGACGGGGAGTTACCGGCTCTCGGTGGGGTGACGGCGAGTCACGGCGGAGGAACCCGCGCCTCCGCTGCCCCATACACCTCTTAGCTGCACCATTACGGCAGATCTTCGGAAATGTTCGATATCAAGGTGATTACGGAAGGTTGATACTCCGTCACCGTCGGGAACGGAACAACCATCAGACAAAGGCGGCCACGACCTGATCGCCGCCGGGCAGCATTACCAGTGAAAGGAGCCCCCGTGAGCAACGAAGCCGCGGTGGCCAGCAACCGCTCCCTCACTCTCGGTGCCGCAGCAGGACCGCTCGGCTACCTCGCCCTCGGTCTCACCCTGCTCGCCTACGGCCTGGGCAGCACCGGTGTCATCCACAACGTCGCTGCCTCCGACGCCAAGAACCTGAGCTTCTGGGTGGGCGGCGTCACCCTCTTCATCGCCGGCCTGATCGAGTACCGCTCCGACAACGCCGCCACCGGCACCGCCTTCGCCGGACTCGGGGCGCTCTGGGTCACGGCCTCGCAGGTCACGCCGATGTCCGCCAATGCAAGCGGACTCTTCTTCGTCCTCTGGGCCCTGCTCGCGCTCTCGCTGACCGGCGCCGCCTGGCGCAGCGGCGGCACGCTGGTCCGCGGGACGTACGGCCTGCTGACCGTAGCCCTGATCCTCTGGGCCATCGGCGCCTTCGGCGGCAGCTCCGGCCTCGACAAGGTCGGCGGCTGGGTCGCCGCGGTGGCGGGCCTCTGCTCCTGGTACGCCGCCACGCTCTCGCTGACCGGCGGCTCGTTCGGGCCGGTCAGTCTCCCGTCGGTGTGACCCAGGCCCTAGCGACTCCGGTCCCGTCAACCTCGGTCCCGGCGACCTCGGTCCCGATGACCGACTGACGTTCCACCGCACCGGGCGTGCCTGACACGCCCACCCGGGCCGGCCGGGGACCGAGGGGGGTCCCCGGCCGGCTTTCCGGCTGCCTGGCCAGGAACGACCGATGGATCCTGCTCGCCTGCCACTGCACCAGGTAGGCCAGGAGCAGCAGGGCGACGGCCGCGACGCCGTCCAGCCAGTAGTGGTTGGCCGTGACCACCACGACCGCGACCGTCAGCGCCGGATGCGCGATCACCAGCCAGCGCCACCGGCTCCGACTCACCTTGATCACCGCCACGGCCACCAGCACACACCACGCCACGTGCACCGACGGCATGGCGGAGTACGAGTCGGCCTGCAGGCCCCCGAGGGTGGTGCCGTAGACGGACTGGTTGTAGTAGACGGCGAGGTCGAGCATCCCGTCACCCGGCAGCAGCCGGGGCGGAGCCACGGGTATCAGCTGGATCAGCAGCGAACCGGCCGTGACCAGCACCAACGTCATCCGCACCCACGGGTAGGCCTCCCGGTGACGCAGGAAGAGCCAGACCAGCAGCGCGATCATCACGCCGAAGTGCATGGACGCGTAGTAGTAGTTGGCCGCCTGGGCCAGCAGGGGATGCGGCAGCACCCAGCCCTGGAGCGTCTCCTCACTCGGGAGATGCAGCCACCGTTCGGCGCTCCAGATCGCCTGCCCGCGCGCCACCGCCCCGTCGGTGCTCATCACGGACAACTGCCCGGCGAACTGCCACGCGGCGAAGAGCGCGAGCACCGTGCCCAGCTCGCGGACCACCAACCCCACGTTGACCCGGCGCTCCGACAGTGAACCGACGCGCCGCAGCGCAGCGGAGGCCCCGTAGGCGACGACCGCGACAGCGCCCGCCGACTGCCAGCTCAGCGTCAGGTTCTGCACCGTGATTCCCCCTTCCAGCGCTCACCGTAGTGCCACCCGCTGACAACGCGCGCGTCAAAGCGACGACACCTGCGGGCTGCTTTCCGGTCGGGGTCGGCTCAGTGCTCCGGCTGGTGCCGGTCTTGTCCGGAAGGCCCCAGAGGATGCCGGATCAGCAGCGACGCGAGCACCGGCTCATCCCCCAACGCGGCGTAGGTGTGGGGAGTGTCGGCGACGAAGGAACCGTGGTCACCCGCGTGGATCACCAACGGACGACCGACCGGACCGACCTGGGCCGTCCCCGAGAAGACGGTCAGGTACTCGGTCACTCCGTTCGGGTGGGCGGGCGACGTCTGCAGGAGTCCGGGGCGGATCTCCAACCGGTACAGCTCCGTGCTCATCTCCTCGTCCCGGAAGACCTCGAGCAACTGCGCCACCACGGCCGTGCCGTGCACCTCCGGCACGCTGCGCCCGACGCCCTGCGCCGAGAGCAACTCGGCCAGCGGGACGCCCAGCTGCCCGGCGATGGCATACAGCGTCTCGGCCGTGGGATTGCGCGAGCCGGTCTCCAGCCCGGAGAGGGTGGCCTTGCCGATACCGGCACGCCGCGCCAGCTCGGAGAGGCTGATCCCGCGCTGGGCCCGGAGCGCCCGGATCCGCGCACCCGTCGCCGAGGCGGCAGCCGGGGTCCAACTGCCCGTCACCACGCCCTTTCCCGCACGGCCGGTCTCGGAGCGGGCGATGCCAGAGCCGCTGACGTGCGAGCCTCTGATGTCAGAGCCTGAGATACCCATGGCGCCGAGTATCGCCGCTCCGCTAGCGTTCCGATCACTCCAGTCGTTCCATAAACGGAACACTCGCACACTCAAGGAGGGAACCCGTCCATGCCCGCACGTCTGCGTCTCCCGACCCAACCGCTCACCGCCGGACTCGTCACCGCCGTGGTCGGGTTCAGCAGCTCCTTCGCCCTGGTCCTGACCGGCCTGCGAGCTGTCGGAGCGGACCGGTCGGAGGCAATCTCGGGACTGCTGCTGCTCTGCCTCAGCATGGGCGTGCTCGCCATCGTGCTGGGACTGCACTTCCGCCAACCGCTCAGCTTCGCCTGGTCCACGCCCGGCGCTGCACTGCTGGTCTCCGCCGGCCGTCAGCCCGGGGGCTACCGATACGCAGTCGGCGCCTTCGCCCTCTGCGGGCTGCTGCTTGCGGCGACCGGCCTCTGGTCACGCCTCAGCCGCCTGGTGGAGGCGATCCCGGGCAATCTCGCCACCGGCCTGTTGGCCGGCGTCCTGCTTTCGCTCTGCCTCGCCCCCGTCCAGGCCGCCTTCCAACTCCCGGCGCTGACACTGCCGGTGATCGGCATCTGGGCCGTACTGACCCGCCTGGCCCGGCGCTGGGCGACGCCCGGCGCGCTGCTCACCACGTTGGTCGTGATCCTCGTCCACACACACGGCCGTCTCGGCGCGGCACACGACCTGCTGCCACGCCTCACCGTCACGGCCCCGGCACTGAACTGGCAGAGCGTCATCGGGATCGCACTCCCGCTCTACATCATCACGATGGCCTCGCAGAACATCCCCGGCCTGGCCCTGCTCCGGCACTTCGGCTACCGCCCGCCGGTGCGATCCGTGCTCACGACGACAGGTCTCACGACGGCTGTCACAGCGGCGGGAGGCGGCTACGCGGTCAACCTGGTCGCGATCACGGCCGCCCTGGTCGCCGGACCGGACGCCGGCCCGGAGCGCGAACGCCGGTGGATCGCCTCCGTGACGGCGGGGGCCTGCTACATCGTGCTCGGCCTCACTGCCGGAGCCTCCGCGGTCCTGCTCACCGCGGCACCACCGCTCTTGGTGGAGGCCGTCGCGGGACTGGCACTGCTCCCGACGCTCGGCTCCTCCCTCTCCACCGCGCTCGCGCAGGAGAAGGGACGCGAAGCGGCCGTCGTCACCTTCGTGGTGGCGGCCTCCGGCGTCTCAGCGTTCGGCATCGGAGCGCCGGTCTGGGCACTTGTGGCGGGGGCGGTGATGCGCTTCCTCGTCTGACCGGCCTGCCCATAACGCAGTGAAGCCCCCTGACACATGGTCAGGGGGCTTCACTGGAAAGATTGTTCGGCGGCGTCCTACTCTCCCACAGGGTCCCCCCTGCAGTAC
>NZ_JBGCCR010000028.1:0-104357 GCF_041262485.1 Streptacidiphilus sp. BW17 | reverse complement strand
CCGGGCGGCCCGGGGCCCGCGCGGCGGCGGGGGGGGGGCCGCGGCCGCCCCCACACCCCCCCCCCCCCCCCGGGGGGGGGGGGGGGGCGGCGCCCCCCCCCCCCCCCCCCCGACCCCGTTTCCGGGGACAGCCCTGCCCTCGGAAAGGCGTTTTAACAGCATTTTTCATGATGAGGAGTCACGTCCATGGACGCACACGACGCACGCCGTTGGCAGGACACCTGGCACGCCCGCCGAGCGGCCTTCCTCGACGAGTGCCGCCAGGCCCGCGAGGATTTGCTGCTCGAACTGAAGGACCCGCAGACCACGCAGCGCAGGGTCCTCGCGGACATCGTCCAGCTCTGCGCCGGCTCCCTGCACTGGAAGGAGCGGGGCTACGACACGGTGGCCGCCGACCTCGACTCCTTCCGCGCGGTGCTGCCGGTGATGCGGTACAACGACTTCGCCGCCGAGATCGACCGGGAGACCCGGACCAAGGGCGGCGTGCTCTCGTGCAGCCCGGTGCTGCGCTGGCTCAAGACCAGCGGCACGACCGGCGTACCCAAGCAGGTGCCGTACACCCTGCACTGGCTGCTCACGTACCGGGTGCCGGCGATCAAGGCGATGTGGGGCACCTACCTGGAGCACCACCCCGAGCTCCTCGCCCACCCGTACGCGACGCTGGACACCCAGACCACCCGCGAGGACGTGTACGACTTCGTGCACGGGGTGCAGCACCAGGCGATCAGCAACCGGCACCCGCAGATCAACACCCTGGACTGGAACCCGCCGTGGTACGAGTCGCCGTGGCTGGGCCCCGACGCGCCCGCCGGGCACGCCGCCCGGATGTACCACCGGGCCCGTCATCTCGTCGGCAAGGACCTGCACTTCATCTCCGCGATCAACCCGAGCACGCTGGTGTCGATGCGGGACCTGATCGCCGAGCACGGCCCGGCGCTGGTACGCGACCTGCGCGAGGGCACGCTGGAGGGCGTGCCGTACACCGAGCCGGACGAGCAGGCGGCGCGGCATCTCGAATCGGTCCTCGCACAGGGCGAGTTCAGCCTCAAGGACGTCTGGCCCTCGCTGACGCTGTACAGCTGCTGGCTGTCGTCCTCGGCCCAGCTGTACAAGGCCAAGCTGGAGGCGGTGCTGCCCGGCGTGGCCAAGATGCCGTTCATGAGCTGCGGCACGGAGGGTGTCACCACCATTCCGGTCGACGACTCGCTGGACAGCCAACCGCTCGCCGTGGGACAGGCGTTCTTCGAGTTCGTGCCCGCCGAGGTACCGCTCGGCGACCTGATCGAGCGGGGTGAACCGGTCGACACCCTGCTGATCGACCAGGTCGAGGTCGGCCGCGACTACCACCTCATCATGACCCAGGGGAACGGCCTCTACCGACTGTGGACCGGAGACGTCTACCGCATCGACCGGATCGTCGACGGCACCCCCTGGCTGCACTTCGTGCACCGCGACGGCGTCTACCACTCCTTCACCGGCGAGAAGATCACCGAGTCCCAGGTGACCGACGCCATCCAGCAGGGTATGGCGGCCGGCGGCCTGGACACCGGGCTGTACCTCTGCGGTCCCCAGTGGGGCGACCTGCCGCGCTACATCGTGGTCAGCGAGGCTCCGCAGCCCTGCGCCGAGCTGGACCAGCGGCTGTCGACGGCGGTGGACGAGGCGCTCAAGGTGATCAACATCGAGTACGCCTCCAAGCGCGACAGCGGTCGGCTCGGCGGTCTGGAGGTGATCACCGTCGAGCGCGACGCGATCTCGGCGCACATCGAGGCGCGCCGTCAGCAGGGCAACGCCACCCAGTACAAGTACAAGCCCTTCCAGAAGGACATCGACTTCGTCGCCGAACTCGTCCGCCGCTGAGCACTGTTCGAAACCTCACCCCACCTCCCGAAAGGAAACACCCCGTCATGATCGAGACCAAGAGGCCGCCGCAGAACACCCGCCGTGAGATCACCGACGTCCCCTCGGACGCCGGCAGCCTGGCCCTGCACGTGTGGCGACCGCAGAGCGGGCGCACCAAGGGCGCCGTCTTCTACTTCCACGGGCTGCAGAGCCACGCCGGGTGGGCCTGGGAGGTGGGCCCGCGCTTCGCGGACAACGACGTGGCCTTCTACGTCCTGGACCGGCGCGGCAGCGGGATCAGCCCCGGCGACCGCCAGGACCTCCCGGACGCCGAGACGCTGCTGCAGGACTACATACGCGCGGTGGCACAGGTGCGCGCGGAGATCGGAGAGGGCGTTCCGCTCTCGCTGTTCGGCCACTGCCTGGGCGGCTCCTTCCTGGCCGCGCTGCTGCAGCACCCGGATTTCGACACCCGCTACGACGCCGCCGTCTTCTGCTCGGCCTGGCTGGGCAAGCTGCACGCCACCCTGGACGAGGACGGGCTGCGCGCGCTGGCCGCAGAACGCGGCACCCAGCCCTGGGACGCCGACCTGAAGTCCTCCGACTTCACCGACGACCCCAAGTACCGCCACTTCATCGACCACGACGACCTGGCCGTCCGCACACTCACCCGGCGCTCCCGGGCGACGCTGCTGGAGCTGGAGCGCCGCTATCGCCGACCGTCCCGGACGCTTCCGGAGGTGCCGTTCACCTTCGTCTCCGGCATGACGGACCCCATCGTCGACCTGGACAGCGCGCACCAGGCCTTCGACGCGCTGGTGTCCGGACGCGGCACGATCACCAAGCTGCCGACGGACAAGCACTACCTCTTCTACACCGGCGTCGCCGACCAGCTGGTCGACTGGATGTCGGCCCACACCCTGCTGCAGGGGCTGGTCCGCGATGCCTGAGGCGGCTGAGGCGGTGGCTGAGGCGATGCCCGAGGCGATACCCGAGTTGATACCTGACACGACGTCGGATGCGGTGTCCGAGGCGGTGCTGTACTGGGTCAGGCTGCCCATGGCGACCCCGTTCGACCACCCCGCCGCCCGGCGCCGTACGTCCGACAGCCTGGTGCTGCGGATCGGCGTCGACGGGGTGTACGGCGTCGGGGAGTGCGCTCCGCGGCCCTACGTCACCGGGGAGACGAGCGACGGCGTCGTGGCGGCGCTGTCGCAGGTGCCGATGGACGCGCTGCTGGCCCGGATCGCCCGGACGCACCCGGCCGACCTGCTGCGACAGCTGCGCGCGGAGGGGTTCGCCGGGACCTTCGGGATCGACGGCGGCAACAACCTGGTGTGCCTGCTGGAAACCGCCGTCCTCGACCTGCTGGGACACCGACTGGGCCTGACCGCCCGGCAGTTGATCGGCGCTGAGCGGGAGAAGGGTGGTCAGGACGGCGAACGGCTGGCCGTCTCGCAGGTGCTCGATCTGAGCATCGGCGTTGAGGAGTTCCTCGCGTCCCGGGGGCCGTTCCACTTCGTGAAGATCAAGGCGTCCGACGACATCGACCGCGACGCCCGTACCGTACGCGCCATCCGGGACCACGTCGGTGACGGCGTCCCCGTCATGGTCGACGCCAACATGAGCTGGACGCCCGCGAACGCGGCGAGCAGGGCCCGTCGGCTGGGCGAGTGCGGTGCGACCCTCATCGAGGAGCCGCTGCCGAAGCGTGACTGGGCGAGCCTGCGCGCCCTGCGCCGGGAGTCGGGCCTCGGCATCATGCTCGACGAGTCGGTCTGCACCCTGGACGACGCCCGCGACGCGGTGGCGGCCGGGGCCTGCGACGCGCTCAATGTGCGGATCGCCAAGAACGGCGGCCTGTTGCGCGCCGCCCGGCTCGTCGACTTCGCCCGCGCGCACGGGCTCGGCTTCCAGATCGGGGTCCAGGTCGCCGAGGTCGGCCCGTTGATCAACGCCGGCCGGGCGCTGGCCTTCGGCAACCGCGACGCCATGACCGTCGAAGCGGGACAGTCGGACCGGTTCTTCCCCGACATGATCGTCGCACCCCCGCCGGCGGTGGACCGGCGCACGAACACCATCGCCCCGGCCGCGGGCCCCGGTCTCGCCATGTCCCTCAACGAGGACGCCGACCGCTGGGCCGTCCTGCGGTTCACCGGCAGCCGGACCGGCTGGCAGGACGCGACCCCGGCCGCCCGCTGACCCCGTCCGCCCTGATCGGTCCGCCCTGATCGGTCCGCCCTGATCGGTCCGCCCTGATCGGCCAGTTCTGACCGCCCCTGCTCAACTCCCGTACATACAAGCTTCCCTGGAGATCCCATGACCCCCTTCTTCGAGTGCGTCCACCGCGGTGAGCACCACTTCGGCTTCGGGATGCCCGGCCCCGGCGACCCGCTGCACCTGTATCCACTCAAGGACGCGGACCTGCACGCCGCCGTGACCGCGGCGGCCGGTGACGGCGCCGCACTCGCGGCGGCGCTCACCGCGGGCAAGGACCCCGTCGTCGTGCCGGCCGAGGAACGCGCCCAGGTGACGATGCGTCCCCCGCTGCTGCCCGCCTCGGTGGGCGACGCGATGGTCAGCGGTTTCATGCAGACCCACAACGTCAAGGTCGACGCCACCACGCAGGCCCAGCCGAACTGGTTCCTCAAGGGACTCGGCGACGTGCTGAAGGTGTCCGGCGACGAACTCTCGGTACCGGCAGGCGCGGTGACCGTCACCGAGGAGGCCGAGGTCGTCCTCGTGTACGTCACCGACGAGGCGGGCGACGTCCGGTACGCGGGGTACACGTTCGGCAACGACCTGACCGACATCGGCCGGTTCCGGCAGCACAACGGGCACCTGTCGTACGCCAAGCTCTGTGACGCGGCAGTGGCGCCGTGGCTCTTCCTGGGTCCGCCGCCCGCCTCGGTGACCGGCGAGGTGACGATCGAGCGGGAGGGGCGCGAGGCCTGGCGGGCCGACTTCACCACCGGCACCGACGCCATGCACTACCGGATCGCGGACATCCTCCCGGCGCTCTTCGCCCACCGGGCGCTGCGGTATCCGGGCCGGGTGCACTACGTGTACCTCGGGGCCGACCGCAGCAGCTTCCACGGCGGCTTCCGGATCGCGGACGGCGACCGCGTCACGCTCGACTTCTTCGAGCACGGCGTCGTCGTGTCGAACACGGTCGACTGGCCCCGGGCCGCGGCGGCGGGCCCGGTCGACCGGTGACCGCAGCCCGGCCGGTGCGCAGGCTCGGCTCCATCGAGGCGGAGCAGGCCTGGGCGCACCTCCTCGCGGAGGGAGCCGGCCAGGTCACCACCCGGGTCACGGTCCTGGCGGCGTTCGGCGCCCAGTACCTGGACCAGGTGGTGGCCCGATGGGCGCAGCGGTTCCCCGCGCTGTCGCTGCGCATCGGCGAGGAGGGCGACGACCTGTGGTTCCGGCACAGCGGCGACGACGCGCCGGGCCGGGCGAGGCAGGAGGAACTCGGACCCGAGCGGACGCCGGAGCAGTTGCTGGCCGAGGAGATCGGGATCGTCCTGCCGCCGTCCGGGCCGCTGTGGCGGCTGCGGATCGTCCATGCCCGGCGCGAGTGCGTGACCCACTTCTACCTCACCTGTCATCCCGCGATCAGTGATGTCCACACGGTCGGACGACTCGTGCGCGTCCTGCTCGACCTGTTGTTCGGGGAGGAGGACGGGCGCCTGGGGCCGCATCGCTTCACCGAGCAACTCGTGCCGGACCAGGACGATTTGACCTACCGGGCGTCGGCCGTGACGGCCGGTCCGGTCGTGCCGTGGCCCTTCGCCGCGGGGTCCGCGCCGTCGGAGAGCGCGGAGAAGGCGGAGAGGGCCGAAAGAGCAGCGGCCCGGGGCGAGACGCTCGGGAACGGGCTGTGGCAACTGTCCCTGTCGCCCCGTCAGCACGCCGGGCTCAAGAGCTGGTGCCTGGCCCGGCGGATCACGGTGGACCAGCTCCTCGTGGCCCTGGCGGCCACCGGGTCGGCCCGCGCGGCTGGCGACGAGCGGGTCGAGGTGCTCACCGCCCGGTCGCTGCGGCGGCGCTACGCCGAGAGCACCCGGCTCTCCGGCATCGGGTGCTGTACGGCCACCCTGTACACGCAGTTGTGTACCGGCGACGGCTCGCCGACCGACCTCGCCCGCGCCTACGCCGCTTCCGTCACGGCTGCCGACGCCGCCTGGCGGCCCGAGCAGCTCCCGCACACCCTCATCCGTGCGGCAGTCGCCGACCGGACCGGCGCAACCGGAGTGCGGTTCGCCTCCGAGGGGAGCACGGACACCGTCCTGGGCGGCCATGCCCGGCGGGTGACGGAGTTCCTGAGCGCGGTGCGACCGGGTGCAAGGGATGCAGCATCCCTCCAACTTTCGGTATTTCAAGGCAAGTTGAGAGTGCTCGCCAGTGGGGCAGGCGCAGTGGAGCTGGCCGCGACACTGCCGTACACGTTGACCAACTCGCCGAACTTGTGTTCACCTCTCCGCTCGGGCTAAGAAAAATAACGATCGTTCTCTATTGTTTTGCCATCGGGTCCTACAGGGCCACGCACCACGCACACCCGCGACGAATGGTTGGTGACCGATGGCGCTCCCCAAAGCGTTCTGGCTCCTCTGGTTCGGACAGACGTTCAGCCGCCTCGGAACCCTGGCGCCCGCGTTCCTCATCCTCTACCTGAAGCAGGACAGCATCGTCGACGCGCACACGACGCCGCTGATCGTCGGCCTGTTCGGCGTCGGCATCGTGCTGTCGGGGCTCGTCGGCGGGGCTGTCGCCGACCTGATCGGTGCACGGCGCACCATCGTCGCCGCCCAGCCGCTGACCGCGGTCACCGCGCTGGCGCTGGGGTTGACCACCAACCTGTACGCGGCCTGCGCCCTGTCCCTGGTCGCCGGCTTCCTGTCCGCGGTGGACCGGCCGGCCGGGGCCGGACTGATCGCCGAACTCGTGCCGCAGGACCAGTTCGCGAAGGCCTACAGCCTCTACATGGTGGGCTTCAACGTGGGCATGACGCTGAGCCCCGTCATCTCCGGTGTCCTGCTGACCTGGTACCCGCCCGCGCTGTTCTGGATCTGGGCGCTGTGCTGCGTCATCTACGCGGCCCTGGTGTGGCGGCTGCCCGCCGATGCGGTGCGGCAGGCCGGCCGGCCACGCGGATCGTCCGCACTGCGCAGCGCTCTGAAGGGCATCGCGGAGCCCTTCCACTCGCCGGTGCTGGTCGCCTTCCTCACCCTGACCTTCCTGCTGGCCTGCATCTACCTCCAGGTCAACTCGGCGCTGCCGCTGGACATGCGGGACGCGGGACTGAGCCCGGGCGGCATCGGATTCGTGCTGGCCGTCAACGCGGTCCTCTCCGTCGCCCTGCTGCCCCTCTCCCCCAGGCTCGTCAAGGGGCTGCCCGACCATGTGCCGCTGATCCTGGCGAGCGCGCTGTGGGCCATCGGCTTCGGTCTCAACGCCTTCGCCCACGGCATGACCGGCTTCATCGTCGCGACCGTGGTGTGGACGCTGGGCGAGGTGGTGTGGGCGCCCATGTCGGCGACGTTCATCGCCAACCGGTCTCCGGCCGGGCGGGCCAGCACCTACCAGGGGTCGTACTTCTTCGCCTGGAACGCCGCCTTCGTGGTGGGCGGCCCGGCGGGGCTGGCCGTGGCGAACTCCTACGGCTACGGCTCCCTGTGGTCCGCCACCTTCCTCCTCGGGGCCGTCGTCGCGCTCGCCTTCTTCTTCATCACCCGCCTCCCGGGCTTCGCGCTCGCAGACGACCTGGCGAAGCCGGGCCCGGAGGCCGAACTCACCCTCACGTCCCCGCAGTCCTCCCAGGGAGCAGAGTCATGACCGCACGCACCGCACCCACCCCACGCACCGCACTGCTGATCGGCGCCGCCGGCGGCATCCTCAGCGAAGTGGCCCTCGGCCTCGCCGAGGAAGGGCACACGCTGGTCCTGTTCGACCGCGACGAGGCGGCCCTCGAGGAGCTGGCGGCCCGACTCGCCGAGCACACCAAGGTCGAGACGGTCGTCGGCGACATCACCGACCTCCGCGCCGCCGAGCGGCAGTTGACCGACATCGTCGCCCGGCACGAGATCGGCATCCTGGTCAACGGCGTGGGCGGCGACACCCGCATCATCAACTACGCCGACCTGACCCAGGAGCACTTCGACCAGACCTTCCTGGAGAACGTGCTCAGCACCTGGATCGCCATCAAGGTCGTCGGCCCCGCCATGGCCACCGCCGGATACGGACGCATCGTCAACTTCGCGTCGGCGGGCGGCCGTACGTACAGCCACTTCAACAACGCGGCCTACGTCGGCGCCAAGGGCGCGGTCCTCGCGATGACCAAGCAGATGGGGTACGAGCTCGCCGGCAGCGGGGTCGTCGTCAACGTGGTCGCCCACGGGCCCATCGCCACCGCCCGGGTGGCCGGTGCCTTCGAGCGCCGCGACGCGGAGTCCAAGAAGAGCGTGCTCTCCCGGCTGCCGATGCGCCGCTACGGGACCGTCGCCGAGGCCGCGGGCAGCGTGCTGCACCTCTGCTCCGAGAGCGCGGGCTACTCCACCGGCACCGTGATCGACATCAACGGCGGCCTCTACATGTGAGCCCCGCCCCACTCCCTAAACGTCAAGACCATCAGGAAGGAACCCCCGTGGCGAAGTTCGTAGTGGAGTTCGAGTACAGCGTCGACCGCGAAGGGCGCCAGGAGCTGCATCCGGCGCACGCCGCCAACCTGTACGACCTGGCCGAGCGCGGCGTCCTCCTGCTGGGCGGCCCGCTGGCCGACGTCAACGCCGGCCTGCTGGTCTACGACGTCGAGGGCCGGGAGCAGCTCGACCAGCTGCTGGCCGAGGAGCCGTACGTGAAGGGCGGCATCGTCGCCCGGACCCGCGT
This sequence comes from Streptacidiphilus sp. BW17, assembly GCF_041262485.1. Classification (NCBI taxonomy): domain Bacteria; kingdom Bacillati; phylum Actinomycetota; class Actinomycetes; order Kitasatosporales; family Streptomycetaceae; genus Streptacidiphilus; species Streptacidiphilus sp. BW17. Next base: position 95,627 of record NZ_JBGCCR010000028.1, on the reverse strand, counting down.
CCGCGAGTGGTCGCCCGGCAAGGGCAGCTGGATCGAGGCGCTCAACCAGCCGACGCAGCACGCCGCCTGAGCGCCCCGCGCCGCCCCATCGATACGACTTGATACGAGAGAGGGTCACCTCACGTGCACACCGAGCCCGTCGGCCTCGTCTCCCTGAACCATGACCGGCTGCACGCCGGGATCGTCGATCCGGAGATGGACTCGATGCGGATCCTGAGCGAGACCGCGATGAAGTTCCCCGAGGCTCTGTCGTTCTCCTCCGGCGCCCCGCACGACGGCAACCACGACCTGTCGAAGCTGTCGTACTACATCGACCGCTACATCAAGCACCTGGAGGACCAGGGGGTGCCGCAGCAGCGGATCACCCGTCTGATGTTCCAGTACGGCCCCGTCAACGGCTTCATCCAGGACGAGGTCGTCCGGATGCTGAAGCACGACGAGGGGATCGACGTCAGCCCTGAGGCTGTCATGATCACTCACGGCTTCCAGGAGGCCACCCTGGTCGCCCTGCGCGGCCTGTTCACCTCCCCCGACGACGTACTGCTCGCCGTATCCCCGGCGTATGTCGGCATCCGCGGCGCCGCCCGGATGCTGGACATCCCGGTCCGACCGGTTCCCGAGGGCCCGGACGGACTCGACCCGGAGGACGTGGCAGCTGCGGCACGCGCCGTGCGCGCCGCGGGCCGGCGTCCCGTCGCGGTCTATCTGGTCCCGGACTTCTCCAACCCCTCGGGCACGGTGGTGCCCCTGGAGAGCCGCCGCCGGCTCCTCGAGGTGGCCGCCGAGGAGGACCTGATCATCCTGGAGGACAACCCCTACGGGCTGTTCGCTCCGGACGGCGAGAAGATGCCGACCCTCAAGTCGCTCGACGAGCAGCGCCGGGTCGTCTACCTCGGCTCGTTCGCGAAGTCCGCGTTCCCCGGCGCCCGCCTGGGCTACCTGATCGCCGACCAGGAGATCGAGGGAGCCGAGGGAGCCCAGGGAGCGGAGGGAACCGAGGGCACCAAGCGCACGCTCGCCCAGGAACTGTCCAAGGCCAAGGCCATGTTCACGGTCGGCTCCTCGTCTCTGTCCCAGGCGGTGATCGGCGGCATGCTCGTCGACCACGACTACGACCTGACCACGCCCACCCGTGAACTGGCGGCGGTCTACCTGGAGCGTCTCGACGCCACCCTGCAGGCGCTGGCTGAACACTTCCCGCCCGAGCGGTACGCCGAGCACGGCGTGCGCTTCAACACCCCGCACGGCGGCTTCTTCGTCGTGGTCGAGGTCGACTTCGACGCCGACCTCACCGCCATGGAGCGCTCCGCGCGCGACTACGGCGTCAGCTGGGCGCCCATGAGCATGTTCCACCTCGACGGCGGCGGCCGACGCGCCATCCGACTCGGCGTCAGCAACCTCGAACCGCAGGCCATCCGCACCGGCATCGCCCGCCTGGCCCGCTTCGTCGCCGACACCCCGCGCACCGGGGTCTGAAGGACGGCGACACCCGAAGTCCCAGAGGTCTCGTCCCAGAGTTCCAAGGTCTCAGAGGTCTCGAAGTCCCAGAGTTCCAAGGTCCCAGAGTGCCAAGGTAAGGACACCAACATGAGCAGTCTGACCGAACCGCCGGTCGCGGTCGTCGTCGACGGCTACTCCGCCGGGAACTACTACCCCGAGGCGTTCGGGCGGCTCGGCGCCCGGGTGCTCCACGTGCAGAGCACCCCCGAGCTGATCCCCTCCATGCTCGCGCCGGATCTCGGCGCGTACGCGGAGAACATCGTCTCCTGTGACGAGCAGGTGCTGGCCGACAAGCTCCGCCCGCACCACCCCGTCTGCGTCATCCCCGGCCAGGAGTCCGCCGTCATGCTGGCGGACCGGCTCAGCGAGGCGCTGGGCGTGCCGTCCAACGGAACGGCCCTGTCCCCGGCCCGCCGGGACAAGTACGAGATGATCGAGGCCCTGCGCCGGGCGGGTGTGCGCTGTGCCGACCAGTTCAAGAGCGGCGACGTCGAGGCGGTCGTCACCTGGGCCGAGGAGCGCGGCAGTTACCCGGTCGTCGTCAAGCCGCTGAGCTCGGCCGCGTCCGACGGCGTCCACATCTGCCACGACGCCGCGCAGGTCCGCAGCGCCGCCGGGACCGTGCTGGCCGTACCGGACATCTTCGGCGGGACCAACACCGAGATCCTGGTGCAGTCCTACCTCAAGGGCACCGAGTACATCGTCGACACCGTCAGCAGCGACGGCCGGAGCTACGCCTGCGGCGTGTGGCAGTACGAGAAGACGCTGCTGCTGTCCGGCAAGAACATCTACAACCGGGACATCCTGCTGGACGCGGACACCGATCCGGTTCCGGCGCTGATCGCCTACGTCGACGAGGTGTTGGCCGCGCTCGACGTGCGGTGGGGTCCCGCGCACGCCGAGGTGATCGTGACCGACGAGGGCCCCACCCTGGTCGAGATCGGCACCCGGCTGAACGGCAACATCGACGCCGGTTTCCACGACGTGTGCCTGGGCCACAACCAGGCCTCCCTCGCGGCGCTCGCCTACACGCGCCCGGAGGAGTTCCGGGAGCAGTACCTCGGGCGGACGTACCGCCGGGTCCAGCCGGCCGTGGTCTACAACACGCCGACGGAGCTGGACGGTGTCGTCGAGTCCGTCGAAGCGTCGGTGGTCGAGGGGATCTCCGGGCTCGGCAGCGTCCACCGCGTCGCCGTCAAGCTCGCGCCCGGCTCCCGCATCCGGCCCACCGTCGACCTGCTGACCAGCTCGCTGCGCGTGTATCTGACGGCCCCGGACGAGGAGCGGCTCACCGCCGAGTACCTCCGGGTGCGCGACCTGAAGGACGACGTCTACCGCGTGCGCTGACCGGCCGGCTCCCTTCCGGACCGCCACGGGTCGGAACCTGCCAGAGGTGTGAACCCTCACAGGTCTGAACCCCCCACAGGTCAGTACCCCTGCGCGTCAGTACCCCCCGCGCGTCAGTACCCCGCGCGCGTCCCAACCCCCGCGCGTTTTCCGCCCGTCGGGCGATCCCGCATGTCTTCCGCCCCGTCGGGCGATCCCCCGCACCACCCATCCTGTTGCGTCATGTGAGTCATGGAGGACAGCTGTGCACAGCCGTATCGGTATTTTCCTCTCGCCCGTCCACGAGACCGGCCAGGACCCGCACCTGGCGATCCGCCGCAACCTCGACCTGGTCGAGTACGTCGACGAGCTCAACTTCGACGAGGCATGGTTCGGTGAGCACCACACGCTGGGCTGGGGCCTGGTGGGCGCGCCGGAGACCCTGATAGCCGCCGCGTCCCAGCGCACCCGCCAGATCAAGCTGGCCCACGGCGTGGTTCCGCTGTCCGGCCACCACCCCTTCCACGTCGCCAGCCGCGCGGTGCACCTGGACCACCTCACCCGTGGCCGGTACATCCTGGGCGTCGGCCCCGGCGTCCCGTTCGACGCGAAGATGTTCGGCCTGGAGCAGCCGGTGCAGCGGCGCCGTCTGGAGGAGGCTCTGCCGACCGTGCTGGAGCTGGTCAACGGCGACGAGCGGATCACGCAGAGCACCGACTGGTTCGAGCTCAACGCCGCCAAGCTCCAGCTGCCGCGGTTCAGCCCGCAGGGCATCGAGGTCGCCGTGGCGACCTCCGGGACCTCGCAGTCCAGCCCGCGCCTGATCGGCCGTTACGGCCTGAGCATGACCTCTTTCGCGCTGCCGTTCGCGCTGATGACCCCGGGCGCCCCGGCCCACATCGGCCTGGCGCACCAGTGGAAGTACGCCGAGGAGGCCGCGGCAGAGCACAACCAGACGCTGGACCGCGACAAGTGGCGTATCGCCCTGCCCGTCCACGTCGCCGAGACCCGCGAGGAGGCGTACAACGACGTCCGCGAGGGTTACGACCGCTGGCTGTTCGAGTACTTCGGCAAGGCCGCGGGCCGCGACGTCATCGACGAGCACACGCCGCGTTCCAGGGCGCTGGAGGCCCGGGTCGAGGCGGGCGGCGCACTGGTCGGCTCGGTGGAGGACGTGGTGGAGGGCATCCGCCGGATGCAGGAGATCACCGGCGGCTTCGGCTCCCTGCTGGTCTACGTCGCCGACTGGTGCTCGTGGGAGAAGACCAACCGCAGCATGGAGCTGCTGGCGCGCTACGTCGCGCCGCAGATCAACGGCTCGGCGGCGCGTCCGCAGGAGGCCGTGGACTGGGCCATCGCCAGCCGTCAGAAGTGACCGCGGCGGGCACCGGGCGACCTGGCAGCAGGGCGCTCGGACGAGCCCGACCACGTCCGGGCGGGCCGGGGCCGGCCGACGAGCCGGCCCCACCGCCGGGCAGCAACCCCACCACACCCCACCCACGCCACGCCCCATCACGTCACACCCATCACGTCGACCACGTCGCCCGACGGCGGTGCCGGATCAGGGCAAGCCGGATCAGGGCAGGAGAGCGGAAGAACTGATGCTGGACCAACTGGATCAGATGGACCATCTCGACCAACTCGGCCAACTCGACCAGCGCTCGTTCCGAGACATTCTGGGCCGGTTCACCACGGGAGTCGCGCTGATCACCGCGCGGACCCCCGAGGGTCCCGTGGGAATGGCCGTCAACTCCTTCACCTCGGTGTCCCTCGACCCGCAGTTGGTCGCGATGTGCGCCGCGCACACCTCGACCACCTGGCCGGCCATCCGCGCCGCGGGCGGCTTCGCCGTGACGATCCTCGGCGACCGCCACGCGGAGCTGTGCCGGACGTTCTCGCTGCGGGGCACCGACCGGTTCTCCGGCCGGGACTGGGCGCACACCCGCGCGGGGCACCCCGTCGCGCCCGACGGTCTGGCGTGGCTGGACTGCCGCATCACCCAGGTCCACCCGGCCGGCGACCACGACCTGGTCATCGCCGAGGCCACCGAGGGCGCCCTGGCCGAAGAGGCGGGCCCTCTGGTGTTCCACGCCGGCCGCTTCGCGGAGCTCGTCGCCTGAGGCCCGCTCCGTCCCCTGTCGGGTCGGCGTCACCCGCTCCACCCCGACTGAAAGAAGGGCTGTTCCGCGTGCACGTGACCGATCATCCGCGAGCTCTCCTGCCGTCCCAGCACGGAGCGGAGGAGGGCGGCCTGACCTTCGTCAGAACCGCCCCCCGCCATCTCGTCGACCGCGCCGCGGTCGCCGAGGTGCTGATCACCGACTGGCAGCGGCTCGGTGCAGAAACCTTCCGCCTCGGTGCCCAGTGGCCGCGTGGGCACTCGTTCTACACGCCGCTCGCCGGTAGTTGGCACGATCCCCTGCTGATGGCCGAGACGCTGCGACAGGCCTCGTCCCTCGTCGGGCACCTCTACTACGGGGTGCCCGACGGACACCCCTGCTCCATCGAAGCGCTGGACGTCGAAGTGGTGCCCGCCGCGCTCCTGTTGGGGCAGCGCCCGGCCGAGGTCAGCCTGGAGGTCTCCTGCCGCGACGTCCGCCACCACCGGGGCCGGCTGGCCTCGATGACGCTGGAGGCAGGCTTCCTGCGCGGCGACACCTTCGCCGGAACGGGCCGCCTGGTCCTGCGGAACCTGGAGCCGCCCGCAGAGCCGCCCACGGACGCGGAGGCGGACGCGGAGGCGGACGTCCTGCCCGAGCTCTCCGAAGCCGTTCCCGCGGTCGTCGTGGGCCGACTGCACGAGCACGACGTGGTGCTCGGCATGAGCAAGCGGCCCTCCGAGCCGGGTACGTACACCTGGCAGCTACGTGTCGACCCCACCCACCCGGTGCTCTACGACCCATCGGCCGACCGGATTCCGCCGATGCTGTTCCTGGAGGCCGCGCGGCAGGCGGCGCAGGCGGTGTGCGCGCCGTACCGGATCCTGCCGGTCGACATCCGCAGCGCCTTCCGCGCACGGGCGGAGCCGGGCCTGCCCTGCATGGTGACCGCCATGCAACTGCCGTCGCAGGACGCCGGAGAGGACGCGGTGGTCCGGGTGACAGCGACCCAGGACGGCCAACTGGTGTTCGACAGCGTCGTGGTGGCGAGCCTGTGCGACTGAGGTGTGCCCCGGGGCAGACGCAGGCTTGAAAAAAATACAGAACGTTATGTATTCTTTTTCTGTCCGCCCCTGACGAAAGAACCCAGCTTGGGGAGATCTCACGTGCCCACGCACCGCTCGCATCGATCCCGACCGGACGTCACCGCCTTCGCGGAGAACCTGTTCGCGGTCCTGCCGCGCACCGACCAGCGCAAGTGGGCCGAGGTCTACCTGCGCGGCCTGCTCACCGTGTCCGGTCGCAAGTCGCTGCGCCAACTGGCGCTGGCCGTACCGGGTTCGCCCACCGCGTCGCAGTGCCTGCAGCAGTTCATCAACGCCAGCCCCTGGGACTGGGCGCCGGTGCGCCGGGAGTTGGCCCGCACCGTCGCGGCAGCGCAACCGCCGGACGCCTGGACGATCGACGCCGCCGTCATCCCCAAGCGGGGCGAGCACTCGGTCGGGGTGCACCGCCGGTACGTCCCGGAGGCCGGCCGCGCGCTCAACTGCCAGGTGGGGCTGGGGTTGTTCCTGTCGAACGAGGAGTCCAGCATCCCGGTGGACTGGGAACTCTTCCTGCACGAGAGCTGGCGCACGGACGCGGACCGACTCCAGCGGGCCCGGATTCCCGACGAGGTGTCCGGCCGCTCCGAACTGGCGCAGGTCCTCGACCTGTTGGACCGCCGACCCGTCGAGTCGGCGTCGCCCACGACGCCCCTGGTCGCCGACCTGTGCGAGCTGGCCTGCGCCGACCGCCTGCCGGCCGAGCTGGCCGGGCGCGGTGTGGACTACGTCGTGCGCGTCCCGTCCACCCAGCTCCTCGCCGCCGTCACGGCACCGGGCCGCCCGGCGGCGGCGCGCGCGGCCGTGGACCTCCTGCCCGCCCGGCCCGCGCGGCGCGGCGTGCCGATGCTCGTCTCGGTGCCGGTCCGACTGCCCGGCTCGGAACTCCCGCACCGGCTCTGGGCCCACGAGCCGCGGACGCCGGGTATGCCGGAGACACAGCCCCACGCCAGGCGCTACTACCTCACCAGCCTGGCCGAGGCCGGTGCGGACCGGATCATCTCGCTGCTGCGCCATCTGGAGCGCACCCGGGCCGCGATGACAGTCCTGGGCGACGGCTTCGGGATGCGCGACTTCGCGGGGCGCTCCTTCCTCGGCTGGCACCACCACATGACGATGACGTCCGCCGCCTACGCCTACAGCCGCATGACCGAAACCAGCCGCCTGCCCACGGTCCGTATCCCCCACCCCGCCCACCCCACTCCCTGCGCCGGCCTGCCCCGAGCCCGCACACTCACCTCCCGCCCGGGCCACCGGCGCGGCCGACCTGCGGCACGGGTGTAGCGACTACCTGCCGTAGCAGGTGCGGCGGTGACCGAGAAACCGAGCTGACTCTCCGTCAGTTACTGCCGGTGCTCCGGATCGCACGGAGGATCCGGTTCGCCCAGTCGGCGGGTCGCTCGTGGCCGAGAAGTTCGGAGAGCCGGTTCATGCGGGCTCGACGTTCGATCGGGGCGAGGTCGAGAGCTCGACCCAGGACGGTGCTGAGGTCTTCTATGGAGTGGGGATCGGTGAGCAGGGCAGCCTCTCCGAGCTCGGTCGCAGCGCCGGCGTGGCGGGAGAGGACCAGGACTCCCGGTTCGACCTGATCGTGGGGAAGCGCGCTCCGGGCGGCGATGAACTCCTTGGCGGTGAGGTTCATGCCGTCCTGGAGCGAGGTGATCCAGAGGACGTCGGCCGTCAGGTACTCGTCGACGACCTCGGTGCTGGACAGGCGGCGGGGCAGATAGTCGACCGGTTGCCAATGTCGTTGCCGCCACCGGGCGTTGATCTCGCCCACGCGTTGTTCGAGGTGCCGACGGGTGGTGTCGTACGCGGTGATGCCGGCCTCGGGCGGCGGGCAGACGAGCCGGAAGGTGAGTCGGCCGCGCAGTTCGGGTCGGCGGGTGAGCAGGTGGTCGATGGCGTCGACCTTCTGGATCGGGGCCTTGACGTAGTCGAGGCGTTCGACCGAGAGCACCACGTGGCCGGTGGCCGTTCGACGGTGTGGGGCGCGGAGGCGGGCGAGCTTCTCGATGACCGGCCGGTCGATTCCGAGCGGGTGGACGGCGGTCGGCGGCGGATGAGGCAGACCGGCGAGGGCCCCACGGAAGTGTGCGGCGAAATCGTCGGTGTGGAAACCGGCCCAGTCGAGGCAGGCCAGTGAGGAGCGCAGTTCGGCGGCGACCGGGAGGGCGGCGAAGGTCTCCGGGGCAGGGAACGGGGTGTGGTGGAAGAGCCCGGTTCTGAGGTCGGGTCGGATCCGACGCAGCAGACCGGGAACGAGCCACAGGTTGTAGTCGTGCAGCCAGACCGTGGCGCCCGGGGCGGCCTCAGCGCTGATGTGCTGGGCGAAGCGGTCGTTGACCGTGCGGTAGTCGGCCCAGAAGCGCTCGTCGAAGACCGCACGATCCGGCTCGGACATCAGGATCGGCCACAGCGCGTCCTTGCAGGTGCGGTGGAAGTAGCCGCTCCAGGTGGCCGGGTCCACCGGCACGGTTGCCAGGGGCGGGGAGGCGGGTCGCGGGAGCGGGGCCTGCTGGTCGCGCCCGGTCAGAGCGGTGACCCAGATGCCCTGCAGGCTGCCGCCGACGTCGGCGAAGGCGCTGGTCAGGGTGGGCAGGATGCCGTTGGGGCTGGTGGGTGGCTGCCAACTCTCGCCGTTCCAGTGCAGCGGCGGTCGGTGGTAGGCCACCACGAGGGAGTGTCGTCCTGCGGACCGCTCAGAACCGGGCTCAGAACCGGGAGCGGGACCGGGACCGGGACCGTGGGTCGGGCGGAGGCCGGGATCGTGACGGGAGTTGAGCCAGCCGAGGTCTCGCAGCGCCGCATGGATGCCTGCCGCGCCGGCCTGGCCGGGACGGTGCACGCGTGGGTCATCGGCGAGAGCCGTGAGCAGTGCGGGTTCGGCACCTGCGACGACCACTGCGTGCGCGCCGGTCCGGAACAGCGAGAGGTCGTTGAGCGAGTCTCCGGCGACCAGGATCGAGTCGGGCTGCCAACCCAGCTTCTCGGCCAGCGCCCGAAGCGCGTTCCCCTTGGAGGCTCCTGGCGGCAGGACGTCGAAGTAGCGGCCCGCCGAGTACACCCACGTGCAGCCGAGAGTCTCGACGGCTGCCGTGAGTTCCCCGGTGAGCCCGTCGGGGCCGAGGTGGTAGGAACAGCGGCCGTCTTGCACTACGCCGTGTTGGTGGACGAGTTCGGGAAAACGGCGCAGCGCGGCGCGGATCCGCTCCGCCCCCGGCCATCCGGCCCGCAGCTGTTCCTGGATCGGGTCGACGGGGGTGAGGTCGGCGCCGTCGATGACGGTGGCGCCGACATCGGCGATGATCCACCGTGGCCGAGGGACGAGCGGATCGCGAAGGACCTCACGGATGGAGGCCAGTCCGCGTCCGGTGGCGAAGACCAGGGTCAGCTCGCCATGACGGGCCAGGGCGTCCCGTAATCGACGCCGGTCGTCGCGAGTACCGCCGAGCAAGGTGCCGTCCAGATCGGAGACCAGAATCCTTGGCATGCAACGGACAGTAACACGATCACCACGCGCGGTGAAGTATTCACCTGATGTTGGTGATCACCGCCGGGGTGACCGGTCGAGGTGGCGGTCGAGTTCCGTGGCGCGCAGGGCCGCGCTGGAGCCGGGGCCGGTGGTCGCGGCAGCTCCGCAGACCGACGCGGCGGCAAGACAGTCGGACAGGCTCCAGCCGTGAAGAAGCCCGTGCACCAGACCGGCGTTGAAGCAGTCACCCGCCGCCGTCGGGTCGATGGCGTCGGCCCGGGACGCGATCGGGACGTCGAGGCGCTCGCCGTCCCGGACGGCGGTGGCACCGTGCGCGCCGCGCGTGACCACCAGGGTGGGCACCAGGTGGCAGAGGGCCGCGATCGCCTCATCCAGGTCGTCGGCGCCGGTCAGTCGCAGGGCTTCGCCGTCGTTCGGCGTGAAGACGTCGACCAGCCCGAGCACGTCGCGGACGGCCAGATCGTCGAGGGTCGCGGGCGTGTCGTGGCAGTCCATGACCACCAGCGTGCCGAGGCGCCGTGCAACCCGGAGCGCCGCTACCGTCCCCTCATCCCAACGCAGTTGGGGAAGCATCAGAACGCGGGGGCGGAAGCGCAGCAGCAGCGGGACGAGCGGCTCGGGGTCGATCGGGTCCTGGAAGCTCACCATCGCCCGGTCTCCGCCGGACGACAGGGCGACGGTCAGACTCCGTACCGGGAACGGGTGCCGACGGAAGGCGGCCTCGTCCAGCCCCTCCTGCTCGGCGCAGGACAGCACGTGGGCACTGAACAGGTCCGTGCCGAAGTCCGCACTCCACACGACCCGCCGTCCGAGCCGGTGCAGCGCCATCGCCAGCGTGTACGCACCGCCCGGCACCAGACCGAAGCCGTCCGCGAAGACCTCCGTCCCCGGCAGCACCGGCCGCCCCAGTCCGTGGAACACCAGGTCCGTGAAGTAGGCCCCGGCAACCAGGACTTCACACGGTCGCACGGCCCCGTTCGTCTCCATCCGGCGAGCATAGGGTCACCGAAACGGCCGCACGGGGTGAAACGGCTTCTCCTCCCGGTCACGCTTGTCGGTATCAGCGTCGTAGGACGTCACCTCAACCACCAGCTGCACCCGGTCAGCACTCGCCCACTCCTCCGGCCCGGCGAAGATTCCTCAGTAAGCGGTGGAAGGAGCTACCGGACGTGGATGAGACAGTCGGTCAGTGCGTCCTCGAACAGCGCATGCAGTCCATCGGCGTCGACTTCGACGCGGCCGACGACCAGCAGTGCGATCAGCCCGTGGGCGGTCGCCCACAACCGCAGGACGTGCTGCTCGGGATCAGGATCTCCCGCGGTCGCGAGCAGGTCGGTCATGAGGTCGCCGACCGCCTGCCCCTCCGCCCAGGCGTCGATGGCGGGCACACGCACGCCGCCCAGGCCGTACATGAGCTGATAGAGGTCGGGTTCGGTCAGGGCGAAGTCGAGGTAGGCATGCCCCGCACGCCGCAATGCCGCGGCCGCAGCCGCTGCGTCCCCAGCGTCGGAGTCGAGCCCGGTCTGTCGGCCGGCCGTGGCCATGGCGTCCCGGAGCCGGGCGAACCCCTCGCGTACCAGGGCGTGGAGGATGTCGTCGCGGCCGGTGAAGTAGCGGTAGGCGAAGTTCGCGGAGTACTCGATCTCCTCCGCGAGCCGGCGCATGGTCACCGCGTCCCACCCGTCGCGGCGGGCCAGGTCCCGGGCCGCGGACAGGATCGTCTCCCGCGCGGCGGCCCGTTCCCGGTCCCTCCGACGCTGCGCCGGCGTCAGTTGTCCGTCAGACGTCACTGGTCGCCGTTCTCGCCGTTCTCACTGGTCTCGCCGGCGAGTTGGGCGAAGAACGCCTGACCGTCGATCTGGTCCCAGTGCTCGACCGCCATCCCGTCGACGACCCGCCAGATGTCGATCGAGTTCATCTCCACCGGGCGGCCGGTGGGCGGCATCCCCAGGAACGGACCCCGGAACGTGGCCCGGTAGGTGAAACGGCCCGCGACGCGGTCGCCGTCGACCAGGACGTCGTCCAGGGTCACCTCGGTGTCGGGGAACGCGGCGAACCACGTCCTCCAGAACTCCCGGTTCGCCTCGCGGCCGTCCTCGACGTGGAAGTTGTGGTTGATGTAGTCCTCGGCGACGAAATCGTCGACCGCGTCGGGGTCGCGACCGTTCATCATGTCCGCGAACGCGTGGGCGACGGTCTGGGCGCGGTCCTGCGTAGTGCCGGTGCTCATGACTCCACCTTTAGATCGGTTACGACGTAACCAGTGTGTACATCGTAACCGATCTAAGTCAAGCGATCTTGTCCGGCATGCGGACGCGTCAGATCCGTTCGGCGGTCAGCTGCCAGCTCGGCAGCAGCAGCCGGCCCTCGTCGTCGATGTCGAGGGTGCTGAGGTCCATCGCGGAGCCGCCCTTCTCCAGGAGGCTGCGGACCTTCTCCTTGGTGAACGTCGTGGCGTATCCCCGGCGCTCCAGCCGGTGGATCGTCCACCCGTCGCTGAAGGTCTCGCGCAGGTACTCCTCGGAGTTCCGGTAGGCCGGGATCTCCGCGGGCAGCCGGTCCGAGAAGCACAGCAGGTGCAGTCGCGCTCCGGGCTCGCAGATCCGGTGAACCGCGGAGATGTAGCTGCGCTGCGCCTCTTCGTACAGGCAGTGCATCAGCGCGCTGTCCACCACCGTGTCGAACGGGCCGACGACCCCCTCCATGGTGGTCGCGTCGGCCACGACGAACTCGGCCTTCAGCCCGCGCTCACGGGCCTTGTTCCGGTTCTTCTCGATCACGCTCGGGGACACGTCGATCCCGGTGACCTGGTAGCCGCGCTCGGCGAAGAACAGCGCGTTGTCCCCGAGTCCGCACCCGGCGTCCAGCACGCGGCCGGTGATCTCGCCGGCCTGCTCCAGCTCGCGGATGACCGGCTGCGGCTCCTTGATGTTCCACGGGATCATGTCGAGACTGGCGCCGATCTCGCCCGGCTGGGTCTTCCCGTCCCGGTACAGCTCCTCGTAGTCGTGCGGCTGCAGAAGCTTGAGGTCCTGCTGTCCTGCCATGAGTGATTCACCTTCCACGTGGGGCGTTCAGGCGGCGCGGCGCTCGTCGGCGCGGCGGTCAGGCGGCGCGGCGGTCAGGCGGCGCGGCGGTCGTCGGCCGGTCGGCGGCGCAGGCTCGCGCGCTCCAGGGCCGGGTGCGTGTAGGCCGGGTCGAGTGCGCCGATGTCGGTGCCGGGCGGGACGATCGCGTCGATCTGGTCGAGCAGGTCGTCGTCGAGGGTGGTCTCGGCGCCTGCCAGCAGGTTGTCGAGGTGTTCCATGGTGCGGGGCCCGATGATCGCGGAGGTCACGCCGGGGTGGGCGATCGCGAAGGCCATCGCCAGGTGCGCCATCTGCAGACCCGCCTTGTCGGCGAGCGGGATCAACTGCTCGACGACATCGAGCCGGTGCTCGTCGCTGAGGTGCTTGAAGCCGTACTTGGCCCGGTGCGTGTCCGCCGGCCGGCCCTTGCGGTACCGGCCGGTGAGCAGGCCGCCGGCCATCGGGCTCCAGACCAGCGCGCCGATCCCGTACTGCTGGCAGACCGGCAGCACCTCGCGCTCGATGCCGCGGTTGAGGATCGAGTAGGCGGGCTGCTCGGTGCGGAAGCGCTGCAGGCCACGCCGTTCGGCGACCCACTGCGCCTCGACGATGTCCGAGGCCGGGAAAGACGAGGAACCGATCGCCCGCACCTTGCCGCTGCGGACCAGGTCCGACAGCGCCGAGAGGGTCTCCTCCACGTCGGCCGTCGGGTCCGGCCGGTGGACCTGGTAGAGGTCCAGGTGGTCGGTCTGCAGGCGGCGCAGGGAGTTCTCGACCTCGGCGATGATCCAACGCCGGGAGCTGCCGCGGTGATTCGGGTCGTCGCTCATCGGAGCCCAGACCTTGCTCGCGAGGACGACGTCGTCGCGGCGGCCCTTGAGCGCCTTGCCGACGATCTCCTCGGACTCGCCCTTCGAGTACATGTCGGCGGTGTCGACGAAGTTGATGCCCGAGTCCAGAGCCTTGTGGATGATCCGGATCGAGTCGTCGTGGTCGGGGTTGCCGATGGCCCCGAACATCATGGCCCCCAGGCAGTAGGGGCTGACCTGGATGCCGGTCCGTCCCAGTGTGCGGTACTTCACGCGGTCCTCTCAATCGACGGAGAAACGGACGGTCACTCAGACCGTCTGCCGGGCAACCAACTCGTAGAAGGCGGTGACGGTGTGGGCCTGCCGCAGTTCGCTCTGGGGCAGAACCACCTGGAACTGCTTCTCCACCTGCGCGACGATCTCGATCAGGTTGAGGGAGTCGGCCTGGAAGCGGTTGACGAAGTCCTCGGTGGGGTCGATCTCCTCCGGACTCAGTGCCAGGACCTCCGCCACGATCGCGCGGACCCTGGAGATCGGGTCTGAGATCCGGTCGTCGGTGTCGTTCATCCGCCATCCTTTGTTCGCGCCGTTGCTGGTGTGGTTGCGAGCAGACTCGCGGCCGGACGGGAGACGACCAGGACCGAGCCCACGGTGAGGACGGTTCGGTCGGCCGCCCGTGTCTCACCGGTGAACTCACCGACCGCACCGGAGTGGTGGTTGAGCCGCACATGGTGTTCCAGGACATCCCCGGGGATGGCCGGCGCGGCGTAGGTGAGGTCGCGGATGCCGACCATCAGCGGGATCTCCTCCGGCGGGCCGAGTTCGGCGAGCGACCACAGCAGGGAGACGGCCTGGCCGAACGACTCGAGCAGGAGCGCCGACGGATACGCGAACCCGTCGATGCCGGTGCCGTCCTCCAGGTCCCGGTAGCAGGCTTCCCCGCCGGTGACCGCCTTGGTGGCGACGAGCGCGTCGGGCGGCGAGAACTCTCGGACGGTGTCGAGCAGGAGCATCGGGGGACGCTGCCGGAGCCGGCCGCGCACCTGGCTGTGGTCAAGCATGGGACGTCACCGGTTCGAGCGTGACGGACAACTCGGCCGCCATCCGGCCGTCGGCACGCGCGCCTCGGGCGTGGACCCCGACCCGCCCGCTCGCCTCGGGAGTCACCAGCAGCGAGAGCTCCAGTTCGTCGCCCGGAAGCAGCGGGCTGGCGAAGCGGGCGCGGTCGATGCTGCGCAGTTGAAGCTCAGCCCCGCTGGCGAAGCAGGCTGCCTGGCGCACGGAATCGATCAGGAGAACCCCCGGCAGGATCGGGAAGTCCGGATAGTGCCCGGCCATCTGCGCGGTGGCCTGATCCACGGGCATGCGCAGCGTCACCCGGGTGCCCTCGGGGGTCTTCTCGGTCCGAGGCGGGCGGCCCATCGCGTCGAACACCGTCGCTCGTCGGGTAGGCATGGCGGTCCTCAGCCCAGGCTCGGTCGGGAAAGGAGGCGCTGCGCGAGCTCCTCCACGTAGTCGGTGATCGTCTCGTCCCGGTCGAGGTAGGGAACCACCTCGCGCGTCTGCTCGTAGAGCCGCCGGGTCGCGGCCGACAGACCCTCCGTGCCTCGGATGTCGACGGCCTGGCAGGCGCAGAGCAGCTCGAAGGCGACCACGTAGGCGACGTTGTCCAGCACCTCCCTGGCACGCCTGGCAGCGACGAAGCCGAAGGAGACGATGTCCTGGAAGTCCGCGGTCGAGCTCAGCGACTGGATGGACATGGGCATGGCCTTCGCCCGGGTCTCCGCGGTCAGCGAGGCGGTCATGAACTGACCACCCATCAGCCCCAGTCGCAGGCCCGGGTCCTCCCGGCACAGGAAGGCCGGCAGCCCCTCGCTGTTGCTCTTGTCGAGGTAGCGGTCGATGCGGCGGTTGGACAGGTTCATCAGCGTGGTCATCGCGATCGCCAGGTGATCCATGGCCATCGAGACGTACTGCCCGTGGAAGTGCCCGTTGTGGAACACCTCGGCCTCGTCGGGGTCGACCAGCGGATTGTCGTTGGACGAGTTGAGCTCGTCCTCGACGACCTGCTCGATCCAGGCGAGGCTGTCCACGACCGGCCCGAGGATCTGCGGGGTGCACCGGATCGAGTAGGCGTCCTCGATGGACTGCGATCCCGCCTTCGTGTCGTCCCCCATCTCGCCCGAGAGAAGGTGTTCGGTGTCGAGTTCGTCGACCGCGAGCGTGGAGTCGGCCAGCGTGTTCCACAGGAACTCGGCGACCGCCTGCTGGCCCTTGTGCGGCTTGAGCTTGTGGACCCGCGGGTCGAACGGCTTGGTCTTGCCGGCGAGGCCCTCCACCGACAGCGCCGAGACCAGCAGATACGACTGCAGCAACCGCCGGGCCCGCGCAACGTTGATACTGCCCAGGCCCACCATGCCGGAGGTGCCGTTGATCAGCGCCAGGCCCTCCTTGTAGCTGAGCTCCATCGGCTCGATGCCGACCCGTCGCAGCGCCTCGGCGCCCGGGAGGACCTCGCCGTCCAGCCTCGCCTTCCACTGGCCTATGCAGACCAGGGCGATCGCGGCCAGGGGTCCGAGGTCGCCGCTGGTGCCCAGCGACCCCTTCTCCGGCACGCACGGCACGACACCCGAGTTGCGGATCGCGATCAGCTTCTCCAGGTTGGTCAGGGAGATGGCCGAGTTGCCGCGGGACAGCGACACGATACGGGAGGTCATGATCGCGCGGACCGTGGTGTCGTCGAGGCGGTCGCCCACGTTGGTCGCCACCGCGTTGAGCAGGTTCTGCTGGAGCTGCCGTGCCTTGGAGACCGGCACCAGCCAGTTGACGAACCCGCCCATGCTGGTGTTGACGCCGTAGATGACCCGCTCCTCGGCGACGAACTTCTCCAGCATCTGGCGGGATGCCGTAACGCGTCCGCGAACAGCGTCGTCGATGGCCACGGGGTCGGCGGAGACTGCGGTCGACTCGATCTCGGTCAGCCGAACGCGCTGGCCCAGGGACAGGGTGTACGTCACGTGTCTCTCCTAAGCGTTGGTGGCGTGCTGTGCATTCGGTGCGCGCCGCGGAGCGGCCAGTGATCGGGTGAGCACCGCGCGGTCGACCTTCCCGTTCTCGGTCAGGGGGAGCTCGGGCAAGGCGTGGATCGATCGGGGCACCATGTAGGCGGGCAACTCCCGCGCGCAGAAGTCGAGTGCCGCGCGCACGTCGAGTTCCGCTTCCGGGCGGTCGAGGACGACGGCCGCCATCAGGACGTGGTCTCCGGCGCGCGGCACCAAGGTGGCCGCGGCTGCCGTCACCGTGGGAAGGCGCGTCAGAGCGGCCTCGATCTCGCCCAACTCCACCCGGTTTCCACGGATCTGCACCTGGTAGTCGGACCGGCCCAGGAAGTAGAGCTCGCCCTCGTCGCCCAGGCGGGCCAGGTCGCCCGTGCGGAGCACCACCTGACCGTGTCGCGGCTCGGCCGGGTCGGGCACCAGCACCGCGGCCGTGGCCTCGGGGTCGTTCCAGTAGCCGGTGAAGAGCGACGGGCTGCGCAGATAGATCTCCCCCGTCAGGCCGGGCTCGCTGACCACCTCTCCCTTGCGGCCCACGAGGGTCATCTCGGCCCCGGAGTGGGCGTGTCCGATCGGCAGCCGGTCCTGATCGGCCGGCAGCGGATTCGGGACGTCGGTGAACGAGGCGGCCATCGACTCCGTCGCTCCGTAGCCGTTGACGAGTCGTACGCCGGGAAGCGTCTCCTGCAGCCGCCGGAGCTCGGGGATCGGGAACTCCTCCCCCGCGAAGACGACCGAGCGCAGCTGCCCGAGCTCTTTCAGGAGGTCCGGATCGACGCGCAGGACCGGACGCCAGAGTGACGGAACGCCGTGAACCTGGGTGACCTCGGCGTCCTGCAGAAATCCGACCATGCGCCGCGGCGAGTCGAGGTTCGCGCGCGGTACCGGGACGAGCGTGCCACCTGCGGCGAGGGCGACGCCGATCCCGAACAGCGCGAAGTCGAACTGGAGCGGTGAGGTGCCGGCCACCCGGTCGTCGGGTGCGACCAGCCCGTCCGACAGCATCGCGCGGAGGAACGTGACGATCGACCGGTGGCTCATCACCACGCCCTTGGGGGTGCCGGTCGACCCGGAGGTGAAGATGATGTACGCGGTGTCGGTGGCGAGCACGTTCCGCCGCCGGCGCACCCTGCGCGTCGGCGGGCGCTCGACCACGAGCCCGCCCGGGCCGAAGTGCGCGCTGCCGACCCCGGCTGTCGGCTCCCGGTGCTCGAGGCCCTCCGCCCGTGCGTGGAGCGCGGGTTCGACCGACCCCAGGATCGAGCGCAGGCGGGCGTCCGGCGACTGCGGGCTCACCGGCACGAACGGCAGACCCAGCTTCGCGCAGGCGAGCAGCAGGGCCACCGACACGGCCGAGGTGTCCGCCTCGACCACGACGCGGTCACCGACATCAAGGCCGAGGCCGTCCAGGACCGCTGCGTACTCCTGGACCTGACGGTCGAGACGGCGGTAGGAGATCTCCTGCAGAGCGCCGTTCTCGTCCGCCTCGACGATTGCCGGCTTCTCCGGAGTGGTCGCTCCAGGCCCCATGAGCAGCCGATAGAGGTTGTCCGCGGAAGGATGCGTGCGTTCCATGGCTTCTCCCGTCTCAGTCGAGTGGTTGTGGCCAGCAGAGCCGCTGGTCCTGCCGTGTCGCTTCGGGGCCTTGGGAGGAACTGTCGGGCACAGCGTGCGAGCCGGACTGGAGCCGGTCTGGAATGCCCGGTCTAGGCGAGTGCCTGAAGGCACTCCTCGAAGAAGGCGAGGGCGCGCAGGTGGTAACTGCGCGCCGCCCAGCCGAGACTGATGTTGTGGCCTGCACTGGACTGGCGCTCCACCCGGACGACCGGGGCCTTGCTGAGCCGGGAGGTCAGCTCGGCCAGGTCCGGCTCGTCGTGCAGCCACCAGGCCTCGTGCTCGGCGAAGGTCAGCCGCAACGGGACGTCGATCCGCGGCGCCAGTTCCTCGAACATCTCCGGCCACAGGTCCACCTCGGCGGCCTCGCGGACGGGTATCGGGGCGACCAGGGCCTCGGCCGCGCGGAAGGTGCCCGGGGGGTAGAGACCCAACGGCCCCCAGTTGTGCTCCCATTCCAGGTGGCGGCGGAGCCGCTTCCGGTCGGCCGACGGAGCGCTGTAACGGTGGCCGACACCGGAGGCGTCCACGGCGAGCAGGCCGGGGGTGCGCGCGGCGGTCACCAGGGCGAGCTTGCCGCCGTAGGAATGGGCCAGCAGCACGAACCCCCGTCCGACAGCGTGCCGTTCGGCGAACGCGTCGAGCGCCCCGGACAGGGCGGCGGCCTGCTCGTCGAGGGTCAGGCCGTCCGGCACCTGCTCCGCGGACTGCCCGTACCCGGGCCGATCGAGGGCCAGCACCGTGAAGCCGAGCTGGGCGCCCAACGTGAGCAGGGACAGGTCCGGCTGGGCCTGCCCGTCGAAGTAGCCCGCGCGCATGCCGCCGCCGTGCACGGCGACGACGGTCGCCCGCGGCGGCCCGGCGGGCGGCTCGGCCAGCAGGCCGGAGAGCGTGAGGCCCGCGGTCCCGGTCCCGGTGTCGATCCCGGCTCCGGTCTCAATCCCGGTCCCGGTGTCGGTCTCGGTCCGGGTGTCGAGAAGGATCGGCCGCACCCCGGCCGAGTGGGTCGGCAACGGCTTCTCCCGGTCCGTCCTGGACCGGCTCACGGCTGGTTCGGGGTGAGTCGTGGCGGCACCGTCCAGGTGAGACCTGACGACTCGGCGGCTGTCGCGGGGCCGGCCCAGGGATCCTCCTCGTGGATGTCGAGGACCTGCTCGCGCAGCCACAGGTCGAAGGGGTGCTGCGACTCCGTCCAGCGCTTCCTGGTCCGCTCCGGGTCCGCGGTCTCGAACTGCACGATCACGTGGTCCCGGTCGGGCCGCGGGTCGATGCGGAGCACCTCGTGGGTGATGCCCAACCTCCGCCGGGAGGCCTCGTACTCGCGTCGGCGCGGCCCCTGCAGCTCGGCGGTGAGCCGGTGCCAGTCCGTGGACCTGCCGCTGTTCAACGGCACGGTGCGCACCACGGACCGGACGCCCGGAGCGGTGTGCCGGCCGCCCTTGCGGGGCGCCAGCATCCGCATGCCGAGCGCGGCGAACATGTTGGACGCCACACCGTGCTCCCAGCGCTCGGCGATCCGGCCCTCCTTGTCGAACCGCCAGAGGACGATGCCGACGGAAAGGAACGCACGGCCGGTTGGAGCCATGCCGAGCAGTTCGCCCTGGTGGGTGCCGCGCCAGGTGTTGTGGATGACGACCATGTCGTCGTGTGCGCTGATGTCCTCGATGGTGACGTGGAAGTCGGGGAACGCCTCGCGCAGGCCGGCGATGGTGTACTTCACGCCCTCCGTGCCCTCGGGCGCGCCGGGCAGGCCCGCGTGGTCGACGATGTCCGGCCGGTACACCTCGTCCACGAGCGAGAAGTCACCCTGGTTGACGAACTCGGCGAAGACGCGCCGGATCGTCGCCTTGTTACGTTCCTCGGTGCTTTCCTCGGTGCTGTCCTCGGTGTTTTCCGACGCCGCCGGGTCCGTGGCCGCAGTGGTCACAACAGCAGTCCTTTCAGCGTGAGTTGAGTGCGAACGCGCTCACGTCGCGTCGGCGACTGCGCGCGGGGCCCACCGCGTGGCGTAGGCGACGTGCTCGTTTTCCGCCTGCTGGAAGGTCTTCTTCCAGCCGAGTTTCATCACCCGGTCGCGCAGCCAGATGGCGGCCGGGTTCTGCAGCGAGCCGATCACGCCGATGCGATGCGCCAACTCCTGCATCGGCGCGGTGCGTTGCTGCCGCTCGGCCTCGTAGGCGCGCAGCGCCTGGGTGACGGTGGCACCGGGTGCGGCGAGCTGGTCGGCCAGTTCGAGGGCGTCCTCGATGGCCAGGCAGGCGCCCTGCCCGATGTTGAAGCTCATGGCGTGGGCGGCGTCGCCGAGCAGGGTGACCCGGCCCCGGCCCCAGACCGCGTCGGGTTTGCGGTCCACGACATCGCCCCGAATGATGCTCTCCGGAACGGTCGCGTCGAGGATGCGCTCGACCGGGGCGGTCCAACCGGCGTGCCGGGCGCGCAGCATGTCCAGGGTCTGCTCGGGCGTGCCCTCGTCGCGCTCACCGGCCGGGCCGTTGGCGACACTCATCCAGTGCACGACGCCGGGGGCGATGTCGTAGTACGTGAAGCGGACCCCGGGACCGAACAGGGCTCGGAAGCTACCGGGCTGGAACTCCTCGGCTGACATCTTCGCGTGGCCACGCCAGGCGATGTAGCCGGTGTAGTCGGGCGGCTGGGGGCCGAGCAGTTGGGAACGGACGGCGGAGCGGACGCCGTCGGCTCCGACCAGCAGGTCGCCGTCCTCTGAGGTGCCGTCGGCGAAGCGGACGGTCACCCCGTCGGCGTGCTCGGTGTACCCGGAGACCTCGGCGCCGGTGACGATACGAGCGGTCACGGCCTCGCGCAGGATGCCGTGCAGGTCGGAGCGGCTGATGGCGACGGTGGGCTGCCCGTAGCGCTCGACGAACTGGCCCACCGGGTACTCGCCGATGACGCGACCGGTCGAGGTCGCGAAGTGGCACACGTCCTGCGCGGGAGCGATCTTGGCGACCTGGTCCGCGACCCCGAGGTGGGCCAGCGCCAGCATGCCGTTGGTGAAGATGTGCAGACCGGCGCCGCCGTCGCGCAGTTGGGGCGCGCGTTCGAAGACGACGGAGTCGATGCCCTGCTGTTGGAGGGCCAGTGCGGTCGCGATGCCGCCGAGCCCACCACCGGCGATGAGAACCTTGCGTGCCATGGGTCCCTCCTGGAGGTCAGTGCGTCTGGTTCGGGCGTCTGGTTCGGGCGGATGGCGCGGATGCTTCGGGGTCTACGTCGGATAACTGACGGATGATCAGCTCGGCAGCGATGCGTGCCAGGTCACCGAAAGCCCGGTGTAGACGTACCGGCTGGCCTCGATGCCGAGCAGCACGATCCGGTCGCCGGGCCGGATACGCCCCGAGGTCCAACCCGCGTCCAGCGACAGCGGCACCGCGGCCGAGCCGGTGGCCCCGACGTCGGCCAGGTTCTCCACGATCCGCCCGCTGAGTGCCTGGATGTCCTCGGCTGACAGTCCGGCGCTCTCGTACTCGTCGGCGAAGTAGTCGGCGTTGCCTTCCGGCAGCACGATCGCGTCGAACTCGCCGAGCGTCCGGCCGTCCTTCCTGGCCATCTCCTGGATCGCACGGACGAACACGTGCGGGCTGAACGCGGTGGTCCCGGGTACGTCGAGCTTCATCTGGATCAGCTGGCGGCGGCGCAGCTGCTCTGCCTGCGGCACGTCCGTGCCGCCGCCGATGATCTCCATGCCGGGCTTGCGCAGGCCACCCACGCAGGCATTGACGAAGGCGAACTCGTCGGCTGCGTCCGCCGGTTCAGCGACCGGTTCGGCCCGCAGGACCACGGCTCCCGCACCGTCACCGAACGTGTACAACGTGAGCCGGTCCCGCATCCGCACGCGCGCCGGGTCCTTGTCCAGGAAGAGCGGCGCCAGGATCGGCGAGCCGGCCTCGCTGCCCACCACGAGGGCGGTGCGCGCCGTCCCGTCGGCCAACTGCCGCCGCGCCAGGTCCAGCGCCTGGACCCAGCCGGCGCAGGCCCCGCGGATCTCGATCGCGGCAACGCTCTCCAGGCCCAGGTAGTGCTGCAGGGTGGTGGCGACGCCGGGCAATGTGTACTCCGGCGTCGCCGTGCACACCACGATCAGGTCGAGCTCGTCGGGCTCGACCCCGGCCCGTTCCAGGGCCTGCCGGGAGGCACGCTCGGCCATCCGGCTGTTGTTGATCCGGTGCTCGCCCGTGGCCGGGTCGATCATCCAGTACCGGGTCTTGACCTGGATGCCTTCGAGGACGTCGTCCGGCAGCGGCCCGACGAGCTTCTCCAGCGCGGCGTTGTCGATCGGATCGCCGGGCACGTACCCGCCGGTGGAGAGAATCTTCACGTCGTACGCGGTGGTCATCGGGCAGACTCCGTTCCGGGCAGGTGAGCGGGGCAGACGGGGCAGACGGGCGACAGGACCAGCGAGGTGTGGGTGCCGCCGAGGGACGAGCTGTTGATCAGGACCGGCCCGTGGTCCCCGCCCTCGCGCCAGGCGCCGACGGCGAGGACCGCCGACAGGTGGGCTCCAGCGCCGACCGGCTCGCCGAGCACCCGCTTCGGGGCCTCGAACCGCACCTGGTCCACGCCGAACACCCGGTCCACAGCGGCCTGTTCGGCACGGTCGGCGGCGGCCAGTCCGGCCGCGTTCGCCCAGACCGCCGACACCTGGTCAGGCCCGACCCCGGCGCTGCGCAGTGCCCCGCGCATCGCCCGCTCCACACCGTCGCCGGACGGGTCCCAGCGGCCGATGCCGCAGGCGTCCGACGCGGTCGCGTGTCCCCGGACCACGGCGAGGATCGGGGCGCCGCGCCGCTCGGCACTCGCCCGGCGCTCCAGCACCAGCGCGATGCCGGCCTCGGCGAGCGTGTACCGCCGCCCGGCCGCCGAACCGAACAGCGGGATGCTGCGGTACGCGTCCAACGTGGCCGGCGAGAACGCCTCCACCGCCGGCACCAGCAGGCACTCGGCGCGTCCGGCGCGCAGCATGTCGTACGCCACGCCCAGCGCTGCGGCGCCCGCCGCGTGACCCGACGTCAGCGTCGACGTCGGCCCCTTGGTACCCAGGCCCATGGCGACATGGCCGGCAGCGCCGTTGAACACGGTGTTCGTGAAGACGGCCGGGTTCGCTTCCTGCGCGCCCTCGGCCAGCACCGGGACGGTGAACCGTTCGCCGCTCTCCATCGGCCCGATCCCGGTGCCGAGCACCACACCGGTCGCGGCGACGGCAGCCGCGTCGCCGTCCACCGCCGCGGCGCCCAGGGCTGCCCGGCTCGCGGCGACCGCCAGCTGGGAGACCTTGTCCATGCGCCGGCGCTCCCTGGCGGTGCCGGCGGCCGAGCGGTCGAACTCGACCCGGGCCACCCGCAGTCCGTCCTCGAAGGCACCCTGCCGACGCCCGGACGCGTAGGCCTCCCAGAGCGCCTCGCCCCCCTCACCGGCCGAGGTGATCACACCGAACCCGGTCACCACGACCTCGTCCGGACCGACGGCCGGAGCCGGCGCGGAGGGGCCGCCGGGGCGGGCGAAGGCGATGGTCGCGTTGGCGCCGGCGAACCCGAAGTTGTTGGACAGCGCGGTGTCCAGCACCATCGGGCGGCCCGTCCCCGGCACCGGGTCGAGACCGCACTGCGGATCCACTCCGCCGAAGTTCGCGGTGGGCGGCGCCACCTGGTCGCGCAGGGCCAGCACGGTGACGATGCCCTCCACCGCACCCGCCGCGCCCAGCAGATGGCCGATCATCGACTTGGTGCTGGACAGCGAGGTCTTCACGGCGGCGGCCTCGCCGAGCGCGGCACGCACCGCGTTGCTCTCCGCCGAGTCGTTCTTCTCCGTGCCGGTTCCGTGCCCGTTGACGTACCGGACGTCGTCAGGGGTCAGGCCCGAGGTCGCCAAGGCCGCGCGGATCGCCCGGGCCGCGCCCTCGCCCTCGGGGTGCGGCGCCGTCGGGTGGTGGCCGTCGGCGGTCAGGCCGTAGCCCAACACCTCGGCGACCACCGGGGCACCGGTGCGCTCGGCCGCCTGCCGCGACAGCAGAAGGAGCATCCCGCTGCCCTCGCCCAGGGTCAGGCCCGACCGGTCCTTGGAGTAGGGGGCTGCGGGCTGCGGGGAGAGCGACCACAGACTGCTGAACCCGGCGAACGCCGACTCGGTGAAGGCGTCACTGCCGCCGACGAGCATCGCGTCGGCCGCGCCGGCCCGGATCACCTCCAGGGCGTGGGCGATCGCGTGCGCGCTGGAGGCGCAGGCGGTGTTGACACTCAGTACCGGACCCTTGAGGCCGAAGGCGGCCGACAGCGCCTCGGCGGCGGCCTGAGGCGGTACGAAGGTGTAGCGGCGCCAGTCGGGCGTGCCGCCCAACTGCACCTCGCGCAGGGCGAGTTCCGCGCTGCGCCAGCCGGCGTGACAGGTCCCGTACGCGACACCCCAGCGCTCGGCCGGGATGTCCGCACCGACCCGCAGGCCCGAGGAGGCCATGGCCTCCTCGGCAGCGGTCAGCGCGTAGTCGACGGACAGATCACGGGAGTCGACGCCCGGGGCGTAGTCGTAACCGGGCGAAGAGGGTTCGGTGACCTCACCGCCCAGGGTGGTCTGATAGCCGTCCATCGGCAGGCGGCGCACCGGAGAGATCGCGACCTTCCCCGCGCGCACCCCGTCCCACAGGGCCTCGGCCGAACCGCCGTGCGGGGTGATCGCCCCCACGGCGACGATCACTACGCCGACGGCCCGGTCAGGAACGTCAGCGACAGGAACGTCAGCCACAGAAGCGTCAGTTGCAGGAACGTCAGTTTCAGGAACGTCAGTCATGCGTCTGCTTCCTTCTCCGACAGGGCTGCACGGCTGCACGGCCGCTCACGCCAGCCTGGACAGGGTCAGCGCCACGGCCTGCCCCTCGATCCCCCGGGCCAGCGCCATCGCATGGGACGGCCTGGACTCCCGGGCGCTGCCACGGACGTGGTCCAGATCGCACGCCGGGTCGGGGTTGTCGAGGTTGAGCGTCGCGGGCAGGACTCCGTGGTGCAGGGCCAGTGCGGCCACGGCAGCGTTCAACGCACCGCCGCCGCCGACGAGGTGGCCGGTCTGCGGCTTGGGCGTGCTGACCGGCACCGACCCGGCGGCCTGGCCCAGCGCGGTGCGCAGGGCGATGGCCTCGCCCGTGTCACCGAGCCTGGTCGCGGCGCCGTCCGAGGCGATGTAGCCGAGGTCGTCGGCGGCCAGCCGGGCGTCCTCCAGCGAGCGCCGCACCGCCCGAGCCAGGCCGCGGCCCTCGGGGTCCGCCGCAGGAGGCGTACGGGCGTCGTGGCCGGCGCCGTAGCCGGTCAGCTCGGCGTAGATACGGGCGCCGCGCCGCAGCGCCGCCTGCTTCTCCTCCAGCACCAGCAGTGCGGCGCCTTCGCCGGGGAGCCCGCCGCTGCGGTCCCGGTCGTAGGGCCGGTATGCCTGCTGCCCCCGGTCGTTGCGGGTGGTCAGGATGCCGAGCCGGTCGAGCAGCGTCATCGACCACCAGCTGGTGGCGTCGTCGTAGCCGCCCGCGAGCGCCACGTCCGCGTCCCCGCGGCGCACCGCACGCATGGCCCGCCCGATCGCGGTGGCACCCGCGTCCGCATAGCCCGCGAAGAAGGTGCTGGAGCCCCGGATGCCGTACGTCTGCGAGATGTTGAACACCGCACCGGCCGGCAGCCCTTCGACGAAGAACAGCGGTGGCATGATGACGTCGCCGTGCCGGCCGAGGTGTGCCATGTCGGCCGTGCCGTCCGGCCGGCGGATCACCTTCAGCTCGTCGATCAGCTGCTCCATGCGGCCGAGCGACTTGTTGCCGCCGAGGTACAGGCCGGCCCGGTGGCCGAGCTCGTCGCCGCCGGCCTGCTTGTGCGGCAACCCCGCATCGTCCAGGGCGAGCCGCGCGGCGGCCAGCGCGAGGCGGTCACCGCGGTTGACGGTGCGCAGCTGGCGCTTGGTGGCGAACCGGGTGGGGTCGAAATCGACGATCTCGCCGCCCAACCGGGTCTGCAGCGGCGACGGGTCGTAGGCCCGGATCGGGCCGATCCCGGATTCGCCGGCCACCAGCGCCTTCCAGTTGGCCTCGGGACCCTCGCCCAGCGCGGTCAGCAGGCCGATGCCGCTGATGACGACCTGGCGTCCGGTGCCGTTCATCGGCTTCATCAGCGTTCCTCCGTCGAGCTGTGGGGCCGTCCCGAGCTGTGGCGTCGTCATCTCTCCTCCTCGTAACGCCCCACGACCAGCCCGACGTTGGTGCCGCCGAAGGCGAACGCGTTGACGAGGGCGTGCCGCACGTCGCGCCGGCGGGCCGTGTTCGGGACGAAGTCGAGGCCGAGCCGGCGGTCGGGCGTCTCCTGGTTGATGGTCGGCGGCACCACCCCGTGGTTGATCGCCCCGATCGCGGTGAACAGGCTCAACGCCGCGGACGCCGCGGTGAGATGACCGGCCATCGACTTCGGCGAGCTGATCAGCAGCCGCTCGGCGTCGTCGCCGAACACCCTCTTGATCGCCGTGGTCTCCGACAGGTCGTTGCCCGAGGTGCTGGTGCCGTGCGCCACGACGTAGTCGATGTCGGCCGGTTCGAGACCGGCGTCCGCGATCGCCGCCTGGATGGACTCGATGGCCCCGCTGCCGTCCGGCGGCGAGTCGGTCATCCGCCAGGCGTTCAGGCTGGTGCCGTAACCGAGGATCTCGGCGAGGATCCGTGCCCCGCGGGCGCGGGCCGCTTCGAGTTCCTCCAGTACCAGGACGACGCTGCCCTCCCCGAGGACGAACCCGGACCGCTCGGCGTCGAAGGGGCGGCTGGCCCGCTGCGGATCGTCGTTGTACTCGTGGGTCAGAGCCCCGAGCAGGCCGAAGCACAACACGTCGAGCCAGGTCGTCAGCGAGTCGTAGCCGCCCGCGAGCATGAGCGTCGCATCGCCCTCCTGGAGGGAGCGGAAGGCCTCTCCGACGGCGTGCCCGGAGGCCGAGCAGGCGGTGGACACACCCAGCATCGGGCCGGTCGCGTCCAGCATCCGGGCCATCGCCGCGGAGGCGATGTTCTGGCTGTAGGCCAGCGCGTCCGAGGGCGCGTACGTGGTGAACGCGTCCTCCCTGCCGGTCCGGTCGCGCAGCGCCCCGACATCCACCAGCCACTGCAGGTCCGGCCGGTCCACGCACGCACCCATGGCCACGCCCATGTCCGCGCCGTCGTACGTCTCCTTGTCGACGCCGGCGTCGCGCAACGCCTCCCACGCCGCGCCCACACCGAAGGTGCCCGGACGCAGCAGATGGCGCAGGCCGACCGAATCGGGCACCGCGTCGGCGAGGCTGTAGTCCTTGACCTCACCGGCGATGGTGACCTGGAAGCCGGTGGTGTCGATCGTCGTCAACTGACCGACCCCGCTGCGTCCTTCGGTCAGCCCTTGCCATGTGCTCGGAGCGTCGTTGCCCAGCGGTGTGACGGCGCCCACGCCCGTGACGACCACCCTGCGGTTCGTCATCATCGCCCTTCCTCAAGCGTCATGTCGGTCGTCTCCTTCTGCCGTGTCCGTGGTGCGAGCTGGTGCTGGAGCCGGCTCCGGGTCAGGAGGGCCGGGCAGGCACACCATGACGGCGTGTGCCACGGCGACACCTCCGGTGTGGCTCAGGGAGATCTCGATGTGGTGCATCCCGAGGGACCGGGCGACGGACTCCACCTCGCCGTACAGCCGCACACTGGGGCGTCCGCCGCGGTCGTTGACGACCTCGATGTCCGTCCACTCCATGCCCCGGGCCATACCGGTCCCGAGGCACTTGAGTACGGCTTCCTTGGTGGCCCAGCGGCCCGCGAGGTGCTCGCCGGCCCGTCTGCGCCGAAGGCAGTAGGCCAGCTCGCGGTGCGTGAACACCCGTTCCTGCAACTCGGGTTGCGAGGCCATCAACTGCTCGACCCGGGCCACCTCGACCAGGTCTATGCCGGTCCGCACCCACAGCGGCGGGGCGGGGCGGTCCGGCGACCGCCCCGCATCCGGTTCAGCCAGCGGGCGTGGCGAGCGCCGCACGCTCGGTCACCAGATCCGTCAGGTTCTGCACGGTGAACAGGGTCAGCACCTCATCCGCCGTGAGCTTGCCGGCCAGCTCCTGCACGTCGATCTGCGGCAGCGACTTCTTGAGCTGGGCCAGCCCGACCTCGTTGATGACGTCGTCCTCGTCGGCGAACTCCTCGTCGGGTATCCCGCCCTGGAGCAGTTCGGCGATGTCCGAGACCTTGATCTTCACGTCCGACGCCTTCTCGACGCGGAACAGGATGTCGAGCAGGTCGATCGACTCGGCGCCCAGGTCGCCCAGCAGGGTGGCCTCGGGTACGGCCTCATCGACATCGATGCCCAGCGCGTCGGCGACGGCCTCTTGGACGATGGTGGCGAAGTCTTTCCCCTCGTACGACATATGTCCTATACCCCTTCGTGGAATCGCTGGTGGTGGACGGACCAGGCTGCTGCGGGCGATTGTTGACCAGCCGTCAAGTCCTTGGGACGTCAGGACGTCAGGACAGCGTCGGTTCCTGCGAGTTGTCCGATGTCAGTTCACCGAGCAGCTTCGTCAGGCGACGCTCGTCTCCGGTGGAGCGGGTACGGGCCTCATCGATCGTCCGGCGGGTGAGTCCGCTGAGCACCCGGCCGGGGCCGATCTCGGTGTACGCACCCACTGGGTGCCGTGCTGCGGTGCGCAGAACCTCAACCCAGCGGACCGGTTCGGTGAGCTGACGCCGCAGCAGCTCCCGAGCCTCCTCGCCGGAGCGGACGTAGGTGCCGGTGACCGAACTGATCACGGGAAGGTCGGGATCGGCGAACGGACGGGCCGCGAGCGCCGCGGTGAACTCCTCCTCCACCGCCGCCATCAACGAGCAGTGGAAGGGAGCCCCGACGTCCAGCCGCACGACCTTTTCGGCGCCGGCGTCCAGCGCGGCCTTGCCGGCCATGTCGACGGCATCGGCGTGCCCCGATATGACGGTCTGCAGCGGCTCGTTGTAGTTCGCGACCTGGACCAGACCGGCGCCCTCTGCGCTGGTGCAGGCCGTCAGCACCTGCTCCGCGGGCAGGCCCAGCACGGCTGCCATCGCGCCGGGCGCCTCGCGGGCCACCGCGCCCATCAGCCGGCCGCGCAACTGCACCAGCTCGAGGGCCGACTCCAGGGACAGCACCCCGGCTGCCACCAGGGCCGGGTACTCACCGAGGCTGTGACCCGCCGTCGCCGCGGGCCGGTAGCCGACGTCCCGCAGCAGCTCCCAGATGGCAAGGCTGGTCGTGACGATCGCGGGCTGGGTGATCTCGGTGCGGGCGAGTTCCGCCGCACTGCCGGTCACGCAGATCCGCGACAGCGGCTGGCCCAGGATCTCGTCGGCCTGGGCGAACAGCCGCCGGGCTGAGGGATGGGCGTCGAGCAGGTGCCCGGCCATTCCGGGCCGCTGCGAGCCCTGTCCGGGGAACATCGCCAGGCAGCCGGCTGTCGTGCCGTGGCCGCCTGGACCGGTCCTACCGGTCATCAGCTATTCCTTTCGTGGGTTGCTGCGGGGGTGCGATGCCAGTCACTTCCGGTGCGGCGGCGGGCCGACGAAAGGGTTCATCAGCTGCGCGGGGTATTCGGCGCCCAGTTCCCGGCGCAGCTTCTCCGGCTCTGCCGCCGCGCCGAGCCGCCGACGCACGATGACGCCGGCCGCATCGTCGGTACCCATCAGGGCTTGCCCGTGGAGAGGTGGCGGGCGTCGGTGTCCGGGGCGGTCCTAACTAGGAGGGATGCACGTCCTGGAGACGACGTCCGGAACAACCACTGAGGTCCCTCCCTGTCCCGCTCTGCCGCTTCGGCGCCGTCGGATCAACCTTCGGGCTCAGGGTTGGGCGCAGGCCTGGAACACTCCTTGACCGCAGCTATATCCCCAGGTCAGCGCCGCGAGACCGGAAGCGGGACCAGGGCCCGGCACAAGGCCCGCGGCCGACTCCGCCGGCGGACTCCAGGAAACCCAAAGGCCCAGGTCGCAGTGGACTGCGACCTGGGCCTCAAAGGAGCCGCCTTCGGGATTCGAACCCGAGACCTACGCATTACGAGTGCGTTGCTCTGGCCAACTGAGCTAAGGAGGCGGGGTGCCGCGCTACGGCAGCACTCCTGTTTCAGGGTACCTCCTCGTGTCGCATCGTGTCGCCACGTCCGACGTCTTCGCTGATCAGCGCCCATCTGTCCGCCGCCGTGATCTTGCGCTGGTGATCAGTTATAGGGCTCGCGGTGCCGGTTGGTGTCGGACTGTCCGAAGGCGTCCGGCCTCCCTCTGGCCTCCCCTGGCCTCCCTGCCAGGGTGCCGAGCCCCTGGTCCCTCCGGGTGACTGCAGCCTCTCGCCGTCTCGCTGGCCACCCTTGGCTTCCACTACGCTCCGTTACGCTCCGCCTGTCGGAGCAGCAAAGGAAGCGCGCTCACGCTGCCGGTGGTTTGTGCCTGGGTTCGACGTTGCTGAACGCGCAGAACCATGCGGCGGGTCGGTAGTCGCCAATGCCCAGCCTGCGATTCACCTCGTTCTCCGGATCCTCCAGTCCGTCAGCATTCGGCTGGAAGAGCATCAACAGGTCGCTGTCCTGGAACAGGGCTTCGCGGCATGCATTCCAGTCATAGTCACGAGGGTCCGCCGGGAGGCCGCTGACCACTGGAGCCGTCCGTCCGGGATCACTGCGGAGCAGGCTGTCTGCATGGACGATCGCGAGTTCGAGCGCCATCTCCTCAGCTGGCGTCCGGGGCATCGGGATCCCCACGGCGAGGTCCTCCGCAAGAGCTGGGAACGCTTGCAGGAAGCACCTCCGCCAGTCGGCATTCTGGCTCCACGTGAAGCGAGGGAGTAACGCGAACACGCCGCCATCCGCTGCGGAGGCGAGCGGAGTGTCGATCAGCACCTGGAGCTGCTCGCTTCCCGCCTGCCCCAAGCCGAGAAGCGAGGCGCGAAGAACGGCCGCAGTCCGCGCGGTAAGAGGCGGGATGCAGGGAATGGCTATCGGCGCTGCAAACTGCTCGGCGGCGCGCTGGCCAAGGGAGGACACAGTCAGTTCTTCGCCGAGCGCCTCAACGCCGGCCACCTCGTCGAGCAGACAGTCAGCGTCGATGACGTACTGGAGTGCGGCCGACGAGCTGTGGGCGATTTCGGCGAGTGCCGCCTCGCGGCTCGCCGGGTCGGGGAAGTGCGCCTGGAGCAGGGACCGCCTGGCGACTTCGGCGAGCGCCGCCGCGTCGTTCACACGGACGCTCAGCGTCACCGTGATTTGGAGGGCCTCGCCACCGTTGTGGGCGTCGGCCGTGCCGCTCTCCGTCATGCTCGGAGAGTAGGGCAGACGGGTGCCTACAGGTCGACACCTCGGCAGACAGTACCCGGTCATGTGATCTGTGCAACAATCGCTAGCCTTGGCCAGCGTAGGCAAGTACCCTGTCCGGCTCAGACCCGGCAGCGCGCCGGGCAGGGGGCGGGGGACGTAGCTTGGCTGAGCTTGCGCTGTTCAGGTCCGAGGATGGTCGCGCTGTGCCGCTGGTCGGCTCGGCCGTCGGGCTGGAGCGAGATCTTCAGACGTACATCGAGCGCAACATGCTCGCACTCCTCGGCGTGCGGTTCGTGGCGTCGGAGCACTACACCGGCGCGCAGCACGCTGGCCGAGTGGACTCGCTGGGTCTAGACGAGGACGGGTCGCCGGTCGTCATAGAGTACAAGCGCCGTACCGATGAGAATGTGATCTCCCAGTCCCTGTACTACATGTCCTGGCTGCGTGATCATCGCTCGGAGTTCGAGTCGCTGGTCGCCGCGCGCATCTCGCCCGAGGCCGCTGCCGAGGTGGACTGGAGCAGCCCCCGGATCATCTGCATAGCTGCGGACTTCTCCCGCTACGACGCCCACGCGGTCCGGGAGATCGGCCGTCGGATCGACCTCGTCCGCTATACCCGGTTCGGTGAGGACCTTCTCGCTCTGGAGCTGTTCGTCTCCGTGGCCGGCAGTGGTGCGCGCACGCGCGCGGACGCCACCGCGGTCGGTGCTGCGGAGCCGCGGTCGCGCACGGTCGGCAATGCCCTGGCCCAGGCGCCGGAGGACCTAGTGGCCCTGTACCGGGACCTGGACGCCCGGCTGCTGGAGCTGGGCGACACGAGCAGCGTGACACTGGCCCAGTACGTGGCCTACCGGCGGAGCCGGAACTTCGCCTGCGTCAAGGTGCTGACCGGAGAGGAGACTCTCGTGGTGTACCTGCGGGTGGACCCGAGCACGGTCGAGCTTCAGGAGGGGTTCACCCGCGATGTGAGCCGGATCGGCCACCACGGCACCGGCGATCTGGAGGTGCGGATCCGGTCCGTTGAGGATCTCGACCGGGCCGCTGACCTTCTGGCCGCCAGCTACCGGGCCGCTTGATCATCCGACCCGCCCCGTGACGAAGTGGACGATCCCTCAGTGACCAGCTCGGCTTTCAGCCTGCCGCCCGACGCGGTGGACGTCCCCGTCCAGGTCGACGAGGACCAGTTGTACGGCCGCATCGACTGGCGGTCGGCGGACTGGCCCTGGCGGCCCTCTCCCGCAACCCCTCTGGAGTACGGGTGGTACAGGGCCACCACGACGTGGCGGCACATCCTTCAGTCGGCTTTCCAGACCGGAGGCGATCCGGATCGATGGCTGCGCGAGTACCCGGAGTTCGCGGCGGCCGAGCTGGTCAGGCGAGCCGCCGGGCTCCGCTCGATGCTCTACGTCAAGAAGATCGAGTGCATGACGGAGCCAGGGGCGGCCAACCGGGCCCTGTTCGTCACACCCCTCTACCAGCACGGCGTCGAAGCGAGCGGGAAGGTGGGCTTCGCTTACGAGTTGGGCATGACGATGGCTCACTGGATCACTGTCGTCATGTCCGGACTCAGTGGCACCAAGCACTTGGAGCTGGAGGAACCTCCGGACATGGATATGGCGGGTCGAGGCCGCCTTCCGGACCTCTGGGGCTGGCACGCCGGCGAGGACATGAACTGGCTGATCGAGGCCAAGGCGGGCCGGCACTTGGGCGGCGAGCGCGGTCAGCTTGCCAGCGGTTGGCAGCAGCTCAGCGCAGGCAGTGCTCGGATGGGTGCGGTGCGGCATCGCAAGGTTCTGTGCGGTGCCTTGTTGCCGGACCGCACCCACTGGGAGACCGAGCCATTGACGATGGTCGTCCGCACGGAGGTGGTGACCGGCGCGGCCTCCCGCTTCGCACCGTCCCTCCAGTCCGCTGCCCGGATGCGAGAGCGC
Organism: Streptacidiphilus sp. BW17; assembly: GCF_041262485.1. Taxonomy (NCBI): domain Bacteria; kingdom Bacillati; phylum Actinomycetota; class Actinomycetes; order Kitasatosporales; family Streptomycetaceae; genus Streptacidiphilus; species Streptacidiphilus sp. BW17. Next base: position 62,323 of record NZ_JBGCCR010000028.1, on the reverse strand, counting down.
GACGAGGCGGCTCTGCGGGATGTGGTGGCGCTGGTGGAGCGTGAGTTGCTGGTCTACCTGACCTTGGTCCACGGTCCCGTGGTGGATCTCCGTGTCGAGCGCCCTGCTGTGGCTTTCGGTGATGCTCGTCCCGACGGCACGCTCTACTTCGAACGCCAGAGGCTGGGTGGCACACCGCTGGTGAACCATCGCGAGTTCCTGGTCGCCCGGCTCCCGGGGACCGATGTCACCGTGGGGATGTCGCAGAGGCTGGTCGCGGCCTGTCGGGTGTGGGTCGAGAGTCGTTACGGGTTCGAGGGGAGCCGGGCTCGTTGGGACCTCGACGGTGTGCCGTACGGTCTCCGCCCCGGCGATGATGCGGAGCGCGGCGACTTCGCTTGGCTCGTGCAGAGGTACCGCGACGCCCGGCACCGGGTGCTTGACGCGTACCGTCATCCCGCCCAGTGGAGCCAGCTGCTGGATCACCGGGCGGTAGAACGCCGTTCGGGTCGCGACCGTCACGGCGAGCTGCTCGAACATGTGACCTTGGATACGTACGTGGCCACTGAGGGGCTCGACCCGATCGTCTTCGCTCACTGACGGACGTCGGAGTGCAGGTCCTGGTTCAGCGGCTGCGGATGGTGTTCTGCGCCTGCGGGGCGGGGCTAGCGTGTCCTGCGGATTGCGTCGGTGGCCGCCTTGGCGATGGCGGCGGGTGCGCTGGAGGGCCGGGGCAGGTGGAGGAGGGTCGTACCTGGCAGGTGGCGGGATTCGTCCGTCATGGTGAGCTGCAGTACCGCACAGCCGGCGGCGGTGAGGCGTTTGATGCGCGAGACCGCATTGGGGGTCTCATCGCCGAAGTAGAGGGCGTCGGTAACGATGACGAGAAGGCGGCCGGCACCCGGGCGACCAAGATCCAGGGCGTGGTCGAGGGCGTCGATGGCGTCGCCGAGGCTGTGGCCGCCGCCGTCGGCCTTGAACTTGGTCACGCGTTCCGGTGCACGGTGCCCGGGTCGGGTCAATGCGGTCAGGTTGTAGTCGTAGGCGACGGTGGCGGAGCGGGAGTCCGGGTCAGTCAGGGCTGCGGCGCGGGCCACGATCCAGGCGGCGGAGGCGACGGGTCGGCAGGCGTCCTCCATGGAGCCGGAGACGTCGACTGCGATGCCTACCCGCAGCGGCGGAGTAGGAGAGCTGCGGCGGCGGGTTTGGGTGAAAGGCTCGGCAGTGGGGATCGATCCGGCGGCGCGCTGGGCATCGCGGGCGAGGGCCCGGCCCATGTTGAGGCGCCCGGGAGGAGTGGGGCTTGTGGACCGCTCCTCGGTGCGCTCCCGGTAGGCAGCTGCTCGCAGGGCACGGCTCAGACTCCCCGCGGCGGCCTGCTCGGCTGGCGTGGGTGCGCGGGTGCCGGTGATCGGGTTGCGGGAAGGCTGCGGTGTGCCGTCGGGGCTGACGGTGGTGCCTCGGGGGTTGAAGACGGACGAGGCGGTGGCTGCGGCCTTGCGTCGCCGGTCGGCCTGTTGGACGCGGCCCTTGGCCTGTGCCTGAGACTGCGCGGCCACGGCGCTCTTGGCAGCGAGTTGGGCTGCCAAGTCCGCGGCGTCGTTAGCGGCCATGCTGTCCAGGGCGATCGTCACGGCCGCGGCGAGCAGATCGGTGAGGTCGATCGGGATGGTCAGGGCAGGTGCCGCCGCGTCCAGGGCGTCGCACCAGTCCTCGGCATGGCTGAGCATGGTGCTGGTGTCGTCGTCAGCGCACTGGTGGGCTGAGGTCCAGATGCCAGTGAGGGTGGCCAGCAAGTCGGCGCCCAGGACGCTTTCGCACAGGTCCGCTACAGCTTGGGTCTCACCGGGGTCCAGGATGCCGACGTCCCGGCGCCCGAGGATGAGGGCGGCCACGGTGGCGGCCTGGTCGATCCCCTCGATTGTGGGGCGGGCGATGTCGGGCATGACCAGGGTTCGGGCGCTGGAGCGCAGGTAAGTGCGGTCTGTGGGCCGCCTGGTGAGGTGGCGGCCCTCCGCGCGGCTCTCCTCCAGCAGGAGCGCGGCTTCGACGATGCGGTCGTCCGCGTCGGGTGGTTGCTCCCAGACCGAGTGGGCGGAGTGGGCGGCCTCGTGGACGAACACGCCCCAGGCGGCGGGGTAGCGATCCTCGTCGCCCACGATCCGCGGGTTGATCTCGTGGGGTTGCAGGGGGTCGAACAGGCCGGAGTCGATCTCGATCTCCGACAGGGTGGGGAAGTAGGCGGCCGGTGCTCCGCTGAGGGTGCCGGGGCGGCAGGTGACGAGCAGGTCTTGGCGGCCGGACAGGGCGACCAGTCGGTCGCTGAGTTCGGCTCCCACGCGCAGCCAGGCAGCCGGGGAGGTGCGGGGCTGTGCTGCGGGGGCGCCGTCGTCGTCCCAGCGGGCTAGGTCGGCGTCGTCGTCGGGCGTGGTGGTGGAGGGTTGGATGTGGTGGTGGGCGCTCACCGTGAGGGGCTCCGTTGGGTGGTTCCGGCGCCGTGCGGAGGCTGCTGGGGGGCTGCGGCGTAGTTGGCGGGAAGCTGGTTGCCAAGGGTGAGGGGCACGATTCCCTTGATGCCCGAGATCTTGGTGACGGCGGCGGACACGATGTCGCGGTCCTCGATGGGTGCGATGCCGACGAGGTTGGCGAGCGCCGCCTTGAACCCGAGGACCGCCTCGGTCTTTCGAAACGCGATCAACTCCCGCAGCTGGGGTGCCCAGCCCAGTTCGCCGAGTTCGACCTTGCTGGCGAGGTGTCGGGCAATTCGGACCACGCGAGCGTCGATTTGCAGGGCGACGGCGAGGTCGTAGTCCGTGCCGACCTGGATCTGCACGCTGAATCGGCTCGACAGCGCCTCGGTCAGCACAGCGCCGTGCACTCCGGGGTTGTGGCCCGCGACGACGTAGAAGCCCTCCTTTGCCTTGATGGTCTCCCCCTTGTGGGCCTTGACCTGGATCTGGCGGCGGCCGTCCATGGCGGGGTAGAGCGCGGCCAGGACCTTGGGGGAGATCAGGGTGGCGTCGTCGATGAGCAGGGCGCGGCCCTCGGTCATCGCGGTGACCAGCGGGCCGTACTGGAAGACGTAGCTTCCGTCGTCGTCTTGGGTGTACTCGCCGATCAGGTCGCCGACCGTGGTGTCGCCGTCGCCCGCGACGGTGAGCAGGTCGGGGAAGGCCGCCTCCACCAGGCTGGTCTTGCCGGTGCCCGGGGGACCGTACAGCAGCACGGGGACATCGGCGGCGCGCAGGCGGCTGAGGGCCTCGACGTCGGGCAGGTCGGCCAGTTCCCGGGGGTGGTAGAGCTGACCTCCCGCGCGCCGGATCGGGCCGACCTGCTTGAGCGTGTTCGCTGCCGGCGCGGTCGTCGTGCGGGCGGTGGCGGCGCGGGCGCGCGGTGAGTGGGTGCCCGGTGGGCTGATCACCGCCGCCTGGGCGGCTGCGGCGGTCTTCTGATTCGCGCGGAACCGCGGCTGGCCTGTGCCGACCTGGTCGGCCTCGCCGCGCTTCGCCAGGGTCATGGCGGCGTTGCGGACGGCACCGTGGGAGTGCCCCAGTTGCCGGGCCAGGTCGGAGACGGTGAGCGAGTCCGTGGGACGGTCGGCCAGCAGTTTGGCCAGTTTGGCGCGTAGTTCACCGCCTTTGGTGCGTCGCGGCAGGGAGGTGGGCGGTACGGGTGTGGTCACGGCGGGAGTCCCCCAGGGTCAGCGGCTACGGGCGGGGTTCTGCGCCTTGTGGGCTTGAGGCGTTGCGGCGGGTGCGCCGGTGCCGGTGGCGACCGGCCCATCGGGGCGGGGACCGGTGTTGATCGTGGAGCGGGCGTTGCTCGCTGCTTGAGCCAGGGACCGCTCGTAGTGGTCGATGGCCGCCTTCGTGGAGACACCCGGGGCCGGGGTGATGCTGGCTGGCGGCTGCCATGGCGGCTGCTGGACCGGGACCTGGACCCAGACGGTGCCGGCCGACCGGGCACCGGGCGGAAGGCTGCCGGGCTGCCACATCGGCTGGGGCGGCCTCGGCTTCATGAGGTTGACCAGGTTGTCACCGATCCTCTCGAAGAAGCGGTCGACGCGGCCGAGGAAGCGCTGGAACGGGCTGGAGTTGGGCATCGTTCCCGGTGTCGCTGGCTGGACCACGGGCACCCGGGTGGTCAGCGGCTGGCCGGGGACCGGGTGGTTGATGTCGCGGCTGATGTCGTAGGGGATGTGAGTCAGGTCGAGCGCGAGCGAGAGGCGCGTGACGGTGTTCAGGGCGTAGTCCAGGGGCGCGCCGAACGGCAGGACGTACAGACCCTGGTGCTCTAGGAGGTGGAAGCCGCTGTTGGACAGTAGGCCGTGGGCCTGGCCCTTGCCGGGTGTGGCGGTGGTCGCCACGACGCCCAGCACAGGGTGGCGGTAAACCGCCACGGTGGGGTCGGTGTCGGGCACTTCGGGGTCGAGTTCCTCGGCGGCCTCCCGCGTGCGCTCGGCCTGGTCGTCAACGAGGGGCCCAGTGCCGTGGACGATGTACCCGGCTTGGTGGAGCAGGCGGGCGCAGGTCTCGGCGACGGCGTGCTGCTCGTGTTCGGCGACCGCGATCGTGTGGGGGGTTCCGGTGCCGGCCCTGGTGAAACCCAGCTGCTCCAGGGCGCGGGCGAGGTTGACGTCGGGCTGGCTCATGCGGGCGACGATCTCGCCCGGTCGCTGCCCGGTGGACAGGGTCACGGTGGTGTCGGTGTAGATCGTTTCTCCTCAGTGGAGGTGCTGGCTGTGCGGCCCGCGGGTCAGGGCCGGTGGGGAGGGTGCTGCCTCGCTGGTGCCGGCTTCGCCGCCGGGAACGCCACGTCGGGATCGTGGTCGGACTGCAGGTCCAAGGTGGTGCGCACCTGAGCGGTGGCGGCCCGCGAGGTGGGCGTCGCCTCCCGCTCGTGCCGGCTTGCCAGGTCCAGGTCGAGGACCGCGCCGCGGGGGCTTAGCGGGGGGAGGCTGCTCGTCATGGCCTCGTAGAAGGCTTTGACGATCTTGTGTGGGGTGTGGTGGCTGAACGTGCTGTGCCAGCGTTTCGCGCCGACGCCGTCGAAGGCCCACCCGGCTTGTTCGGCGGGCTGCTCGTCCGGGTAGGGCGGCGGGTGGACGATGACCGACGCCGTGCCGTCCGGGGCGCGGAGCATGGTGTTGCCCCCGCCGGTCCAGCTGGTCCAGCCCTGTTTGTGGGGCAGGATCAGCGGGTCGGCCTCCTCCTCGTACGGAAAGCAGGGGTCGCTGCAGATTGCGTCGGCCAGCTCTGCGGTGACCGCTGCGATGTACTCCTGCGGGGTGCTCCCGTCGAAGGAGAGGTGCCACAGCGGTGCCAGCAGCGCTTGCTTGGACGCCGCGATCTGCACGATGAGGTCGGGGGACTCCTCTGGCATGACGGCGAGGCGGACGCGCTGGCAGGGGCTGGTGAGGTGGTACTGGCCGATCGTGTCGTAGACGGCCGACCAGTGCCTCGCGCGAAGGGGCGCCATCAGCACCTCGTCGTAGCACTCGTCATAGGCGTCTCGCAGGCGGCATGGGATGTCCTTGGGCACGGCCCAGGCGTTGTATCCGGTGGGTTCGGGCAGTGCGTTCTCCTCGTGGACTTCGTCCGCGCTGTTGGTGTGCTCGTGATGCTCGGGGCTTCATCCGGACTGCCGCGGGGCTTCGCCGCTTCAGGGCATCCGGCCCGGTCGCCGGGGATCAGCGGCCTCTGCGGGTTGCCTGTTCGGGCTTCGACCGCGGCGTCTCTCCGGCCGGGCGACCGCTCACGGCCAGGGGAGGGGGTGCGGACCGCGACGTGGCGAGCGCAGCCTTGATGCGATCCGCGGCAGGCTGGCCTGCCGGGCGCACGGTCAGGTGGGGCAGGCAGGCGGGGTGGAGGTCCTCTCGGTGGCGCTCAACGGGACCGGTGGCGATGAGGGCGCGGGCGGCGGCTGAGATCAGCGGCAGCGGTGTGTCGCGCGAGAACTCGGCGGACCATCGCTCCTCGGGTGGCCCCGCCCATATCCTCCACGTCTCGTCGTAGGGGTCGAACTCCTCTGCCTGCCAGGGCTGGGGGTGCCGGTGCACGATGATGCCTGCCAGTCCTGACGGTGCGTCGACCGTGGTGTCGTGGTCTCCGATGCGCACGCTCCAACCTGCCTGCCGAAGGGGCGCGATGGCCGTGTCCACGTAGTGCAGGTTCATTTGGAACGTCCGGTCGGGGACGGTCTCCAGGTTGTCCGCGACGGTGGTCAGGAAGGCGTTCACGATCTCAGGCGGGGTGGTGCCGTCGAACGCGGCGATCCAGTCCGGCGGGGCCAAGGGGTATTCGGATGCGGTGATCTGCCAGGGGGCCATGGCTTCGCCGAGGAATCCGGCGCGGACGCGGTGGCAGGGGCTGGTGTAGAAGAGGCTCTCGTCGGTGCTGTGGCTGATCCAGCCGAACGTGCTCGTCAGCTGGTCGAAGGCGACGGCGGGGTCGACGCGCGGTCCCGCCAGGTAGCGCGGGCTGACCCGGACCCTCTCGTCGTCGGGCGTGGGTGCGGTGATGGGCGTCTCCTCGGCGTCAGAGCAGGTGGCGAGAGCCGTGCACGGGGGCACCGACTGCGCTGGCGGCAGGAGCGGAACGCGAGTGCGCCGGCGCTTCGCAGGTGGTGGAAGTGCCGTCGTGCTGGGTCAGGTGCCGGACGAAGTCGGTGGTGTCGCCGGTGAAGTGGTAGACGGCCATGCCGAGTTGCCGTGCTGCCTGGGTGTTGTCCAGGCGGTCGTCGATGAACAGGACGTGCTGGCGCTCGCCGGGTTCGACTCCCATGGCGGTCAAGGTGGCCTCGTAGGCGTAGGGATGCGGCTTGTTCTCGTGCAGGTCGCAGGAGAAGCGGAGCACGTCGAACTCATTGGCCCACGGCGTCTGTTCGATGGCGCGGGCCACGCCGTCCGGCGCGTTGGAGAGCAGCGCGAGCCGCATGCCGCGGTGGCGCGCGGCCCGGAGCAGATCGACGACCTGCTGGTCGGCCCGCATCCACATGCCGGTGTCCGCTGCGGATGCTTCCTCGCGTCGATCGGCAGGGCAGCCCATGCGAGCCCAGAACCGGTCCGCGGTGATCAGTCCGCGGTCGTAGTCGGGGCGCAGGCTCCAGAAGAGCTGCTGGAAGGGGGCGAGCGAGTCACGGTGCCAGCCGGCGACGCGGGCCAGGCGAGCCCAGTCGTCGGCTCCCGCCTGGCGTCCGATGACGCCGTTGTAGTCGGCCAGAGCCCATCGGGGGGCAGTGGTCATTCAGGTATCTCCACGTGTTGGGGGCGGACGCTGCCCGCAGCGGCGCTGACGGCCAGCGCCAGGGCTGCGGGCAGCGTCAGAGCGGTGGTCAAGGTGGTGGTGCTAGCGATGGCGCCGATGGCGGCGGGCCCGATGACCATGCCGAGGTATCCGGCGGAGCTGACCAGGGCGATGTCCTGGCCTGACCGGCCCGGGCGGATCGAGGCGGCAGCGGTGACGGCGCAGGGCACGACGGCGGCCAGCCCCGCTCCGAACAGGGCCCAGCCGATCAGCGCGAGGACCGGACTGGAGACCAGGAGGCCGGCTCCCAGCCCCGCCGCCGCCAGCAGGCCCCCGGCGCGAACCAGGGTGACCGGGCCAAGGGCCTGGGCGACGCGGTCGCCGAAGAACCGGCTCAGGGCCATGGCAGCCGAGTAGCAGGCGTAGGCCGCCGCCGACAGGGCGACCTCGGCATGCAGCGTCAGGTGCATCTGCACGGCCGACCAGTCGGCTGCGGCTCCCTCTCCGAGCAGGCTGGCCGCCGCCACGGCGCTGAGGACGACGAGCACCCGAGGCGGACGTGCCGTGTGGGCACGACGGGTCTTCGACGCCTCCGCCAGCCGGTGCTGGCCATCGATCCCGGTGGCGGCGGGCAGCGCGAGCAGCGTCGCTGCCGCGACTGCGGCACCGCCGGCGAACGTGGTCTGGGGGCCGAGGCCGAGCCCGGCCGTGGCGGCTGCGGCGAGCGCCCCGGCCAGTGCGCCGCAGCTGTAGACCCCGTGGATGGACTGCATGATCAGTTTTCCGTAGGCCCGCTGGCAGCGGGTCGCGGTGATGTTCATGCTGACGTCCAGAGCGCCGTGGCTCAGCCCGAGCAGTGCGCACTCGGCGAGGAACACACTGAACTGTCTAGAGAATCCGAGGCCGAGCAGGGAGAGGGCAAGAGCAAGCGCGGATGGGCGCATCAGGCGGTGCGCGCCCACCCGGTCACCGATCCGGCCGGCTGCCTGAAGGCCGACGGTCATGCCCAGGGCGGTGCAGAGCAGTCCGACGCTCAGTGCGCCGACTCCGAGGTGGAGTCGGTTTTGCACGGAGGGAAGGCAAGCGCCCCACAGCGCCAGGACGAACCCGGCCAAGGCGAAGTACCAGCTGATGACCCGGCGTTGGCGCCGAGGATCGGTCATCGGCGACGGCCTTCGTGTGAGCGGCTCGGGGGCTCGGTGATGCGGGGGTGCGGAGCGACCGGTGGTCCGGGACTGGTCTCCGGGCTCGGTGCACGGTCGATTTGGAGGGCTGATCCCAGGCCCTCCGGCAGTTCGTGGCGATGCCGCCTCACCGGTGCCGGGTCGACCACTGCGGCGAAGAGGGCCCGGACCAGGTGCGGCGGGGTGCCCATGCCCAGGATGGCCTCCCAGTGCAAGGTGCCGGCGCCAACGCTGAACGTCCACCCGAAGGCGGGGTTCGGTGGACTGTCCTCGTCGAAGTGCAGCGCGGCGACGGCGAAGCCGTCGGGCGAGGTACACGTGGTGTGAAAACGCTCAGCGTGGTGCGTCCAGCTTGCTTCGACCAGAGGGGCGAACGCGTGGTCGAGGGGCCGCGGCTCGAACCAACTGCTCCGCCGGTGGTAGTCGTTGTCGAGTGTCTCCGCGACGGCCCGGTGGAACGCCGCGAGGATCTCCTGGGGTGTCTCCCACGAGAAGAAGGCCGTCCAGTCGGGCTCTTGGGGCGCGAAGCAGTCCTCGTGGGACGCCATCTGCCAGGGCCAGTCGGTGTACGGCGCGGGCAGCAGCCCCACTCGGATCTGGTGGCTGGGGCTGGACGCGAACTGCTCGCCCTGGGCGTTGACCCACATGGGCCAGTGGAACTCACTGACGAGCACGGTGTCCGCCATCCCCGTCTCGTCGGTGTCTCCGGCGAGGTAGCGGGGGCGTACGAGCACGCGGTCGTCACCGAGGGCTGCTGCGCGTCGGCGCGCGGAATCAGGGGAGATGGTGTTCTCCTCCTCAGCCGCGGCCAAGGTCGTAGACGCCCTTGACGGCGTCCGAGGTGGTCCATGTGTTTCCGCTGCCGTTGGCCGGCACGGTGCGCTTGGTGAGGGCATAGGCGTTGCCGTCCCACTGCACCTCCAGCTTGTGGGCGGTGGTGCACCGGTTGTGCCAGTAGACGGTCGTCGAAAACCACCCCGAGTCGTCCCACGACCAGGCGAAGCAGCCGGCGACGCCGCGGTGCGTGGCCGCCCAGGCAGGAGTGGTCGACAGGCCCACCAGGGCAAGGGTGCTGGCGATGAGGACGACCACGCGCATCCCGCGCGAGTGACGGGGGGTGGCCGCCATGCCGATGGGGCTGGCGATGGTCTGGGCAGGCTTTTCTACGGTCAGGGTGCTCTCCAGAGGTTGTTCGGCCAGCCCCTGTTCCCTCCGGCTCATGAGACCGGAGGGAACAGGGGTCGCCGCAGGGGGAATGCCGCCACAGGTGCTTTGGGGCCGTTCAGTTGGCGGCGCTGCCGTTCGTCACGACGGTGACGCTGACGTCGATGTGCGCCAGGGTGTGCGGAACAAGCAGCGCAGCCGACCGGTCGTACTTAGTCCAGCTGCGTGTAGCAGCCGCCGATGTACCGCAGGTAGTCCGAGGACACCCAGCCGGTCGTCCCCGCCTTCAGTCCGTAGGCGGACTTCGTCAGGGTGCGGACCTTGTACCAGGTGTAGTTGGGGTAGGCGATGTCGATCGAGTCGACTCGCACGCCGCTGCTGAGCTGGCCGATCGTCGCGTATCCGGTTCCGGGGCCGGTGCGGATCCGCAGTGCGGCCGTGTTGACCACGTAGAGGTCGCAGTCGACGGCGGTGCGGACGGCGGCCGGGCGCGCCGTGGCCGTCGGGGTGGCCGCGGAGGCCGTGACGGTCGGGACCAGCATTGCCGCCCCGAGGGCGGCGGCGGTGAGGACTGTGCGGGCGGACTTGCGCAAGTAGTTCTCCTGTAGAAAAGGGGTGCCCGAAGGGGGCGAAGGGTTTTCCAGCTCACCGAGGCCGCCTGGCGCCACGGCGGATTGGGGTTCCGCACACCGGTGTGGCGGACGTCGGCGTGCGGAACAGTCACGGGGCTTCTGCAGCCACCTGCTCCTGGGCTTCGCGCAGGCGTCGTTCGGCGATCTCGGCATAGTGCTGGGTCGCCTCGATGCCGACGAAGGAGCGGCCTTCCAGGAGCGCAGCGACGCCGGTACTGCCCGACCCGGCGCAGAAGTCCAAAATCGTTCCGCCGGGGACGCAGATCTTCGTCAGTTCGCGCATCACCGAGACCGGCTTCTGGGTGATGTGAACTCGCTCCTGGCCCGAGGGCTGGCTGGCTGAGTACAGGCCGGGCAGGTAGACCGGGTTCCGCGACCCGTCGATCGCCCCCTTGCTGCCCCAGTAGATCAGTTCACAGTTCTGCGTGAACCTCCCCTTCTGGGGCCGCGCCTGGGGCTTGTGCCAGGGGACGATGCCGCGCCACAGCCAGCCGCCGGCCTGGAGGGCGTCGCCGGTGGTCGCGGACTGCCGCCAGTCTGTGAACACCAGCAGGGCGCCGCCCTCGCGGGTGACGCGGTGGGCCTCACTGAGCAGCAGCGACAACCAGTACCCGTACGAGTGTTGGTCCTTGTTCTCCCCGGGGAAGTCCGCGAGGTCGTGCTTCGCGTCGTTGGAGGTGTACTTCGCACGGGCGGATTTCCCGACGCGTTCCTGGGTCGTGCGCCCGCCGCTGTTGTACGGCGGGTCGGTGATCACGCAGTCCACCGATGCGTCGGGCAGCGAGGCGAGGATACGCAGCGCGTCGCCCTGATGGAGGGCATAGGTCAAAGGCTGACCTCCTGAATGGTGAGGCGAAAAGGGGAGCCGGACACGGCGCAGAGTTCCCCGGTCGGCTATACGAACGTATCGGGGAACGGGTATCCCACCGCAACATTTTTCCCCTGCTCAGGCAGCAGGAAGGAAATGTTGCCCGGGATACCCCAGAGTCTCTAGCGTCTATTGCGTCACCCCGGAACTGCACCGCCCAGCAGGTCGGTACCGATCCTTCCATCGCACCCATCAGACCGGAGCCCCGTGCCTGCGCCGTAACCGCCCCTATCGCCCGACCCGTTCCGCAGACGTGCCGACCGGAAATCCTGGCAATTCCAGCCACGGATTTCCCACCGACCGCAAGGAGAACGTCGAATGCATTTCCCGAATTGACGACGCACCACCTGCCCCAGCCATGATCGGAGGCTATTTGGCGACCCATCCCCATGTCGGCGAGCAGAAGCAGGCGCGGCCCACGACCTCCGGACGCCGCCCGTGAACAAGGGACTTCCCGCAGCCGCGGCCATCGGCATCCTCTGCTCCCCTCTCCTGCTCGGCCTGGCTGCCGCTACGGTCAACTCGGCCAACGATGCTGTTGCGGCTGCGAGTTGCTCGACCGGTCAGTCGGTCGACGAATCTGCCATCGCCACGGCGGTCAAGGCCATCCTGGCGGGGAAGAAGGCGCCGACCGCGGTGTCGGGCCTGGACGCGCCCAGTGTCCAGATCCCGTTCGCCGAGGACATCGTCGCCACCGGGATGTCCATGACCGTCCCGGCCAGGGGTCAGGTCGTCGCCCTAGCCACCGCCCTGCAGGAGTCCGGCCTGCGCAACCTGTCCGGCGGCGACCGCGACAGCCTGGGCTTGTTCCAGCAGAGGCCATCGCAAGGCTGGGGCACGCCGGACCAGATCATGGACCCGGTCCACGCGAGCACCGAGTTCTACAGCCACCTCCTGCAGGTGCCCGGCTGGCAGCAACTCACGGTCACCCAGGCCGCGCAGGCGGTGCAGCAGTCGGCATACCCCGACGCCTACGCCAAGTGGGAGCCGCTGGCCACAGCCCTGCAGACAGCACTGGCCGCGGCGCTCGGCCCCACGGGCACGCCAACTGCCACAAGCAGTGCCTCGCCCCACCCCTCCCCCGGAGCGTCGAGTACCTCAGACCCCTCCGGGTGCGATGCGGACGGCACGCAGTTCGGCCCCATACCCCCGGGCACCGTACCTGCGGGCTACCAGGTCCCCACCGATGCGCCCGCGGCAGTGCAGACCGCCATCCGTTGGGCCATGGGGCAGTTGGGCACCAGCTACCAGTGGGGCGGGTCCTGCACCGACGCCCACAGCAGCACCGACATGATGGGCCACTGCGACTGCTCCAGCTTGGTCCAGCAGTCCTTCAAGGCCGCCGGCGTCACCCTCGGCCGCACCACCTACGACCAGGTCACCGAGGGCAAGGCCATCAGCGTCGCGAACCTGCAGCCCAGCGACCTGCTGCCCGGTGACCTCCTGTTCACCGAGGGCTCCGCGACGGCCCCCGGTCACGTCGGGATCTACATGGGCGACGGGCTGGTGATCAACGCTCCGCACACCGGCGCGGACGTCGACATCGACACCCTGGCGTTCTGGCTACCGCAGATCCTCGCGGCCCGACGCGTCGCTTAGCGATCTTGCAGAAACGTTCCTTCTAGGCCGCCTCGTCGGCCTTTCCGGCCCACCGCCGCACGGCCTCTCTCGGCCTTCCGGTCCGGTGCCTTCCCCGGTCCCGCGCTGCCGTCTCGCCGCGGACCGTTCGCCGCAACCTTCCGCGGCCCCTCCCCGCTCACCGCCCCGTCCGCTCATCCCCTGGAGTGCTCTTGCGCGTCCCGCCGCACCTGTTTCTCGCCTTCGACCCGGGCATCAAGCCGGCCGAGGGAGGACTTCCCGGACTCGACGTCCTGAAGTCCACCGTCAACAGCATCAACCTCTTCGCGATCATCGCGACGGTCGGCGCGCTCTGCGTCTCCGGCGTCGTCTGGGCCTGGGGCCACCACACCGGCAGCCACGGGTCGGAAGCCAAGGGGAAGCAGGGCGCCCTGGTGGCCGCCGGCTGCGCGCTGCTCCTGGGTGCCGCCAACGGCATCGTGGCGTTCTTCTCGCAGGTGGGGACGTCGGTTCACTGATGCCCCCCGCCCAGCCCCCCTTCGGCAGCGAGAGCGGATCGCCGATCTGGCGCCGCCTGCTGGTCGGGCTGGCCGTGCTCCTGGCCGTCGCTCTGCTCGCCGTGCTCGCCGCACGGTGGCAGGGCGGCGGCCCCGCCCGGCACGCCTCCCCGACTGCCACCACTCCCAGCGCCAGCGCGCCAGCCCCCTCGCAGCCCCCCTCCCCGACGGCGACGCCGAGCACGCAAGCGCCCGGGTCCGGTCCCATCCGCACCCAGTCGCCGACCGACTTCGCGAAGGCGTTCACCGCCGCGCTGTGGTCCTACGACACCCGCACCACCAGCCAGCCCCAGCACCTGGCCGCGCTCAAGCAGTGGCTCACCGGCGAGAGCAAGTACGCCGACCCAGCCTCGATCGAGAGCCAGGTCCCCACGGCCGACGTGTGGCAGCAGATGCGCGCGGACGAGCAGTACGCCATCGCCACGGTCACCGAGGCCCACATCCCCTCGGCGTTCAACCAGGCCATCACGGCCAACCCGGCCGCGCTGACGACGGCCTACATCTACGCGGTCACGGTCACCGGCAATCAGTCGATCTTCTGGACCGCCTCCGGGCACGGCGCCGAGGCCCGCGCAGTGACGCTCGCCGTCCAGTGCCGCCCCTCCCAGGACTGCGCCCTGGCCTCGATCGCCACGTCCGTCTACCCCTGACCCCCACCCCGGAAGGGAGAACCCACCATGGGCTTCTGCGACCTGCCCGGCGCGGGACTGCTCTGCGACGTCACCCCCGGCGGCGTCACCGACTCGATCACCGAGTCCATCGGCAACTGGCTCGCCTCCAGCCTCGGCGACCTGGCCGTCTCCGCCACGAACATGGCGGCCCAGGCGATCAACAACACGACCACCGTCGACCTCAACGCCTCCTGGTTCCGCGACAACTACGCCACCGTGCTCCCGATCGGCTTGGTCATCCTGGTCGCAACCTTCTGTATGCAGCTCGCCCGCGCTGCGATCCGGCGCGACGGCCAGGCCCTCGGCCAGGCGGTCACCGGCACTGCCACCGGCGTGCTGTTCGCGATGACCGCGTTCATCTTCACCTCGGTCGCGCTGACGGTGGTGGATGCACTCTCAGCAGGGCTTTTCTCGCTGGCCGGGTCCTCCATGAGCGATGCGGTACGCCGCATCATCAAGGTCGGTGAGATCACCGCCGCCGGGGGCCTTGGCTGGACCATCGCCGCCGTGGCCGCCCTGGCGTGCGCGGTGGGCGCGTTCCTCTACTGGGGACTGCTGATCTTCAGGAAGGTCTCGATCCTGATCCTGGTCACCCTGGCCATCTTCGCTGGGGCGGGCGGAGGTTGGGAGCCCGCCGCCCGGTGGCGCAAGAGCTGGATCGAGACCACCGCGACGTTGGTCTTCTCCAAGCTGATCATGACCGTGATCTTCATCCTCGGCGTGAGCGCGATCGGCAACTCGAACACCAAGGACGGGACGGCCGCGCTGTCGGACATCGTCGCGGGCATGGTCGTCATGCTGTTGGTGCTGTTGTGCCCGATGGCCTTGTACAAGTTCATCCACTGGGCCGGCGACTCCGGTGCCAGCGAGCTGCACCGCACCGCCTCCAGCGGGCTGAACACCGCTAGCGCCGCAGCCAAGAAGGCCGCGCAGATGGCCATCACCAAGGGTGCGGGCGCCAAGGGCGGGGGCGGCGCCCCGCAGGGCCCATCGAACCTCGGTGGGGACGGGTCCTCGCAGTCCGGTTCGCCCGAGGGCTCGGATTCGCCCCAGGGAGGCATGCCGACCTCGTTCAAGTTCCCCGGCACCGCCGGATCCAAGGAGGGCGGCGGCAGCGGCGGCGGGCAGCAGGTCAGCAATCAGCCGCTGATCCGCCGGCCTGGGCAGGGCGTGCAGGGCATCTCCCCGCAGGCCGACTCCTCGCCGAGCGGCGACGGCGGCAAGTCCCTGTTCACCCAGGGTTCCTCGTCGCCGCAGCCGTCGGGAACGGGCTCGGCTGGATCCCCGTCCCCCGGGACACCCACTGCGGCCCCGAGCTCTGCGTCCCCCAGCGCCAATCCAGCTCCCGCAGGCGGCTCGGGCGGCCCCCAGTCCGTGATCCCCGCGACCGGCGGCCCGCAGGTCACCGGCGCTGGATCCCCGGCCGTGCACCCCGTCCCGGCGTCCCGCAGCGCTCCGGCGGTCACAGCCGCTCCGGGCGCATCGACTCCTCCCGCCGGCCCTCCGACTCCCTGACCATCGCGCGGCTCCCCCGCCCCTCAATGCCGTGCGAGGGAGCCGCCGCTCCGAACGACCAGAAGGACTGCTCTGTCCGAGGAACCGATCACCATCAAATTCCCCAACCGCTCGCGCCGCGGCATCCTCCTGGGGCTGTCCCTGCCCCAGCTGGTGCTGACCGGACTTGCCGGGCTCCTGCTCCTGGCCGTGATGCTCACCAGCGGTCTGATCGCCGCCGCCGAACTCACTCCGCTGTGGGCGGCCGTCGCGGCCGTGGTGCTGATCCGCTACCGCGGACGGGCCCTGGCCGAGTGGGCGCCGATCTACGGCCGCTACCGGCTTCGCCGCGCCCGGGGGCAGCTGGTCTGGCTCGCCCGACCCACCACCCGCCCCAAGCGCGAGGGCCTGCTGCACCTGCCCGGCACCGCCGCCTCCCTGCGCGTGGTCACCTCCCCCGACGGCCGCCTGTCCGCCGCGCACGACCCTCACCGCGGCACGCTCACCGCCGTCCTGCGCATCTCCAGCAGGGCCTTCGCGCTGCTGGACCCGAGCACGCAGAACAGCCACGTCCGCGACTGGGGCCGCACCCTGGCAGCGCTCAGCCGCTCCGGCCAGCTCGCCTCCATCCAGGTCCTGGAGCGCACCGTGCCCGACTCTGGCGACACCCTGCAGCGATACTGGGCCGACCACGGCCTGCCGGGCACGCCCGTCGCCGGGCCCATCTACGAGGACCTGCTCGCCGCCGCCGGACCGGCCGCAGCCCCGCACGAGACCTACCTCAGCATCGCGCTGTCGCTCAAGAAGTCGCGGCGCCTGATCGACCAGGCCGGCGGCGGCCTGGTCGGCGCCTTCACCGTACTGGCCCAGATCACCTCCAGCCTGGACCAGTCCGTGCGCAACTCCGGCCTAATCCCCGGAGGCTGGCTCACCGCCAAGGAGATCGCCGCTACTGTCCGCACCGCCTACGACCCCGCCGCCCTCGCTGCGCTCGAACGCTGGTCCACCGCCGGCCGGCCGTCAGCGGACCCCGCCGCCGCCGGTCCCGTCGTCATGGTCGAGGAGCCCGACCGGCTGCGCACCGACTCGGCCTTCCACTCCGTCTTCTGGATCGAGCAGTGGCCGCGCACCGAGACCGGCGCGGGGTTTCTGCATCAGATCCTGTTCGCGAGCGGCGCTCGGCGCTCGCTGTCGCTGACCTACAACCCGAAAGCCCTGGACGAAGCGCTGCGCGAAGTCCAGCGCCAGAAGGCGACCATCGTCGCTGACGCCGCCGAGCGCGTGCGCAAGGGCCAGGTGGACTCCGAGTCGGACACGGTCGAGTACACCGACGCCAAGGTCCGCGAGGCGCAACTGATCGCCGGACACGCGGACGTGGGTCTGACCGGACTGCTGGTCGTCTCCGCCGACACGGCGGAGGAGCTGAGCGCCGCCTGCGCCGCCGTCGAGACCGCCTCCCGCGGATCGCTCCTCGACCTGCGGCAACTGACGTGGCAGCAGGCCGAGTTCTTCACCACCGCCGCCCTGCCCCTCGCCCTCCTGTGAACGATCGGCGCCTCCGTGTCTACGCCCCCGCCCGCCCCAGCGGCGGACCCCGACCTGCTGGCCCACGCCACCACGGCGCTCGACGTCCTGCGCCTGACCGGCGTCCACGGCGACGGACCCCCCGCGCGCAGCGATCTGGACGCCTTCCACGCCCACACCGCCGCGCTCTACGGCCTGCTCGACTCCAGCGTCGCCGCATGCCGGCCCACCGACCCCGCCACCGCCGGGCACCTGCACGCGGCCCGCATCCGGCTGTGGCAGGCGGCCGACCAGTTCCACCTGGCCTACCACGCCCGCCCCGCCGCACCCGCAGCACCACCGCCGACCCCAGCACATCCCGAGGGCCGGACCGTCCTGACGATCTGCCAGCGCCACCAGTGGTGCACCGCCCAGGTCCGCCGGATCGCCACCCCCGCCGACCTGCGCTCGCCCTCCCCCGGCCTGCCCACGCCCTGACCCACGCCCCCCGGAGCCGCATGCGCCGCACCAGCGCCACCCGCACCTTCATCCCCCAGCGCAGCGACCGCCAGACACGCCGGCGCGAGCAGCGCGCCCTGGTCGAAGCCCGCCGCAGCGCCCGCGCCGCCGTCCCGCCGAAGCCCCGGCGCACCGCGCCGCAGAACGACCCCGAACTGAGCCCCACCTACCCCGCCTCCGGCCGGCCCGGCCCCGCCTCCGCCCGCAGCGGACGCCACAAGCTGCCGACGCACCGGATGACCACCGCCACTGCCGCCGGCATCTACCCCTTCCTCGCCGAGGGCGGTCTGGGGGCCGGGGGTATGTACATCGGCAGGGACGTCCACGCCGAAGCCGAGTTCGTCTTCGATCCGTTTGCTTTGTACGGCCGGGTCGACGGCTTCACCAACCCGAACGTGCTGCTCGCCGGGATCATCGGTATGGGCAAGTCGGCGCTGGCCAAGAGCATCGCTCTGCGGAGCGTCGCCTTCGGCTACAAGGTGTACGTCCCCTGCGACCCCAAGGGTGAGTGGACGTCGGTGGCCTCGGCGCTCGGCGGTCGCACGATCGCCCTGGGGCCGGGCATGCCGGGCAAGCTCAACCCTCTCGACGCGCCCGCCGCACCGACCGGCATCGACCCGAAGGACTGGGCGGTCGAGGTGCGCAAGCGCCGGTTGCTGCTGCTCGCGTCGCTGGCCCGGACGGTCCTGGCCCGCGATCTGACCCCGATGGAACACACGGCCCTGGACGTAGCGCTCGACACGATCGTGGTGCACGCCGAGACCACGGGCCGGGTTCCGCTGCTGGGCGACATCGCCCTGCTCCTGGCCACTCCCGACCTGCTCAACGATGCCCACGGTGACCAGACCCGTCGCCTGGGAGCAGCAGCCGAGGACCTCGCTCATGCCCTGCGCCGACTCGTGCAGGGGGACCTCGCCGGGATGTTCGACGCCCCCAGCACGGTCGAGTTCGACCCGAGTTCGCCGATCTTGACGATCGACCTGTCCCGGCTGGGCTCCAGCGGCGATGACACCGGGCTGGTCCTGGCGATGACCTGCGCCTCGGCCTGGATGGAAGCCGCGCTGTCCGACCCGACGGCCGGGCGTCGGTGGGTCATCTACGACGAAGCATGGCGCGTCCTGCGCCATGCCTTCCTCCTGGAGAGGATGCAGAGCCAGTGGAAACTCTCCCGGGGACTCGGGATCGCAAACATGCTGGTCATCCACAGGTTGAGCGATCTGTTGTCGGCCGGTGACGCCGGTTCGCGGGGCCGTGCCCTGGCCGAGGGTCTGCTGACCGACTGCAGCACCCGGATCGTCTACCGGCAGGAGGCCGACCAGCTCGCCGCCACCGCCGGGCTCCTCGGCCTGACCGGCGTCGAGACCCAGGCGATCAGCGCCCTGAACAGGGGCAGGGGCCTGTGGAAGGTCGCAGGAAGATCATTTGTCGTGCAGCACTTCCTGCACCCCGCCGAGCTCCAGCTCTTCGACACCGACGCCCGGATGCAGTCGAAAGGCGCCGCGCTCACGAACGCTGCGTGACGTCCGGTGCCGCTGACGCCCCGTGGATGTGCGGCGCGGCTCCAACTTACATCCCTGGAGAGCTCTCTGATTTCCGATCATGAGCGTGTCTTTGAGGCGCGCTTCGACTACTCCGGTCTCCGCGACGGCGACTTCACCGCCTTCGCCTGGCTGCGCGGCGCAGTGATCCGCTACCAGCACGATCTGGCGCCCCTCTTCGACGGCACCCGAAGGTATGCCGCCGAGGTGTCCTTGCTCGACCCGGCGGTCGGCACGGGAGAGCCTCCGGCCGAAACCGCCAACTGGCGGCTGATCCTTCACGGCTCCGGCACTCGCGCGGACGGGCAGCGGAGCCAGTGCTGGGCACTCTTCGGTGCGGGCGCCGAGGCCACCGACAATCCGCCTGAACGGTTGGTCGCGATCAACTTCGACCTCGCCGGGCACGCCCTTCCCGAGGAATGCGGCGAGCCCGAGGCCGACTCGGCTGGCGCCTTCCCGGCTGCCTCCTGCCAGCACTCCGAACGCCGCGCAGCAGCCACCACCCGCACCGCGGACGTCTCCGCTCAAGCCGGAGTTGCCCGCGCCGCCACTGGTGACGCCCTGCCGATCAACAAGGCCAGCCGCTCTCGGTGAGGGCGACGCTCTTGGAGGACGCCCTCACCGACGCCTCTGCACCCGCACCTTCATCGCCAGCTGCCCCCTACGCACACAAGGAGTTCCAGCCCATCCCCAGCCCGCTCATCATCACCACAGGTCACCGGCCCGACCTGGACCTGCTGGTCGCAGCGGCAGCCGACCGGCGCAGCGCACGATACCTGGAGCAGGCCGGCTTCGTGCGCGACGACGCTCTCGACCTGCACCGGCCGCGCCGCAACACCTCCGCCTCAACCGCCGTGCGGCAGCTGCGGGACGCCGTCGACCTGCTCACCGGTGCCGACTACGGGGTCACCCGGATCTACAGCGAAGCCGAGCAGCGTGCCCGCGCAGAGAACCGTCCCTCATGGATCGAGCAGGCCCCCGCGCACACCGCGTCCGGCAAGTCCGCGTGGTCCGACCTGGTCACCGCCGACATCTACAACGGCCACCTGGTGGTCCTCGCCGCCCATGATGCGCCCTACAGCCGGGAGTTGCTCGGCTACTACCCCGCCACCGGCGAAGCAGCCACCTTCTACACCGAGAGCTCGGGCGGGCGGCGCCCCCACTACGGAATCGGCCGGCATCTCGATCTGGCGACCGCCCTCGCGGCCTGGGAGTCGTGCGGCTATGCCTCCCGGCCGCCGCTGGTCGGCCCGCGTCGCTCCGCCGCGCTGGCCCTGTCGCCCGTTCTTCCCGCGCGAACGGCCTCGGGGCAGCCGCAGGCCGCCGCCCCGGTCAGCGCAGCCCCGACGGCAGCCACGCGGGCTGCCCCACCGCGGTGACGTCGTCAGTCCCCATTTCCCGCCCACGAACTCCCCCTCTGTCCCTGAACCGCCCTACGGAGGCCGTCTTGTCTACTTCTCTCACCCGCCTGGACTCCCGAGTCGAGGCCGCCCTCGGAGTCAGCGTCGCCGCCCTGCACGCCCAGGAGGCCCGCCTCACCGCCGCCGCGGCCCGCGTCCTCGACGCTCACCGGACGCTGACCAAGGCCGAGACGGCCACGGCCTTCGAGCGGGTTCGTCTTCTGATCTGCGCGGACCGCCAGCGCCGCGTCGACGCGGACCTGCTGGCGGATCTTGCCACCCAGCTGGAGGTCCTGGAGGACGCAGCGACCGCCCGCGACCAGGCCGAGGAGGACCTGCTGGCCCGGATCGAGGAGATGCGCCAGCGGCCCGCTGCCGCCGCCACCACCGCTGCACCGTCCGCAGCCGCCGCGCCGTGCCGGTGACTCCGCGGACCGGCGTCCAGAGCAGGACTGTCGCCACCTTCGGCTGGAACTTCGACGACGGCGAGTGGGTTCAGGTCCCCCGCGACCGCCTCCTTGTCGGCAAGGTCCTCGGCGAGACCGGCTTCCACTACACCTCATCCACAGGCGCCTGGCGCCTGCACCCCTCCCGGCACGAGCGCGACCAGGTCGCGGCGGCTGCCCAGGCCGTCAACCTGTTCATCGCCGCAGGACTGATGGTGCGCAACTGGCACGCGCCACAGCAGCGTTCGGCCGACGTGGGGCGCCACTACGCCTGGCTGAACTCCCAGGAACCCTTCCCGGACGCCGAGTCGACCGCCGAGGCCGCCAGCGCAGAAGCCGCCACGCGCACGCTGCGCACCGGAACGCCGGAGCTGACCCGTCTCCTGGCCAGCGGCGACCTTCGGGTGGAGGCCCGGCGGACCCTGGGTGACGAAGAGTGGCTGCTCGCCTCCGAGCGCACCCGCCCCAGGCACTACCTGGAGTTGCGCCACGAGATCCCCACCGCCTCGGTGTGGATCACCGGGGACATCCACGAGTCCTTCGCCGGCCAGGCCCGCCAGGACTTCCGGCTGTTCATCCTGCGCGAGACACGGCCGCCTACCGCGGCGCGGACCAGAGCCGCCACCGCCGCGAGCCGGCTCGCCCATTCCGCGCCTCAGCGGCCAGCTCAACCTCTTCCCCCGGCCCAGCGGACACACCGCCCGGATTCCGGCCCTCACCGCTGACCCGTCTCGGCGCTGCCGAGAACCGGAGGCGCGTTGGCCATCCCCATCCCCCTGCCCAGGAGTACGCCCTTGCCCGACACCACATACCCCGGCCACTTCGTCACTTTCCAGGCGGCGCCGGACCACGTCACCGTCACCACCGGCCCGGCGCTGCCCAGCGGAGCGATGGCGATCCTGACCGGTGCCGGATTCGTCGCGACCGAGGAGGCCGACGTCTTCCGGCTCAGCGGCCCTGACGCCGTTCAGCGCGCTGCCCAAGCCGCGTACTACCTCAGCGCCGCGGACATCGGCATCGAGGACCCCGACACCCGCACGGCAGAACTGAGCATCGGGGCCCCCGATGTCGCCTTCGCCCGCCACCCCCACGAGGGCCTGGTCGCCGCCGTCGCCGGTGAGGACAGCACCGTCGGACTGCCGGCCCAGACCCTGCAGCGGCTCGGCTGGCGCTACGACGGCCGTCCGCTGCGCGACGTCTACCTCGCGCCGGACGGCACGACCGATGCCGAGGCCCTGTCCTCTGCCGCCCGTGCCACCCGCGCACTCCAGGCCATGGGATACAGCGTCTTCGCCCAGGGGCTGACCGCCGCCCCCGACACGATGGCGTCCCTGTCGGAGGCGGCCGACGACCTGGCCACCGAGCGCGGCAACGTCGCCGACCTGGCCGACACTCGCGACATCGCGGACGTCCTCGGCGTCGCCCTGGACGCCAAGGTCGGCGCGCTCCCGCAGCTCGACCGGCTGCTGGCCACCGTCACCGACTGGTGCGCCGAGCTGCCGCCGGAGGACCGGCTGCCGCTGACCGCGCTCCTCGGCGACCTCTCCCACGACATCGGCCAGCTGTCCACCGGCCTCTCCCAGGCGCAGCGCCACCTCGCCGAACTGCGCACCGCCCTGCCGGTAGCGGCCCCCGCGCAGGCCAGCCCGCGCGCCTCCGCGGCCCGCAGCTCCTCGGTCAGCCGCCTGGCCAACGGCCCCGTCCTGCAGAGCACGGCACCGGTCCGGACCGACCACAGCGCGTCCGCCCCGCGCCGCTGAGCCCGACCCGCGACCCAAGGAGCCCAGTCATAGACCCGCAGACGATCACGATCAGCCGCGACCCGCAGTTCGGCGCCCGCGCCAGCGGCCTGGACGGCGCCAGCTACCAGGCCCGCCGGATGCTAGCCGACCGAGGGTTCGTCCCGATCCCCGGCACCCACGACTTCGCGTTCACCGGCACCCCGGACGGCAGCGCATACCTGCACATGCGGCAGACGGTGGCCGGACTTCGCGGTCTGGGGCTGACCGTCGACGCCGACCCCGCCTTCGACTACACCGCGCCACCCTCTCCCATCGCCGCGGCGGCCGGCCAGCACCCGCTCGTGGTGACCGGCCGCCCGGCCCCCAAGCACGACGTCGCCGTCGGACGCCACCACGAACTGGGCGTGATCGCCACCAACCCCCGCCACGATCCGGACGTGGCCGCCCAGCTGCTCAACGCGGGATTCGAGCCGGTCACCGACGACCTACTAGCCCTGAGCGAGCCCGAACGCGACACGGTCGCCCGCGCGAGCGAGGCGGTCGCGAGCCTGCGGTCGGCCGGCTGGCACGTCGTCAGCGACCTCCTCTTCGAGCCGAAGCCGGAGAACGCTGCCCAGTACACCTCCACCAACCCCTACGCGGTCGCCCTGACCGAGGCCCTGGACCGCGGTCGCGCAGCCCCCGATACCCAGGACGCCGCCCCGGTCCCCGCAGAGAGTGCTGCTCCCGCCTCGAAGTCGCCCTCCGCCCGGGGAAATAGCTCCGGCGACGAGAAGCTGCTTGCAGGTCTGGCTGCGCGCTCCACCACCCTGACCGCGCTCAAGCGGCTGCTCGACGCCGTCACCGCCCAGCTGCAGGGTGACCCGGCCCGCATCGACTTCCCCCAGCTCACTGCTGCCCTCAACCAGGCGAGCACCGCGCTGGACGGCGTCAGCCGCGACCTGACGAGCATCTCGGCACAGGTCGCGCCCCGCACCCGGACCGCCCGCACGCCCGGCCCTCGCGCCCGGGCGGCTCTCGCCACCAGCACGCTGCTCCAGGGCGTGACCCGGCAGGCCATCACCGAGGAACGCGCCGCCGTCACGCCCACCGACCCCCGCCTCGCCTACGCGGCGCACCGCTGATCCAGGAGGACTGCTTGACCGTGCAGACCGTCTTCGATGTCACGCACTCGTGCGGACACGAAGTCTCTACCGACCTGTCCGACCGGCCCGCAGACCGCAGGGCCGGGTTCGCCCGGTGGCTCAGCAGCCGCCAGTGCACGGACTGCTGGCGCCGGGACCGCGAAACCGACCAGTCCGAGCGCGCCGCGTGGCTGGTCGCCAAGCGGGCCCAAGAGCAGGCCGATGCCTCAGCCTGGGCGGAGCAGTACGCCATGCCGCCCCTGGACGGCCCGGCCAAGGCGGTCCCCTGGGGCGAGCGCGTGCGCCACCAGCTCGTCTCCGACGCGTACACCGCCCTGGTGATCGAGGGCGACCTGTCCGAGGAGCAGTGGCAGAGCATCGAGGACCAGGCCCGCGGCCTCGACCGGGCCTCCTGGTGGATCGACCAGCGCGAGGCCGATGCCGCCGACCTGCCCGAACTCCTCGACGCCGCCACCGACGCCGACAAGACGACCGAGAACCCGTACTGACCCGCACCCCGGGACACGTCGCCCGAGCAGGGCAGGAAGGGGCCAGCCGGTGAGTGCCGACACCCCCAGCACCGTCGATGACCTGAGCGAGGCGGAACTCGCGCTGATCCACCTCACGGAGGCGCTGCAGTCGGCCCCCTCACCGCAGGAGGCCGCGGACATCCTGCACCAGGTCCTCAATACGGACACGGGCCTGCTGGTCCGCGTCCAAGAGGTCATCCAGGCCGCCGCCGAATGCGTGCGCGACCTCGAACCTGTGCAGGGGCAGGCCCGCTTCGCCGCCGTGTACGACTCGCTCGACGAGGTCTCCACGGAGCTGTTCGAGTTCGCCGTCGAAGCGGGCGGCCGAGCGCTGCCCGCCCAGGTGCGTGCCCTGGCCCGGCCATCGGCTTCCTCGGCCGACCGGGCCCGCGCGGCCCGACTGCGTTCCCCGGCCAGCACCGCGCTGCTGCGCCGGGAACCGGCCGGCCCCGCAGCGCAACCCGCTCCGGGGAACGACGCCACCGAATCCAGAAAGTCCGGACGGGCCTGACGCCCGCGGCACCAGTTCCGCCGATTCCTCGGCTCGGCCAGCGGCCCGCCGCTGTCGCTCCAGTGCAGCGTTTGCGCTGGTCAGACCTCCTCTTGAGCGCTCCGCCGCAACCCGGTCGAGGTGCCTAGCACAGTTAGGGTTTCCGGGCCCGGAAACCCCGCCACCGCCACCTTGGAGATGCAGGCAGCACCCGCTGCCACGTCATCCCAGGAGCCCAGCGTGCCTGCCGACCGTCACCTCGATCTCGTCTTCGACCGCCATCCAACTCTGGGGATCGTCGCCACCGACTTCACCCAAGATGCCCGGCACGTCGTGCCGTCGGTCCTGCGCCACACCGGCTTCCAATACGACCCCTACGCGAAGCTGCACGTGGCAGCTCAGCGGCTTCCTCTCCCTGAGGTGCTCGCCCGCATGCAGCGGGCCACCGTGGTGCTGGGAATGCTCGGTTGCACAGTGCGGGCCTCGCACGCGGTCCTGGTCGCGATGTTGGCGAACGAGCCCGTCACCGAGGAGCAGCAGCAGCAGAAGGTGGACGCCCTGGCGGTGTTCTCCAAGCCCGCGCCCGCCCCCGCAGGCCCGCGCGGCCACCGTCCCGTGGGCCCTGGTCGGGCCGCCCTCGACCCGGCACCGGGCAGCGCCCCCACGGACCCCTCGGCGACCAACCGACGCAGACGCTGACCCCCCCTTTGCCTCCCCCCTTCTTCCACCTGCACCCCGGAGAACCCACCCTATGCACGTCCTGGTAGCCAGCAGCGGCAACCCGCTCTTGGAGCAGACCCTCCTCGAACTGGGCCACACCGTCAGCCTCCTGGTCCCCTCGCCCATGGTCGCCGACCGCCGCCGCTCCACCCCGGGGGCTGCGGCCGTCCTGGGCATCGACAGCTGGACCGATGTCGCGGAACTGGCCCGCATCGTCGAGGAGCTGCCCAACGGCGTGCAGCGCGTCGTCACCATCGACGAGCAAGCCATCGTCGTGTGCGCCCGGCTTCGTGAACGCCTCGGCCTTCCCGGGCTGCCGGTCAAGGCGGCGCTGCTGCACACCGACAAGGACCTCGCCAAGACGGCGCTGGAGTTCGCCGGCGTCTCCGTCGCCCGGCACCGCCTGCTGCGTCGAGCCGAGCAGGTCCCGCTGGCGGCAGCGGAGTTCGGCTGGCCCGTGGTGGTCAAGCCCCCCCGGGGTGCGGGCACCATCAGCACCTTCGTCGTCCGCGACGAGAACCACCTCCACGAGCTGATCGCCGAGGGCGCCTTCGACCGCAAGCCCAGCGACAGCACCGGCCGCTTCGACGCCGGCGAACTGCTGCTGAGCCTGCACGAGTTGCCCGCCTTCCTCGTAGAGGAGTACCTGCCCGTCATCCGGGAGTACGCCGTCGACCTCTACCTGTTCCGCGGCGAACTCTTGGGCGCGTTCCCCGCGCTCTACAGCGCCCCCCTGATCACCGCCCTGGACCAGCACCAGTGGGACACCGCCCTGCCCCCCGGGGACGCCGAGGCTCAGAAGGCCGTCGCCCTGGCGCTGCAGGCATCCGCGATCCTGGGCTCCGACACCGGGGTGGTGCACTGCGAGATCCTGCACACCGCCGACGGCTGGTACTTCGGCGAGGCAGGACACCGCCCCGGCGGCGGCGGCCTGTGGCAGATGTACGGACGCCAGCACGGACTGGACATCCGCACGGCCATCGCCCAGCTCGCCGTGGGCCAGCGCCCCAACATCCGGCCCCGCACCGATGCGCCGATCCTGACCACGCTGAACATCGCGGCCCCGGCCGGCGGCATCGTGCGCTCCTTCGCCCAGCCCGAACAGCTGGCCGCCGTGGACGGCGTCCTGTCCGTCGATCTACACCTGGAGGCCGGTGCGCGCACCCCCGGCGGCTTCGGCTCCCTCAGTCTGGCCGGCAGCATCCTGTACACCAGCGAGCACCTGGAGCAGGTCGACACCACCGCCGCCGCGTTGATCGAGGCCCTCGACCTGCAGGTCGATGCGGCCGACACTCCGGTGGGTGCCGCGCGATGACGACCACCTCCGTCCGCTGGTTCGAGCGGGCCAGCGACCTGCCGCCCGTGCGCGCAGCACTGCCCTGGCACAGCAACCAGTTCGCCGCGGCCTGGGAGGCGGCCTCTCCCGAGCGCATCCTGGCCCGCCACTACCTGCACCTGGACGAATCCGCCCAGACCGTCGCGTTCAACCTGGTCGCCAGCAGCCCCTTCTACGACCGCCTCCTGCTGGACGCGCAGACCCAACTGGACTGGCCCTCACCGGTCCTGGTCGCCGGCACCCTGTACGCCGAGTACGGCGGCGCCGGGGGCGCCACCGCGCAGAGCGCTGCCTCGACCCTCCACCACGGCCGCGTCCTCGCCCGGGACCTAGGTGCCAGCGCTCTGGTCATCCCCAACGTCAGCCCGGCCCAGATCGACGTGTGGCAGCAGGCCCGCCCGGCCGACGCCGCGGTCTTCACCGACCTGGCGTTCACCGCCCCTGTGGACGACACCGGTCTGCGCGGCTTCGCCGACTCCTTCGCCAACCGGCATGCCGCGCGGGACATGCTGCGCCAGCACCGCCGCGGCACCGAGGCCGGTCTGCAGCTGGTGCCGCTGCGCGGCCGGGAGATGCTGGCCGCGTTGCCCGCCTTCAACCGCCTGGTCACCGAGACGGCCGACAAGCACGGCACGGCGCTCTACAACACCCGCATGTTCTCCCCGCTGGCCCAGGTGCCCGGCGCGATCTTGCTGGCCGCCGTCCACGGCAACGACCTGGTCGGCGGGTTCCTCTCCTTCGTCCACAGGGACCGTCTCTCCCTGTGGACAGCCGGGATCGACCTGACCCGCCAGCGCGAACTGCACACCTACACCTGGCTTCTGTGCGAGTCGGTGGCCTACGCCTCCGCCCAGAGACTGCGCCTCCTGGACGCCGGCCGGTCCAACTGCCACTACAAGCGGCGACACGGCCTGACCGGCCAGCCGCTGCACAGCCTAGTGCACACCACCGGCCACCACCCCGGCCTCGTCGCCGGGCTCAACGACCTCGGCGCCCGCCTTGCCCGCTACGCCGAGCACGGCAGCACGGTACCCGGGGGCCCTCGATGATCCAGCCCTACATCTCACGCCACAGCCGGACCCGCGACGTCCTGCACGGCATCGAGACCGGCCGCAGGCCCGGCACCGCCCCTGTGCGGCTGCTCGACTCCTGGAACCAGGACATCGGCACCGGGGCCCTCGATGCGGACCGGCTCGGTCTCGAACTCGACCAGCACCTGCGCCGGTTCGCCCTTCGGCAGCCCGGCCACCGGGCGGCCCGGCTGGTATGGCAGTGCGCGCTTCGGGCCGACCCCGGTGGTCCGTCCGTACCGGACTCCCGCTTCACCTTGACCTGCCGTGACGTCCTGCACGCCACCGGCATCGCCCCGGCGGGCGAGCCCGAGGTGTGCCGCTGGGCCCTGATCCGCGTCAGCGCCTATGAAGCGCGCATCGTGGCAACCCTGATGACGGCCCGGGGTCAGGTGCACGAGACCGCTGCCTCCCGGCCCCTGGCCCTGGCCGTCTGCCAGCTGTTCGACCGGCGGCACGGGCCGTCGTCCCGCGCCTCCGCACTGTCCGTGGCAGCAACACCCACCGGCCGGCGCCGATGAGCGCCCTTCGCCACAGTGCCGTCGGCGCAGCGGCAGCACGAGCGACCGCCGCCTTCGAGAGCATCGCCGAGCTGCTGGCCGAGAGCGAGGACCCGCAAGAAGTCGCGGACACCCTCCACCAACTCTTCCTCGTCCCCGGTCCAGCCCACGCCCTGGCCCGGCTCGTCCGGGAGGCGGGGCTCGCCGTCTACCGCACGCAGCTGCCCCGCCGGCAGGCGCTGGCCTCGCAACTCCTGGCAGCCAGCAACGCCCTCACCCTCTCCGCTCTGGACGTCGCCGAACTCGGCCAGGCCGTTCAACCCACCGAGAACGAGTTCGACCGCGCCCAGGCCGCCACCGTCGGTTCCCCCACCTTCCCCGCCACCGGCGCCGGGCCCGTCGTCCAAGGAACCGGTCCCCACCCGCAAGGACCCGCCGCAGGTGCCCACCAGGTCACCGCGCCCTACAGCCACCGCTGACCAGTCCAACAGGCAGGAGCAGTCCTGGAACCCTCCGGCTACATCACCCTCTACCGCACCATCACCGACCGCGGCCTGCGCGTCACGGTCACCGGGAACACCGAGCCACTGGCGAACGCCGTGCTGCGCCGAGCCGGGTTCCGGCAGTACAGCGCCAACGATGAGCACGCGCTGGAACTGCACGGCCTGTCCGGCGAGGAGACGCAGCGGCGAACCCTTCGTGCCGAACGGATGCTCCGTCACAGCGGATACGTCACCCACATCGTCCCGGACATCGCCCATCACACCGAAACGGATCCGCACTCCGAACGCCAGCAACTGGACTCGGCTGTGACCGCGCTGGCGGACGCCGTCCACTGCTCGGTCACACCCGACGAGGTCGGAGAAGTCCTCTATCGCCTGGCCGACTCCGACACCGGAGTGCTGGAGCTGGCGGCCGAGGCCCTTGAGACCTCCGCCGACTGGCTCACCGAGGCACATCGCATCCTCCCCGGGGAACTCGCCGCCCTCCCCGCACTGCTCGCCCGCCTCGCCGAGCAGTACCGCGACCTCAACGCCCAGGTGGCTGTGGCAGCAGCCGAGCTGTCGGACCGTTCCTTCCCCCACGGCGGCGTCACGATCCGCCCCCGTCCGGGCAGCCGCCTGCCCCACAGCCCGTGGCAACCCGAAGCAGCGGGCGCCCCGGCTCGGGCCGCAACCACCCGCTCGACAAGCCTGCCGCGCCGCGGCGGACCGGTCGCCGTCGCGGCGACCACCAGCGCCCCAGCGGGCATCGCCCGCGCGCATCGCCCCTAACCAGGGCTTCCCCCGCGCCCGCCGCGCCACAGTGCCGGCCATCGCGCCTCCCCCTCTTCGCCCTTCCCCGCCCGCGGGCCCGGCACCCGGAGCCCGATCGGGCTCCGCCCTGCCCGAAGGCCCCACTTGCAGAAACGTTCCTCCCCTTCCTCCTCCTCCCCCACGCCCGGCACCGACGCCGCCCTGGCCGCGCTGATCGGCGCCGCAGCCCTCCTGACCGCCTACGGCTCCGCCGCCTGGGCGACCGGCAACGCCACCGCGTGGCTGACCGGCACCAAGACCGCCGCCTTCGCCCCGGTCACCGCTGCCCTTCACCCCGACCAGCTGTGGCCCCGCCTCGCTCCCGCCACGCTCCTTCTCACCGCCCGAATCCTGCCGGCCGTCCTGGTGCTGGCCCTCGGCGCAGTGGGGCTGCGGCTGTGGCTAAGCCACCGCTCTCCCTCGTCGGGACTGGCCGGACGGCGCGAACTCGCCGGACTGCTCCCTGCACAAATGACCACCCGGGCCCGGGACCTGCGCCCAAGCCTGGCCAAGCGCAAGCACATCGCCCCGGACGACACCGGCGTCCTCCTCGGCTCCCTCGCAGGGCGCACCGAGGTCCGCTCCTCGTGGGAGGACGTGCTGCTGGCGATCATGGCGCCGCGCTCGGGCAAGACGACCAGCCTGGCCATCCCAGCCATCCTGCGCGCCCCCGGCCCCGTCCTCCTGACCAGCAACAAGGCCGCCAGGGACGCCTACACCGCATCCCTGGAGGCCCGCGCCCGGGTCGGCCAGGTGTGGACGATGGACCCTCAGCAGATCGCCCACGCTCCGCAGGCGATGTGGTGGGACATCCTCGCCGACGCCCAGGACCTGGGCGGGGCCAGGAGGCTGGCCGGGCACTTCGTCGCCGCCAGCGTGGACGACGGCAACGCCGGCGACTTCTGGAGCACGGCCGCCGCGAACACCCTCACCGCCTTGTTCCTCGCCGCGGCCCGGGACGGGCGGCCGATCACCGACGTCCTGGCGTGGCTGGCGCAGCCCGCCGACCGCACCCCCATCGACCTGCTCAAGGGCGCCGGGCTGCTCGCCGTGGCCGACCAGCTCCAGGGCACGGTCTCGGGCGCCGTCGAAACCAGGGACGGGATCTTCGAGACGGCGCGGCAGTACGCCAGCTGCCTGCTCGACCCGCAGATCGCCGCCTGGGTCAGCCCTCAGCCGCACCTGCCCGAGTTCCGTCCCGCCAGCTTCGCCACCTCCCGCGACACCCTGTTCCTGCTGTCCAAGGACGGCGGAGGCAGCGCCAGCGCGTTGATCGCCGCCGCTGCCGACGCGGTCATGCGTACAGCCGTCGTCCAGGCCGAACGCGACGGCGGCCGACTCGACCCGCCGTGCCTCGCGATCCTGGACGAGGCCGCCAACGTCTGCAAGATCTCGGACTTGCCGGACTTGTACTCCCACCTGGGCAGCCGCGGCGTCATCCCCATCACCATCCTGCAGTCCTACCGGCAGGGACAGAAGTGCTGGGGCGAGGCCGGCATGGACGCCATGTGGTCGGCCAGCACCATCAAGCTGGTCGGCAGCGGCATCGACGACGCCGACTTCGCGGACAGACTCAGCCGCCTGGTGGGCGAGCACGACGTCGAGACCGTCTCGCACTCCACCAGCGAATCCGGGCGCTCCTCCTCCACCTCCATGAGGCAGGAACGGATCCTGCCGGCCGACGCCATCCGCGCCCTGCCCAAGGGCAGCGCGCTGCTGCTGGCCACCGGAATCCGGCCCACGCTGCTGAACCTGCGGCCCTGGTACCGGGAGCCGGGCGCGGACGAGATCGGCGCCGCCTCCGCCCGCCAGACCGCCGCGATCACCGAACGCGCGCTGGCCAAGGCGCCCCCAGCACCGCGCCTGGGACACCAGAGGTCCCTTCCTCTGGACACCGAGGCGGGGTGGCTGCCGTGACCAGCCGCAACTTCCCCGCCGCGGAACCCGAGGCGGCCCAGCCGGCGCTGCGCACACTCAGCCTCGGGGCCGGCGTGCAGTCCACAACTCTCCTGCTCCTGTCGGCACTTGGGACGCTGCCGCGGCTCGACTACGCGGTCTTCTCGGACACTGGCTGGGAACCCGCCGCGGTCTATACCCATTTGGACCGAATAGAGCGCGAGATCGCCGCGCCTGCGGGAATCCCGTTGCTGCGGGTCTCCTCGGGCAACATCCGTGCCGACGCGCTCGATCCCGGCCACCGGTTCGCCAGCATGCCGCTGTACATCAAGAACCCCGACGGCGGCGACGGCATGACCAGGCGCCAGTGCACCGGCGAGTACAAGATCAAGCCGATCAAAGCACAGGTCAGGGCACTGCTGGGGTACCCGTATCCGGCGCGCATCCCCAAGGGCGTGTTCGTCGAGCAGTGGATCGGCATCTCCGTGGACGAGTTCCACCGAGCCAAGAGCGCCGACGTGCGGTACATGCAGAACACCTTCCCGCTCCTGGACCTCGACATGACCCGCGAGGACTGCGTCCGACTGCTGACAGAGCACGGATTCGGCTCAACGCCCAAGAGCAGCTGCCTGGGCTGCCCGTTCCACGGCAACGGCCAGTGGCGCGAGTTGCGTGACAACTCCCCGGAGGAGTGGGCCGACGTCGTGGCCTTCGACGCTGCGATCCGGGCCGGCAACGCCAGAGCGAATGCAGGCGGGAACCCATTGCTGGGCCAGGCATTCCTGCACCGGTCGCGAGTGCCGCTGGACCAGGCACCCATCGACCGAGTGTCCTCTCGCGAATGGGCCGGACGGCAGGTCGACGCCCTCCAACTGCTCGATGAGGAAGAGCCGGGCGGATGCTCCCCCTGGTCCTGCCGCGGCGATGCAGCCTGACCCCGACCCGGCTCCGGACTGCTCGCCCGGAGTGCCCTCAGCAGCGACCTACAGGTACCCCGACGTCCCGCCGCACGAGTTCCGACCCCGGCTGTCGACCGCCGGCGACCTATGGCCGGACCAGGATACCCCGATGGGTCCGTGGACCCACGACGAACTCGTCGCCCTGGCCCACCCCTGGCCGGTGACGTGGCTGTTCCCGCCAAAGCCCGGCGATCCACAGCGGATCGTCAACCTCTTCGCAGGAGCGGGGGGCTGGGAGACCGGCCTGCGCATCCTGGACGAAGGCGGGTCCGCGTTCGACATCGTCGGCGTCGAGCTGGCCTGGGACGCAGCCGCCACCGCGGTCGCCGCCGGGCACCAGCGGATCGTCTGCGACGTCCGCAGCCTGGACCCTGTCCATCCAGCGCTTCGGTACGTCGAGGGCCTGATGGTCTCGGCCCCGTGCCAGGTCTGGTCGCCTGCCGGCAAGCGCGAGGGGCATCAGCACAACAACCTCGACCTGCTCATGGACACCTTCGATCTCGCCTGCGAGGCAACGTTCGGGCACTACCACGACAGCGGCGAGTGCGGGGACCCCGACAGCTGCGGGATCTGCAGCGACCCCGACTGGGACCAGTACGGAGGCTTCACCGGACCCCTGATCAGCTTCGAGGAGGCGCGCTCGCTCATCCCACAGATGAGCGACGATCGCATCGGCCTGATCGCCGAAACCGTGATCTGGTCCCTCGCACTCACCGCCCGGTACGACAACCTCCGCTGGCTGGCGATGGAGCAGTCCGCTGCACTGCCCGAGCGGGTGCTGGAAGAGATCGCAATAGAGCTGCAGTGCGCGGACTGGTGCTCGGCGCAGTACGAGCGGCTGGACGCCGCCGACGTGGGCGTGGCTGCCCACCGACGCCGTGCGTACCTGGTGGCCGGGAGACACCACTTCGTGAACCTTGCCGCGATGAACCCCTCCGAGCCCGTTCCCCCGCGCACACTCGCCGGTGCGCTGGGCTGGCCCGAGGGCGTACGCGTCAACACCCGCGGCAACCGCAAGACCAGCGGCGGCAACGAGTTCTCCGCCGACCGCACCGCACCGGGCACGACCAGCAAGATCCGCGGCTGGTACTGGGCGAGCGATAAGGACAGGAAGTACACGGTGCCGGAGGCAGCCATCACGGTGGCGATGCCGGTCGACCACCCCTGGACGGGCTCGCGCTCCTCCGCCTGCCAGCAGCTCGCCGACGTCGCCTGCCCCACCGAAGTGGCGCGCGTGGTCGGCGGGGCGATCCTCAACAAGAAGTGGGAGGAGAAGGTCGCCGCCTACCTCGCGGATCTCCACAGCCCGAGCAGCCTCGCCAAGGCGGCACCGGCTCCCTCTCCCCGCGCCGCTGCCGCTGCCGCCGCCTCGGACATGCTCCCGGGCCTGGCGGACTGGACCGGGCTCGTGGCCCAAGGCACCGGTGTTGCCGCCGCCCGGCCGACTCCCGCCAAACGCTCGCCCTGATCCCCGTGGCCGGCGACCGGAGTGTCGGCACCCCCGCCGTGACCGACCCGTTTTCCCAGGAGACAACCCGTGACCCATCCCGACTTCGAGCTCTACGACAACGCCGGCCGAACCACCGCCCAGATCCACTCCTACAACACCGGCGAACCCACCGACGAAGACGTGGCACGCCAGCACGAGTCAGCCGTGCGCGACCGCGCCGGCCTGAGCAGGCTGCCCGGCGATTCGGGCCGTTCCCTGGGACCGTGGACTGAGTTGCTGCTGCATGCGGAGAGCGCAGGTGATCTTGCCGCGGTCCTGGACCTCGTCGGTACCGACGACAACGGCGCCGCAGTCGGCCTGCACGACTTCCTCGAAGCCGCCGCTCAGCGTGCCGATGAGATCCCCGGGGGCGCCAAGGCCGCTCACAAGCTCCGGAAGCTGTCGGATCAGATGAACTACATCAGCGGCAGGCTCAACGGCATCAGCTACGACCTCTTCCGGCTGGCGCCGACCGAAGTCCCCCTTGACAGCCTGCCGCGCGGCACCTCACCCGCAGAGCCGAGCCGAAAGCGGAACTTCCACGTCGCCCAGGACGCGACGCTCCTCTTCACCGTGCACGCAGTCGACGAGGACGACGCCTGGCAGCAGGTCCGTGAGATGGAGGGCGTCCAGACACAGGTCGATGTGCCGCTGGGCGGCGGCTTCGTCCTCGACGACGTGGTCTTCGGCGACGTCCAGGACTCCACCATCACCCCGGTAAGTGGTCGCCGTAGCACGGCTGCCACCAGCACTACCGGCATTCCCGTGGCACCTCGGCCCACCGGCGCCCAGCAAGCGAGCCTCGCTGGACACCCTCCAGCCGCCCAGGAGTCTGCGCGGCGCCCCCGATGAGCGCGTCCTCTCGCAGCCTGCACCCCGTCGACGGCCAGCACTGGCTGTACGAGCAGTCGCGCTGACGTCGCCGAACCGCCGCACGCGGCAACCCGGGAGTGGCTCCAGCCTGTCTTCCCGGCCCGGGTGCAACCGCCGATCGTCGCACCCGCTGACCTGCCGCGAACCCCTGATGTCGGCCGACCGACGCGTTGGCCGCGCCCATGAGTGGAGAACCAGCTGTCGTTCCTTCGTCCTCGTAAGCCCTCGACTTCGCCCCTCAGCGATCTGCTTCCCGCTCCGCCCGTCCGGGCCACCGGTCGCTGGTACACCCTCGGCCGGCGCCGGGTCTGGCTGGAGCGGTCCTCCCTCACCGACCGCCTCGACGCCCACACCGACGCAATGCACCAGTTGGAGCGCGTGAAGTCCCATCGACCCCCGGGGGTCTGACGGCGATGGCAACCGTGAGCACCTCCGCCTCGCCTGAACTCATGGCCGAGCAGGCGCTGCTGGGCGCGCTGCTGCTCAACGCCCCCGCCGTTGAGATGGTGGGTTCCTGGCTCCACCCGGGACACTTCTACCGGCCGGTCCACGGCGAGCTGTTCGGCCTGCTGCTGGCCCGCCAGCGCGCCGGGCACCCGGCAACCACGCCCGGTGCCTCCGCGGCGGACCGGACCGAGTGGGCGATGGGCACCATCGACCAGGCCCGCTCAGTGCGCGGCTTCACCCCCAGCTACGGCCACACACTGATCGCCTCGTGCCCCCACGCCGCCCACGCCCGCGCCTACGCGGCCCTGGTGCTGGACTCGGCAGTGCGGCGCGAAGTGACCGAGCACGCCACGCGGCTCGCGAACAGCGCCGCCGCGGGCCACCACGCCGACGTCGTCGAGCTGGTTCCCGCGCTGCAGCGCACGGTGGAACGCTGCTTCGCCGTCTGGTCCGCCGCCACCGCCGACGTCCAGACCCCGGCATGTGCCGCGACCTGGACGACGCCGAAGCCCAGCACGGCCCCCGTGGCCGAGCAGGCGCTGGCTGAGGAGGCGACGCTGCTCGGCGTCCTGATGGCGCAGCCGCGCGCGCTGCCGTCGCTGGCAGGCCAATTGCTGCCCGGCGACTTCGCCGGCCCGCTGCACCGGGTGGTGTACGAGGCGATGGTCGACCTGTCCGAGCGGGCCCAACCCATCGATGCGCTCACCGTGCTGTGGCAGGCCCGCGCCGGCTCCCCGCCCGTACCCGATGTGGACCTCGCTCAGGTCTGGACGTTGGTCAGCGACCCACTGCCCGGTGATCCCGGCTACTGGGCCGAGCGCGTGGTCATCGCCTCCGTGCTGCGGACCACCCAGGACTGCGCGGAGCAGCTGCGCGCCCTCGCCGCAGCCCCGGGCCGCCCCGTGAGCTTCGTGCTCGGCGACGCCGAACGGCTGCTCAGCCACCTTCGCGCCGCCGCCGACCGGATCCAGGTCGAGCGCGCGGTGCCACCTGGCCCGGCGGCCACCTCGGCACCGCGCCGCCCGGCCGCCGCCCCCGCCGCTGACGGGCGCCGCGCCCCTCCGCACGGCGCCAAGGAGGACACCCATTCCCCACCCGCGTCCCACACGCGACCTGCCGAGCCCACGGCAACTGGCCGACGTCGTCGCTGACCTCGCACGGCGGGTGGCCGCCGGCGGCCACCCGCCGCCGCGGAGCATCATGGCGCTGCTCGCCGACGTCCAGGCCATCGGACGGCACCTCGACGACCGCATCGAGCACCGGGACGTGCAGAGCGACGCCCTGGAACCCGCCGCCCGCGGAGCATTCCAGCGCGCAGCCGCCCGCCTGTCCCTCACCCAGGTCCACCTGGCCCGGGCACTGCACCTGACCCAGGTCAGCGCGTACTACCTGGAGCCGGTCGCCCCGGCCGGCACCGAGGGGACCGCCGCCGAGCGTGCTCTGCGCCAAGCAGCGGAGGAAGCCGAGGAAGCCCAGCTCACCCTGCGCGCAGCGCAGACGAGCACCGGCAGGCCAGCCGCCCCGGCCACCGCTCGCCCGCGCCGGCAGTTGCGGAAGGCGCAGCAGGATGCACCGCCGTCCGCTGCCCGCGCCGATCCAGAGCGCCCCCGCCACCCCCGCTGACAAGCCCACTCATTCCCAGGAGCCCTTCCTTGACCCGCCACACCCAGCGCGACCTGCGCGCCCTCGCTGACCAGATCGAAAGCCTCGGCACCGACCTCGTGTTCCCGAGCCCCGAGGACGACGCCCCCGACGTCGTCGAACTCCTTCGGCAGCAGGAGGCCATGACCCGGCTGCACCAGACCACCAGTCGGCACGCGCTGGTCCGGGCCCGCAGGTCCCGCACCGCCGCCGAACCGTTCGCCGTGGCCTGCACCCACCTGTCCTACGCCCTGGCCGATCTCAGCCTCGCCATCGAGCACACGCTGCGCCAGGACAGCGCGTCCCCCGGTCCGGGCGGGTCCGCCGTGCCCCCGCCGCTGGCCATCGAGCGCCACGCCCACCGCGCCCTGGCACGGGCCCACAACCGGCTGGACGACGCGATCGAGACCCTGCGCGACTCCGCGCACGCCCTGGTCGTCCCCTCCCCGACCGCACCCGAGCGTGCGCCGTGGGCAGGATTCGCCGACGCCCTCGCCGCAGCCCGGCCCGTCACCGTCCGGATCCCCGCCGAGGCCCGCCTCCTCACGGGGGCCGGCCGATGATCACCGACAGCACGTGGTTCCCCGACGACATCCCCCGGATCCAGATCCTTCCCGAGGACCTGGAGCGGATGTCGGCCGTCGCCAACGCGCTCCAGGAGATCCGAACCAGCATTCGCCGCTCCGCCAAGCGGCCCCCGAAGCTGGCCGCCGTGCTGCTGGCCGGCCACATCGAGCAGCTCTCCGCGTTCATCGCGGCCATGGCGATCCAGTGGGAGAGCCTGACCACCACCGACCGGCTGCACGCCGCCTCCACGGGCGAGATGTGGACCCAGCAGTTCGCTTCCTCCATCGCGTCCGAGGCCCTCTCGTCCCTGGTCGGCGTCATGGAGCACGCCCATCAGGCGGCCAACCGCGCACGCCCCCCTGCGCTGCGTCGCGTCGACCTCTTCCACTCCGGCAGTGCCGCCCACCTCAGCCGACGGCTGTACGAGACCGAGGCCCAGATGGGGGCCCGGATCACCATCCTTCGGCAGTCCCGCGCCAGCCTGGTCGACAGCCTGCGCCGCCGACCAGCGACGTCGCGGACCGCCCCGGGGCCGGCCGTCACCGCAAAGGACCCGGGCGCCGCCGCCCGTCTCGACGCCGCCGCCACGGCCTCCGTCCCCCGGGGCCGCCGATGAAGGACGCTCAGCGGACCGGGTCCACGGCGGCCGGTGCCGTGCGGGACATGGCGGGGCAGCTCAGCGACTGGGCAGGCGCGTTGCCCGGCCCCGGCGAGGCGGGGGAGTTCCCGTCCCTGGGCGCCCTCGGCAGCGTGCTCAAGAACCTCAACTCCCTGCACTTCCAGTGGGTCTCCACGGCAGCCTTCCGCTCCACTCAGGGCGTCACCGACCCGCAGCACCGCGACCTGACCGCCGCATACGCGCTGGCCGCGAGTGTCTCGGGGGACGTTCTGCAGTCCTTGGGCACGGCGCTCCGATCCTCCGCGCAGCTCTCGGTGCTGGACCTGCGGCAGATCGCTGAACCCGAGCCGGTCCGCCAGCGGATCGTCCAGCGCGGCGACCTGGCCCTGTCCCGGACACGGGCAGCAGCTGACGCTGGTGCCGAGCTGCTGGCCCGCCAGGCCGAGCGGCTGGAGCACCGGTACGCCGGTGCACGCCTGCTCTCCCACGAGGAGCGTG
This sequence comes from Streptacidiphilus sp. BW17, assembly GCF_041262485.1. Classification (NCBI taxonomy): domain Bacteria; kingdom Bacillati; phylum Actinomycetota; class Actinomycetes; order Kitasatosporales; family Streptomycetaceae; genus Streptacidiphilus; species Streptacidiphilus sp. BW17. The sequence continues at coordinate 23,750 of NZ_JBGCCR010000028.1, read as the reverse complement.
CCCAGGCGGCCCAGGGGGCATCGGCCCTGGCTGCGTCGACCGTGCCCGCCGCAACCGCACCCAGTCGTCCAGCAGGATCAGCTTCCATCACCCCCCGGCGGTCGCGATGAGCGCGAGGGCAGGGCAGCGCCGGCTCATCGGGTCGCTGTGCAGCGGCTACGGCGGCCTGGACCTCGGGGTGCAGGCCGTGCTCGGGGGCCAGATGGCCTGGCATGCGGAGTTCAACCCGCAGGCTGCCGCGATCCTGCACCAGCACTGGCCCGAGGTCGCCAACTTGGGCGACATCACCGCGGTGGACTGGTCGCAGATAGAACCCGTCTGCGTCCTGACCGCAGGCTTCCCCTGCCAGGACCTGTCGGTGGCCGGCAAGCGTGCCGGGCTGACGCACGGCACGCGCTCGGGTATCTGGCACAACATAGCCGACGCGATTTCCGAACTCAGACCCTGCTTGGTGGTGATCGAAAACGTCCGTGGAATCCTCTCCGCCGGAGCAACTGCCTCTTCCCCGACAGCCGGTGGCGATCTGGAGCAGTGCCCGTGGTGTGTGGGAGACAGCGGAGAGCAGCATCATCTGCGGGCATTGGGTGCCGTTCTCGGAACCCTGGCCGACCGAGGGTACGACGCGCGCTGGACGTGCATTCGTGCCTCGGACGTGGGAGCGCCCCACCGGCGAGAGCGGGTCTTCCTCATTGCCTGGCCCGCCCGTGCCCCAGAACCTGCCGACGCCGAAGGCGCGGGACTCCAAAGGGCCCGACGCGGTGCGCGAGGACCTTGGTCACGTCGTGACGCTGCTGAAAACCCCCACCTCGAACTTGGGATCGAACGGGGGCAGTCAGCACCCGGCCAAGCGCAGGCAGGGGGGCCACGGCCCGAACTTGCAGGACGAGGTGGAGCACCTGATGCCGGCCCCGGCCGGCCAGCAGAGCCTGCTGCCCACGCCGAGGGCGAGCGACGGCACCCATGGCGGCCCGAACCAGCGCGGCTCGAAGGGCGACTTGACGTTGTCCAGCGCGGCGGCGCAGCTGCTGCCGACGCCGAGGGCGTCGGACAGCGGGACGCCGGGCCGGCGGGCCGGGACGGGATTTCGTCCGCCGCTGAGCCAGGTCGTGCTGCCGCTGTGGACGGAGCCCGAGCAGTAGCGGCAGAGCGCTGGGGCGTCTACAGCCCCGCGATCAACCGCTGGCAGCGCGCGACCCGGCCCGCCCCCGAGCCGACCGACAGCCGGGGCCGCCTGGCCCCGCAGTTCGTCGAATGGGTCATGGGCCTGGAACCGGGCTGGGTGACCGGCGTCCCCGGCCTCAGCCGCCCGGCCCAGCTCACCGCGCTGGGCAACGGAGTCGTTCCGCAGCAGGCGGCCGAGGCGTTGCGCCGCCTGGCGCCCCCGTCCTGTCGCCACGCCGCTTGACCGGTCGCAGGCGCGCGACCCGCCGCTAGGCACCAAATCACCTACATCCGCAAGGAGTTGTTTACCCCTGACCAGTCCCACTTCGCCGCAGCCCGAGTCTCCGACCCAGGAGCAGACGCTGGCCCAGCTGGCGGCCACCGTCGCCGCCCTGACCGTCCAGCACGACCAGAACGCCGACCTCGTCAGCCGTCTGACCGCCACCCTCGAAGGCGGCGACCTGGACCTCGACGGCGAGGACGACACGGCCGACGCGCCCGACTCGCCGCAGTCCCTGTGCATCCTCGCGCTGGACGACGCCGCGTTCGCGGCCGAGATCGCCACCATGACGCCGTGGGTCGACCAGATCCTGCTGCGCACCTACGGGCGCGAGCTGACGGCAGGCCGGCCGTGGTGCACGCGCTGGCCCGAGCACGACGAGGCCGTGGTCCGCATCCACTCCGCATGGCTGGCATGGCAGTCGCTGACCGACCTGGAGGCCGGAGCGACCGGCCCCTCGGTGTGGCAGCGCGACCACCTGGAGCCGCTGCTGGGCCACCTGCGCAGCCCCGACGGCCCGTTCGCGGCCTGCACCACCTCCCCGGACCGGCCCAACCACCGCGTCCTTGACCACCCGGAGTTCACCGATCCCGCCGCACTGCCCAGTGCAGCCTGACCTGCGAGGAGACTCCCTGTGGACTTCGCCTTCCCCGATTGGCGCCCGGCCGACCCGCCGAGCCGCCACCGCCAGGATCTGCTTCTCATGGACGCGGACCGGCACTCCGTCCTGGTCCGCCAGGCCGAGGAGCACGAGGACTTCGTGCTCCTGGCCGAACCGGGCCCCTCGGCCAACGCCTACTTCGAGCAGCCCCGCACCCTGGCCGTCCACGTGGTCAAATTCCCCGAGACCATGACGTTCAGCATCGACTGGCACAGCGCACCCACCCCCGCGCTCACGGTCGCCTGGCTGCTGGACCGCGGCGCTGATGAGAACCAGTTCCGCGTTGACGTCGGTCCCGAGGACGCCCCCGCCGACGTCACCAGCGCCCAGATCGAGGAGCGGGTGCGGCGCAGCGGATCGCGCTACACCGTGGTCGAGTACGACGACTCCGACCCGGTGCGCAGCTGGGTGCTGCTGCACGACCGCGAATCCGCCGCTGCTGCCCGACCGTACCTTCTGCAGCTGCGCACCGAGTTGGCCCGCGGCGGCTTCCGCCTGCGCGAGGGCAGTTTCCCCGACCCGCAGAGCGCCCAGCAGTGGCTGGAGGCGCCGGGGGGCCAGCCCCTGCCTCCTCCCGTGCTGCCCGACCCCGTCGTCTCCGCGCGTCCCGCCTTCTCACGCGCCCAGGCCGCCCGCAACCCCATGCCCGCAGGCGCCCGCACCGCCGGCCCCCCGGAGGCGACGAAGCCGACGGCCACGACCGCCGACGCCCCCAGTCGCCGCCCGCGCGGCCAGCGGTGAGCGCCCCTCTGAATCGAGACACCATGCCCCCGAGGTCCGACCGCGGCGACGGGCAAGTCTTGGTCTCGCCGCGCTACCTCGCCGGCGAAGGCGACATGGGCACCGTCCTCAAGCCGCTGATCCACCTGCACGAGTGGAACCACACCTTCGACCGATCCCTCGCGTCCGTCGTAGCCACGAGCCACGACGCGCGCCTCGAAGTGGCCATGGAGCCGCACAAGATGGACTTGGACTGGTGGCGCGTCACCTGCCGGGAAGCGCCGTCGGCACCCCCGCGCTGGGAGGCGTTCTTCTCCCGATACATCCCGGCCGAGCTGCTCGGGGCCTTCACCCAGGCGCTGGCAGCGGACCGGTACACCCGGCCGGAGGAGATCGTCTCCGAGGACGCCGCCTCGCCGACCACCGCGTGGCGACCGCTGCTGAAAGCCGGGTGGCGTGTGCAGGAGGACCCGTGGAGTACGGTGCTGACCTCGCCCGACGGCCAGGCCAATTTCGGGTTCAACCCCTACATCGAAGATGAGGACGGGCGGCCCATCGAACTGTCCCAGCCGTGGTTCGCCAACGTCACCAGCACCGCGCGGGAGGGCGAATGGTTCGCCCGTTTCGGGTCCTCGGTGCCGGCCCGCTACCTCACCTTCTTCGCTGCAGGTCTGGCCGACACCGCTCCCGTCCTGCGCACCCGCTCGCAGATCCCGGTCTCGGCGCTGTCCACGGCAACGGTCCGGCCCGCCCGGGGCGGGGATCTTCCACGTCGCTTCTCAGCGGTGGAGTTCGCCGGGGCGATGTTCAATCCCGCGCACGCCCAGCAGGGCAACCCTCCGCGTCATCGCTGAAACTCGCCCGGCCAGCCGACGGGCGCCATCCTGCCGGTACCGGAATTCAGACCGAATCCACCGGCGCGTCTGATTCTCCAGTCCGCGACGGGTAGGCGCCTGGACACACAACTGGACGTCCACTGCTGCGAGTTGACGCCACCGCCGTGCGGGGCGGGAGTGCCGGCGCCGGGGGCGGAGCGCGCTTATACCCCCTTCGGGGTTTCCGGACCCGGAAACCCTGCCGGTCGGAATCTGGAGTGGTCACCGCCCGTACCAAGGAGAAGCCCTCCCGATGACCGCACACACCCGCCACCCGCGTGAACGCCAGCACCGCCCCTTGTCCCGGTCGGCCGCTCCTGCGGCGCGAGCAGCCACGGCACTGCTGGACCGTCCATGGTGACCCAGTCCGCGATCCGCCGCAGCTTCGAAGCTCATCCCGAGGCCCTGCGCGACCTGCGGATGATTCCCTCCTGGGTACGGGACTCGGCGCTGCTGGCCCTGCAGCAGGTGATCCGGGTACAACACCGCGGACCACTACTGGAACGGCACGGCCCTATCGACCTGCGCGGCTGCCGAAAGCTCTACCTGGACGACGACGCGCACTGGCGCGCGGTCTACCAAGAGCGCCATGCCCCCAGCGGCGACCAGTTCCGCACGCAGATCTACCTGCTCGCCGTCGGCCCTCGCGCCCATGAAGCCGTCTACAGGACCGCCGCCCGCCGCCTGCGAGCCATGGCAGCAACTCCCACAGGCCGGGAGGAGGCGGCGCTCACGCGCTCTCCCCATACCCCCGGCCCCTCGGAGCTGGCCGTGCACGCCGCTTCGTCACTCCCGCCGGTCGTGGTCACCGCGCGCCCCCCGCGCCACCCCTGAACTACCCGGTCACCATCACCACCCCCTGGAAGGACTCCCGCAGCATGTCCGTCGTCTCCTCGCCCAGCACGCAGGCCGCGGCCTCGCAGGTCCAGGCCGTACTGGAGGCCCTGTCTCCGAAGTGGACCCTCGCCTCCCTGGCCGCGCTCCGCCGCCACCAGGGGCAACTCACTTCCGCCCAGCTCCTGGCCGAGCTTCCGTCGATGAGCACCGGCAGCCTGTCCAGCCGCGTCTCGGCGATGGAGCGCGACGGTTTGATCACCAAGCGCGCCACCGGCGAGGGCCGCGGGCGGCTCCTTCGCCTGACACCGGCGGGCCGCGCCGCGCAGACCGTCAGTCACGCCGCACTCCAGTGGGGCAGCGCTCACTTGGATGTTGACGACGATCAGCCCAGCATCATGCTCGCCGAGCGCACCCTGAGCATCATCTCCCGCACCCACACCACCGCTGTGCTGTGGGAGTTGCAGAACGGACCGGCCTACCCCTCGGAGATCATCGGTCTGCTGCCGCGCTACACCAATTCCACGCTCATGTACCAGCGCCTGGAGTCCCTCCTCGGTGCTGGCCTGCTCACCCGCACAGGCGAGCCCCGCCGCTGGCAGTACCAGCTCAGCGACGCGGCCAAGCAGCTCGGTCCCGTGTACCAGTCCGCCATGCAGTGGGCCCAGGAGCGGCGTGCCGCGGCTGCTGCGGCCCATCCGTCCGCGCAGTCGTCCCGGGCGGTCGCCCCGACTGCCCCAGTGCAGGCGCCCGACGCCCGGGCCAGTGCCGCGCTTCGGACCTCGGCAGCACTGATCATGCCGTTCAGCCATCCCCACCAGCCCCCGAAGCAGCACCCCGCACCGGTCCTGCAGGGAACCGGCACAGGGCGTCGCCGGTGAGTAGCCGCCCGCCCGCCGAGGTTCCCGACCGCGTCGCCGTAACCCCTCCCTACCTAGCCTTCACCTCACCCAATGCCCTACGCCACGCCTTCAACGCCCTTGCCGCGCAGCCGGGATGGGACACCCTGCCCTCCGCTCCGACCGTGGTGGTCCACGCCCACCGGAGGATGCGCGTCTCCGCCCACCCGGCTGCGTCCAACGTCCACCAGATCGCCCTGGAGGCCGAGTGCTACTCACGCAGCGGCCTGGTCAACTGGTCCTCGCAACTTCGCACCGGAGTACCGGACGAGCTGCTGCTCGCGTTCGCCCGCAGCCTCGCCACGCTGCCCGATATCAGCCCTCCGTACGAGGGCGACGGCATCCCCAGCAACGACGTGCTGCAGGCGGCAGGCTGGACCCCCTATTCCGAGGCCCTGGACCCCGACGATCCGACGGAGGGCCTCGGCTCGCCGGACGGCATGGCCGACGTCGCCCGGTCCATCTCACCCGCTGGCCGGGACGGCGGACACTTCTGGCGCCTGAGCGCAGGCGTCCAGGGACAGATGTGGTCGGCCAGCCTCAGTCGCGACGCGCCGGTCAGCCTGGTCAACGCGCTGGTCAGGGCCATGGCCTCGAACGCTCCGGCGATCCGCGAGCGGACACATCTGCTCCATCCAGACCCCGACCTCGCGCCCTACCTCGCGGTCGTCCCCGCACCTGCCCCGGCTGGGCGCGTCCTCGCCGCCACCGCACACAGCAGAAGGCCAGTGCTCGCCGCACCGCTCGAATCCCTGCCGGGCCTCGGCCCAGCCCCTGAACCTGCTGTCTCCCGCAGTCGCTGACCTCCGCCTGCCCCCACTCCACCTTCCCCAGGATCACCATGACCCCCCATCCCGATGCCGTCGCCGTCCGCAGCCAGCTGGAGCGGTCGTTCGACGCCCCGCTGTCCACCCTTCGCCAGCAGCACGCCCAGCTCAGTGACCCTGCACTGGGTGTCTGCCTGCACCTGTACGACTCCCTGGTCGGTTCCGAACGGGCCGTGCGCGCGCTACACGGCCCGGCGCACTCCCCCACCGACCTCGGGCTCCAGCAGCTCTGTGCGGATCGCGACTTCCTCGCCGACGTCGCCCTGCACGCCATCGCACGGGCCACCCACCGGACACCGCCCTCGCCCGCTGCCCCTCCTGCACAACCGACGCCCCCGGCACCCTTCGTACAGCGTCCCCCGCTCACCGCCACCCTGGTGCGCGACTGCGCCGCACTGTTCCAGAGGATGCCGGCCACCGAGGCGATGTCGGCCAAGGACCTGGCCGAGCTGCTGTGCCGCGACCGTGAACACCGATGGTCCCAGCACCGCAACCACGGCCTGACCACGAACACCCTGGCCCGCCTGCTCAAGCCCGCCGGCATCACGCCGCGTGCCGTTGAGGTGCACGGCGGGACGGTCCGCGGCTACAAGCGCAGCGACTTCCTGCCCACCGCGCCCCTGACTCAGGTCCAGACTCAGGCCCAGGTGCTCCCGCTGCCCGGAGTCCCCGCTTGAGCACCGCACCAGCTCTGCCCCGGTACCTGGGCACGTCGATGGTGTGCAAAGCCCTGGAACTGTCGAACCTGGATGAGCTGGACTCCGACCCTGCCCTCCTCGCAGTTTGCCGCGATCTCCGCAAGGCGGCGCAGCGCCTCGACCATGCCCACCTCCAGCTGGTGCAGTTGGCGTACACCGCCAGCCAGGACCTCAAGCACATCGCGTTCGGGACGGACGATGCGGCTGCCTCCACGCACGGCGCTCTCGGCAGCACGGCGCTGAGGATAGAACTGCTGGCTGCCCGCCGCGCGGAAATGATGGAACAGCTGCCCAGCCTGATCGGCGCCTACCGCCGACTGGCCGAGGTCCGCGGGGCACAGCGCGCCGCCGGCCCGGACCGCCGCAGCGCCGCGCTGTCCACCACCGCCCGGCCGGACGCACTGCACCTGAGCCCCGCTCAGGAAGCCGCGGTGTTGGCCATCGGCACCGGCGAGGTCCTGGTGATGGAGAGCGTCGGAGCCCGGAAACGCAGCGTCGCCTGCTCCGGACCGGAGCGCATCACCATGCCGACCGTCAACTTCCTCGTGACCAACCGACTCGTGCACTGGGACAGCAGCACCAGTCTGCTGGCCGGCCAGCGGCTGTCCCTGACGACCGCTGGCGAGGCCCGACGGGTCACGATCATCGGCAAGCACCAGCCCCCCGCCGCTCCGGGCACAACCGCCACCCCAACCCCTGCCGGAGACCCGCATCACCGACCACAGCGAGCTGTTCGAGCCCTTTGACGTCGCCCTTCAAGTCGACCGCCTCAAGCCCCGCACCGCAAAGGACCGCCGAAACTGGGATGCCTTCGCCTTCAGTCCCCAGATGACCGTGCTGGCCGAGCACCACATCGCGAGTGCGCACGACCCGATGCTGACCGAGTCGTTCCTGGTCGTCCACGACGGGACGATGACGTACGACATCCCCGGGTCAAATCAGCTCGCGGCGATCCACGTGCGACGCGACTTCCGCAAGGGCACCTTCCACCTGGACTACCAGCGCACCCCGATCACGGCATTCGCCCAGCGCTGGCTCATCGAACGCGGCGCCGACCCGAACCATGTGCCCCTCACCGCGCCGGGGCTGCCGACCACCGACCAGGTAAGCCGTGAGCTGGAGGAGCGCCTGGCGCGCTCAGGGAACCGGTTCGAGATCCGCAACTCCTACACCTGCGACCTGATCCTCGACCCCGCTCACGGCACTGACGCCTACCCGTCGAGCTTCCAGGATCTGGTCTACGACTTCAACACGTGGATCATCGCCACGGACCAGTACCCGGCCCCCGGCCACCCCCCGGTGCGGGTGTTCTTCGAGGACGTCGACTATCCCAACCACATGTACACCCTGCGCGAGGGCGGCTTCCCGGACCTGGATTCCGCCTACGAGTGGACCCGCCGCGCAGGAGAGCCCGACAACCCGCTCCCGCCAGTCCCACCGATTCCTCTAGCCCCTCATGCCCGCAGCGACGCCGCCCGCGCCAGCAGTCCCACCGCCAGGGCAGCCGGGTCGTCCGTCAGCGCTGCCGCCGCGCCGCCGGTCACCCGCCGGCCTGAGCGCCACCCCCGCCTCTGGTAACCCCGACGTCCCTGCAGGAGACCCCGATGCCCGACGAATCCCCGCGGCGCTGACCGCGATCGGCGAGCGGGCCGCGATCCCAGCCGCTGACCACAACACTGCGGAGCCGTTCCGTTCGCCTTCGCCGATCCCGTCCAGATCCACCACCCCCATCACTCCTGATCCGAGGCCACTTTGCTTTCCCTGTCCCGCCACACGGGCGGCCGATGACAGCCGTCGACCCGTCCTCGCTCGCCCAAGACGCCGTCAACCAAGCAGCCCGAGCCCTGGGGGTGCGGCTCGACACCGTGCCCTACCGCCCCCTGGACCCCGACAAAGCCCCCCGCTGGCTCGCCGACCCCGAGGTGACGGCCCGCCTGCAACTGGCGATCGAGGACCTGCTGATGATGTGCGCCAACAACGCCGGCCGCGCCCGCTTCCGCGTCAGCCTCGCCCAGTACAGCACCGAAGCGTGCTCCAAGGCCGGCGTCACCGCTCCCTACTTCGCGCTGGTGGAAGCCGAAGCCGCGATCTACGCCTGCTCCACCATGCATCTGGGCCCCCACGCCCCGCTCGACCACGAGGTCAACACCTGCCTCGCCGCGTTCGAACTCCTCCCCCAGATCGTGCAGCAGACTCTGCTGTACGGCTACGCGCAGCGCATGATCATGTGCTCCGAGTGCTGTGCCCACCCGGACGACCAGATCCCAACGCCGTGACCGGTACCCGTCACAGCGCCCCGCACTCAGCCTCCCGACGGCTCGCCTCCCTCGTGGCGGAGATTGCCTCCCGCCTGCCGGGGACCTGGACCCACACGATGGTCGACCTGACTTCCCGAGGCCCACGGGACGACGCCGACCACCGGCTTTGGGACCTGGGCATCGCCCAGTGGGCCGTCGAGGTCTTCGTCCAGCCGACGGCCGGCCACCTCCTCGGTCCGGATCGGCAAGAGCTGCTCATACTGCCCACTCCCCGCTCCGGGGGCCGGTCGATCATCGCGGCACCCCTGATCCCGGCCGTCTTCGGAACCGCCTACGAGCACGACGACCTGACACCGTTCGGGATCACCGCACCAGCCGAACCGATCCGAGCTGCTGCACTGATCGAGCGTCGGCTGCTCCCCCAGTACGCCGATGCCCTGGCCGCTATCACGACCCGCGAGGTCGCTGCCTACACGCCGAGCCAACATGAACTGGCCGGAGACTCGTCGGCCCAGCCCACCGCTGAACTCCCACCCGCCGGCACACGGGTGCGCGCCTCCGCCAGCCGCACCGCCATCGTCGGCGACCTGCAGAGCCATCCGGCCCCGGCCAGCACCACCAACCCCATTGCCCCCCGCTCCGGAGCCCCCTTGTCCCAGCATCTCCCTCGCATCCACCTGCACCGCGATGAGGTCGGCATGGTGAGCGCAATCGGCGCCACCGACGCCCTCGCCGTCTTGGTTCTGCAACGGGCCGGCTTCGTGGACACCGGCGTCTTCAACGAGCGCTGGCACCGCCTCCCGTTCGACCTCGGCGAGGCCACCGAAAACACCAAAGCGTGCCATGCCGCCTCGATGCTGATCCACACCGGCTTCGAGGTGGAACTGGACCCCCACCTGCGCCGCGGCGTCCAGTCGCCGGCCGGTGCCCGCCCGTACGCGGGCGCCCCCGGGCTTGCGCTCTCCCGCTTGACCGAACAACTCGCCACAGAGCCGGACGAGGACCTGCAGCGTCTCCAACGCTTCGTGCTGGAACGCACTCACGGCATCCCCGACCAGATCAGCACGATGCTCGCCACAGCGGCCGACCGCATCGACAGCTGGAACTCCGGCAACACCGACTTGGTGCAGCAGTTCCGCACGGCCACCCGCATCGCCGGCCAGGTGGGCGCAGTCCTCGACGACCTGCTGACCACACCCGACCTCGGCGACCGCCACCACGCCCCCTACACCGCCGACCCCCGCCTCGCCCTGGCGCGCGACATCGAACTGGTCGGCACGACCGCCAGCCCGCGGATGGCCGCGAGGCTGGTACAGCGCGCCGTCCTCGAACGCGGGTCCGGAGCACTCGACCAGCTTCAGGAGTTCCTGGAGCTGGCCGCCTCACGGTGCGAGCAGTACGAACCGGATCCGGGCCAGGCCCTTCAGCGCGTCAACGCCCTGCGCGCGGCAACGTCCGCGCGCAGCGCCGCCCAGCTCCTTCCCGAGGTCCGGCACGTCCTCACCGGCGGCATCACGGTCCTCGGACGCCTGCAACCCGTCCGCCGCAACGAGGCTGCCGCCCCAAGCGGCCGGCACGCGCCAAGCACCGTCGGCGAGCCGCCGACAACATCACCGGCTCCTCCAACCGACCCCCGCGGGCACCGCCGCTGATCCGCGCGGGCCAGACCGTTCTCCCCTTCCCGCTGCCCTGGAGTTCCTCCCTGTACATCGCCTCCTTCCACGACGTCTCCTTGGACCTGGACCTGGAAGACCTGCACCCGACTGATGCCGCCACGCAGCACACCCTGAACCGGCTGTTCGACCCCGAGGGCTCCCTGTGGCTCCTGAGAGAACAGCACCAGGCCAACCCCCACACCGCGCAGCTCCACGAGGACTTCTTCCTCGTCCTAGACCACGCATCGGAGACCCGCGGCCCCGGCGCACCGCAGCTCCTCGGCGTCCACTTCGAGCGCGACCTGGCCCACGAGACGATCCGGGCCACGATGAGCCACCACGCACTCATCCCCCTTGCTCAGAACTGGCTCGTGGGGCGCGGAGCCGACCCCGAGAGCATCCGCGAGCCCGAGGGCTGGCTCACTGCCCTGGACGCCACCAGCTCGGAGGCCGAGCAGCTTCTGCGCACCAGCGGTGAGCGCTTCGAGATCCACGACACCTTCAGCACCACCGCCGCACCGTTCGAGATCTGGGTCATCACGACCGACCGTGAGCCACTCCAGGCCGAACGGCCGGTCACCGTCTTCGTGTGGCGGCGCGAGAGCGACGACAGCACCTCCTACACCGTCACACAGGCCGCCTTCGCAACACTCGATGAGGCATACGCGTGGACCAAGGACACCACGGCCCCCGTACCAGCTCCCTTCTCGCCCGTCTCCCCGCGCGCCCAGGCCGCGCGCACCGATGGCCGAGCAGCCGCCGGGCCGGCCCCGGAAGCAGTCGCGCTCAACAGCCACGCCCAGGACGCTGCTCGCAGGCGGCCCCCGCGATGAAGTCCGCACTCGAACTCCACGACCAGGCCGCCGCCCTGGAACGCATCAACTTCGAGGTGCGGCGTCTGGCCGCACCCCACGCACCGCTCACCCCCGCCGTGTCCGCGCTGGTGACCGTCATGTCCGAAATCAGTAGCAGGGTCAGCACGTTGCTGCCGTTCAGCTCCCGCGCGGAGGAAGGCATCCAGCTCGTCCAGGCGTACACCGACGCCTTGGACAGCCTGGGAGAGGCCGTCAGCGAACTCAGCCGGGCCCAGCGGCACGTGAACACCTTCTTCATCATCGCCGCTCGCCGAACGTCCTTCAGCCTCGACAACCCGAAAATCCCGATGCCGCCCGGCAGTGAATCCGACTACGCCGTCGCGATCGAGGCAGCAGTGGACGCCATCGACTTTGCCACCGCCGAATTGCGACGTAATGCGGCGGAGTTGGCATCGCCCGTAGCGGGCGGCCCACGAGCCGGTGCAGCACTCGCCCGCTCCGGCCAGCCGATGAGCATTGAGGCTCGACTGGCCTCCACCGAGTCCAGTTTTACCGTGGTCGCAGAGCCCGCTGCCTCCACGCAGACCTCCAGGATCAGAGGAGTGCACCGATAGCAGCCGAACCTCCCACCACCATCGCCGTCGCACCGCGCTACCTGGCCGGCAGCAGCGGCCCACAGCCCGTGCTCCATCTTCTGGTCGCCGACGGTGGCTGGCTCCACCACTACGAGGGTGCTCTCGACCAGGACTTCGTCAGCAGTCCCGACATGAGGTTCCGCGTCGGCCTGAACCAGCTGGACCCGGGAGCGTGGTGGCAGATCGCCGCCGCCCGGATGCCGCTCGGTCCGCCCCAGTGGCAGGCGGGTTTCTCCAAGGACACACCGGAGGAGCTGGTCGCTGCTGTCGCTGAGCAGCTCCTCTATGCCGATGACCAGATCGACTGGACCGGAGAGGCCCACCCCGCTCTGCGGGAAGGGGAGGCTGGCCTGCAGGAGGCGGCCGACCTCCTCCTCCGGGCGGGCTGGCGCGAAACCCGCTCCGCTGACGGTGGCCGCCGACTCGAGTCTGCTGACGGTCTCGCGCGGGCAGATCTGCGCCCCCAGGCAGACCGGTTCGACCTCATGGGCCGCCCCGCCCTTGCCATCGAGGCCGGCCCCGCGGATGCAGGAATCCCCTACTGGCAGGCCCTGTTCACCACCGACGCGCCGGGCCTGGTCACCAGCGCCTTCGTCCGGGCCCTGACCGACCCGGCACCGCTGCACCGCGACCCGGCCTGGATGGACGAGCAGCTCCTCATCGACCTCGACCGACTCTCTAACACGGACGCGAGACGTCACCGGCCGCCGCTGTTCAACGACCAGGGCTGCCGGCCGCTCGGCGCGCCGACACCGCCGACCGGGCCCAGCCGGGCCGATGCCGCCAGAGGGCAACAGAGGCACCTCGGTCCGCCTGCTCCTGCAGACGTCGCACCGATCTCGCCGTGCTCCTCGCGCCAGCACCCTCCGCGACGCTGAGCGGCCGACCAACCCCGCGGTCCGCAGCCGTTCCGTCCCGTCCTCTCAATTGCCCACCACGAAGGAGCAGTCGACTCTGACGTCAGAAACTTCCACACCATCCGCCGCTCCGAACGCCAACGATGCCTACGCCCGTATGAGGGCATCGCACCCGCAACTGTTCACCAATCCCGACGACCACGGAATCGTCATCCTGGACGACGACCAGGCCGCAGCTGCCGTCGCCGAAGCCTGTGCCCGCGGCGAACAGGCCCAAGCCCCCTTCCAGGTCGGCGTCGTCTACAGCGACCCGTTCGTCACCCTGGTGCGCGACGCCGTGCGCTTCCCCGGCGGTCGCCTCGGCCTGTACCTGCGTGTCGTCCAGCCCGGACCTCCGGGCGTGGCGATGCTGCCGCTGACCGACTCCGGCGAAGTCGTCCTCATCGAGCACTTCCGGCACGCAACCCGGTCCTGGCACCTGGAGGCTCCCCGTGGATTCGGGGAAGCGGCGACCAGCACCGACCTCACCACCGCCACGATCAACAGCGCCCTTCGCGAACTCGGCGAGGAACTCGGCACAACCACCCGCGAACTCCTCCCCCTGGGTACTCTGCACCCCGACACCGGACTCCTCGCATCGCCGGTTCACCTGTTCGCCGCCCGTGTTGCCATGCCCACAGGCCCGGTCCCGGACGCCCAGGAGGGGATCCGACGCGTCGTGACGCTCCCCGTCACACAGGCCGAAGAACTCGTACGAACCCAGGTCGTCACCTGCGGCTACACCATCAGTGCGCTCTACCGCGCACGTCTGCGCGGCCTGCTCACCGCCTAGGGCCGCGCCCACACCGAAGGACCGCTATCACCCCTCCGACGCACCGCACGCGTCGCCACGGTGCCGACCTGGCCGAACGCGCAACCGCCCTCGCCGCGACCGCCAGCACCATGGCGGCGATCACGAGCTGGCACTCCGACCCGCCGTTGGCACTTTCCCTCGCCGCACTGGCCCTGGTGCTCGTCGTCGCCTACGCCCTGCTGCTGAGAATGCCCCTGCGGGCCGCCCGGTCCAGCGCCACGCCGGACAGGGCAGCCGCGGAACGCCAATGAGGCTGCCGCCGACAGGCACGCCCCAGCCGACTCGGCGCAGGCGAACCACAGCACCTCGGCACGCTTCGCCGAAACCCCACTCCCGCTCCCCGAAGGGCTCATCGCACCTTGCGCATCCTTCTCTACAGCTCGGCGTTCAACTCCTTCACCCAGCGCACCTGCGTCGAACTGACTCAACGTGGCCATGACCTCGTCGTCGCCCTGGACCTCGGCGGCGGCGAGGCCGGCGCCCAGGAACTGCGCATGGCCGTCGATCGCCACAACCCGCACCTGATCATCGCCCCCATGCTGACCACCGCCATCCCCGAGGATGTGTGGACGCGGCACACCTGCATGATCGTCCACCCGGGACCGCCCGGGGACCGCGGACCCAGCAGCCTTGACTGGGCCCTGGCCAATGACGTGCGCACCTGGGGGGTGACGGTCCTCCAGGCCGTCGCCGCCATGGACGCCGGCCCCGTCTGGGCGTGGGAGCGGCTCAGGATCCCCGACCAGATCTCGAAGAGCGCGCTCTACGCAGGCGAGATCGCCGATGCCGCGTCGAAGGCGCTGCTGCGCGCTGTCGAGCGCTTCTTCGACGGCCAGACTCCGAAGGATCCACCGCCCGGACAAACCCGCCCTTACTACAGGCAGGATCTGCGGCGCATCGACTGGAGCAGCGAGACCGCCGCCGCCATCTCCCGAAAGCTGCGCACGGCCGACTCCTCTCCCGGGGTCCTGGACGAGGTCGGCGGCAGCCAGTTCTACCTCTACGGCGGACAGGTGGAGGACCAGCTCAGCGGTCCGCCCGGCGCGCTGGTAGCCACGCGCGGTGGTGCGGTCTGCCGTGCCACCGCCGACGGCAAGGGCGTGTGGCTGACCTCAGCACGCCCGCGCCGGGTCGCCGGTGGCCCGCCTACAGCCAAGGCACCCGCCTCGATGGCCTTGGCCGCCCACCTGGACGGCGTCCCCGACGTACCCGCGCCCCTGACGTGGCCGGACAATCAGCAAAGCTACTCTGTCGTCCGCTACCGCGAGATCGGCGTCGTCGGGCACCTGGAGCTGGCGCACCCCGCCGGAGCGCTATCGGCTGCGGACTGCCGCCAGCTGCTGGACGCCTACCGCTACGCCAGCTCCCGGCCCACGAAGGTCCTGGTACTCGACAGCGGCCGGACGATGAGCACCGGCATCCACCTGGGAGCGATCGAGGCGGCCGAGGATCCTGCGGCGGCGACCTGGGAGACGATTCAGGCGATCGACGACGTCGCGGAGGCGATCCTGGGCACCAGCGACAAGCTGACTGTCGCCGCCCTGGGGGCCGGAGGCGCCGCAGGCGGCCTCATGCTCGCCCTGGCCTGCGACCAGGTGTGGGTGCGCTCGGGCAGTGTGCTCAATCCCCACTATCAGAACGTCAAGCTCTACGGCAGCGAGCTGTGGAGCCTGACGCTTCCCCGGCGCGTGGGCCCCGACGCTGCCGCGGCCCTGACCGCGCGCCCCCTGCCCATCGGGACCGAGCACGCGCTCTCGCTGGGCCTGGTCGACCGGATCGTGCAGGCGTCTCCGGGCGGCTTCCGATGGGACGTCCTGAAGGCTGCCATAAGGCTGGCCCGGGATCCGGACTACGCCGGTTACCTACGCGACAAGCGGGCCAACGCGCCGAGCCCGGAGCAGATCGCCCGCCACCGCGAAGCCGAACTCAGCGAGATGCATCGCTGCATCTACGGCCCCGGCGAGCCGTACCACCAACTCCGGACCGACTTCATGCACAAGGCCCCGCTGGCGAGCACGCCCGCCCATCTCGCTTACTTCCCCGCCACATCAACAGAGACGGCGGCCGACTGACCGGCGGCACCTTGCTCCCGTCACCTGCTAGCCCCGGTAGATGACGTGGATGTGCAGGTGCTTGCTCTCCTGGTAGTCGCCGAGGTTAGTGACCACCGAGCAGGCCCCGTGCTCCGCCGTGACGTCGGCCGCGACCTGGCGCACCACTTCCATGACCGCGGCCAGCAGTGGCTGGCCGCCGTCGCCCAGGTCGATCAGCGACGGCGTGTGTCGGCGCGGAACGACCACGATGTGCACGGGGTACATGGGCCGGGTGTGGTGGTACGCGAGGACGGCCTCGGTCTCACGAACGACATGCACCTGCGTGCGTCCGCTGAACACCTCGTCGCAGTAGAAGTCTGTCGTCATACGAGTTGCTTCCTCCGCTGGTGAGTTGATGCTTCGTTTCGCTGCTGACTAGTGCCTCGCGCTGGCCGTCGGCCAGCCTCCGGGTTGCTGTCACTTCTGCTGCGGCTGCCGGTTGCCTTGTTCCAGTCGCCGCAGGCTGAGCCGAAGTGTCGCGGGTCGGATGCCCAACGCGAAGGCAAGGTCTACTGGATCGGCCGCCGGCTCGCCTGCCAGCGCGGCCCTGACCGCGTTGTCCACAGCGGCGTCCTTGAACCGCGAGGCCAGAAGGGCTCCGATCACGGCTGCGGCGAGCGCGCCCATGGTGATCGCGACCCAGAGGCTGTCCTTGCGGCAGGCAGCGATCACTCCTGCTGCCGCAGCAGACAGTGCGATCAGCGTGCTGCCGACCACAGCAACGCTCCACTTGGCGGCGCGAACTTGCTGCACTGGATGCTCCCTGTTGATGGTTGGTGAAACGAGTGCAGGGCTCCGCCGGACCATCCGGTGGAGCCCTGCATCTGCATGCGGTGCGCGCGGGAATGTTGCATCGAATGCAACTCCAGTCGCGTTAGTCGAGGTAGGTGCCGGCGAACGTGCCGTCGAAGCCGAGGCCGGTGGTCACCTCGGCGAAGCTGTCCCAGACGCGCGAGACCTCGCCGAACATGGCGTCGAAGGCGGTAAGGTCCAGGTCCGGTTCCAGCCACTCGTGGGTGCAGCGGCAGCGAATGTACACCTTGCCCAGCACCTCGACGATCAGCCAGTCGCGGCGCGCCTCGCAGACGGCGCAGATGATCAGGAAGCCGCGGGGGCGCAGCTCCTCGGCGTGGGGGACGCTGCGGGTGAGAACCTGGCCGGGGAGCAGGTCGGGGATCTCGACCGGAGAGTCGGGAAGTGCCGGGTCGTCGCCGAAGTGGTCGTCATCCGCGTGCGTCATGTGCCTCCTTGAGCCGTCGTTCAGTACGGCAGCATAAGGCCGGGAGACCCGATTTTATTCCCTTTCTGACGCTCCCTCAATTTAGAATTCGGCAGCAAGTGCCCTTTCCGGCAGGCCGAGGAGAGGGGCTAGCGGCTATTGCGGTTGCCGGGCGCACTGGTCCTGTCAACCAGATGGCGCCCCTGCGGGCTATTCCGCAGGGGCGCCTTTGCGTCAGCCGCCGATCCCTCCCCAGGCCAGGGAGCGGGGCGCTGTGGGCTGCAGGCCGCTGACCGCACCGTGATGGGGTTCGAGGGTGCGCAGCAGTACGTCGGACCAGTCCGTGCAGGCGAGCCACGGCCGGTCCAGCAGGTGCGCTGTCCAATGAAGCAGTGCGGCCCAGTTGGTGACCCGTTCCAGCGGGATCCGATATGCCCCGGCCGGCGGCGCCGCGCAGCCGTCGTGGGTGGTGCGCCACGTTGTCGGTGCGGCGGCGTGGGTGGCCTGGGTCTGGTCGACCCACAGGCTTCCGTCTCCGGTGTCCACGGCCCGCAGGCAGTGATCGCAGATGGCGATGAGGTCGTTGTACTGGGGCATGTTCGGCCTCCTTCAGCGCCGGGCGGATGCTGCCATCGTGGTGGCGGCCTCTTGGAGGCTGTCGAGGCACTGACCGGCGGTGGGCCCGACTGCGAGCAGCTGCTGCAGGCGCGGTGCCCCGTGGTCGTCTGTGGCCTGTCGGACGACGGTGGTGGATGTGGTCGAGTCGGCGAGCAGCGGTTCGAGGAAGGCGGGGTCGGATAGCCGCAGGTCGGTGTGCAGCCAGGCCAGTCTGTCTGCTTCGGCAGCTGTGATCGGCTGTGCGGCGGCGCCCCGGCGGCGGGTCTGCGTCAGGTCCGGTGCACGTCCGCAGGCGATGTCGGCCGCGGCCCGGGCCAGGTCGATTCCGGTGGCATGGCGCACCAGAAGTCCTTGGGCGCTGGTGAGGCAGCCGGTGGCTCCGGTCAGACGGGGCGTCCCGTCCTGGTCGACGCGCATCGCCACGGCGGTGACGGCGTTGGACACACCGAGGGCGTCGAGCGCGGCGACGGCAAGTGGGGCGACGAGGGCTAGGAGCGGGTCCTCGGCCTCGACGCTGCGGGCGGGCAGCTGGTCGGCCGCGTTGTCTGCCGGGTGGATGCGTGTCACGGCGACCGCGCTGGTGTGGCCGTAGTGGCTGACGCAGGCGACATCGATCTCCGTGCCCCCGCCGGGCGCGTCGGCCGGCACGGTGCCGTTCCGGTGCGGTGAGGCGAGTCGGGGCAGGCCGGCGGCGTCGAAGCAGGCACTGGCCGCAGCGGGGTCGAGCAGGGTGGCGGCGGTGGCGGTGCTGTGCCCCGGCAGCCCCAGGTCGGTGGACAGCTGGGCGGCGAGCAGGATGTTCGCCTCGACGAAGGTGAGCACTCCGGTGAGGTGGTGGCGGCGGGCAAGCGCGGCGGCGGCGAGTCGGGCCGACTTCAGGTCCGTGCCCGTCCTTACTTCCCAGTCACGCAGGTGGGGGCGTTCCCAGGTCGGCTCGGCGTCGGTGATCGCAACCAGGGGGGCTGCGAGTGCCGCGCGGCCCAGCGGGTCGGCGTGCTCGCTCCGGGGGGCGGTGCCGACGATGAGCAGGGCGTCGTTGCTGGTGATGGCAGGCTCCTTGGGGTCGTGGACGGCGTCAGCTGGTGGGGGTGTTCGTGGCAGGGGAGTGATGCTCGTAGTCGGCCCTGTGCTTCCACAGGCCGCGGAAGCACAGGACTGTGGCGACGACCTGGACTGCGGCGACCGCCAGGACCAGGTGCGACATGCTGGTGATGGGGGCGGCGGCGACCAGCGCTCCGGCGAGTGGGAACGGTGCGAGGACCAGCAGCACGCTGGCCGCCAGTGCGGTGGCGAATCCGTCGGCGGGGATCAGGCGGGCCCGGGCGGTGCGCAGGACCACGGTCAGGGCGCCCTCGGCCGCCATCATGGCGGCGATGGACGCGGCGTACTCGACGACCGAGGTGGACAGGCCGGCAGTGACGGTGGCCGTGCACATGAGCACGGCTCCGATGAGACCGACCGGGTACAGGCCGTGGCGGTCGATGGCGCGGCGGGCTGCCGTGACTGCCAGGAGGGCCGCGCAGGCGGCCATGCTCCAGATCCAGCCGACTGCGGCGCTGGAGTGGTCGAGCTGCTTGGTGACCGTGATGGGTGCGCTGACTTGCAGTACGCCGCTGACGAGGTTGCCGATGGCCAGGGAGCCGACCAGCCAGGCGAGTGCGGGGGTCCGCCTGATGGTGCCCAGTCCGCGGGTCACGGCCGCGACGGGGGTGAAGGGCTCGAAGGCCGATGCCTGCGGGGGGTTGTGGGGCGAGTCGCGCAGCACCCAGGCGGCGGTGGTCGTCACGCACGCTACGACGGTGATGCCGCCCAGGAACATCGCCGGGGAGAGGAGGAGCAGTGCTCCGCCGAGCAGCGGCCCCACCAGGAGCGCGAACTGGTCGATCGCGGTCATGGTGCTCTGGACGTGGTGTCCTTGCGGTCCGGCCCTGCGACTAGCTTGCGCGCCCAGGGACTCGGAGGCCAGGAAGGAGACCTCGGCCAGCATCCCTACGGCGACTCCGAACAGCAGAGCAACGATCCCGCCCCCGCCGGCCATCAGGCAGACGAGTGCCGCCACCGACACCAGCACGCGCAGCACGCTCGTGACGAGCGCGACGGCCTGCGGGCTGTAGCGGTCGACGATCGGGCCCGAGGAACCGATCGTGATCAGCCGTGGCACCCACTCGGCGACGAAGGAGATTCCCGTCCAGGCAGCGGAGTTGGTGAGCGTGAGGATCATGAGCGGGACGAAGTACATGACCGCGGCGGAGCCGAGGCCGTCGCTCGCCCGCAGGACGTAGCAGCGAAGGCGCCAGTCCCGCTCCGGATCGGGCTGACCGCCGAGTGCGGCGCTCCAGCGGCCGGGGAGGCTGTGGTGGGTGGTGTTTGGCGTAGTGATCGGGTGCTCCAGCAAGGCTCAGGGTGCCCGACAGGCAGGCGGGGAAGCGGGAGGCACCCCGCGGACCTCGTCTGCGGGGTGCCTCCAGCCTTGCGGGGCTGGGGTTTCCGGGTCCGGAAACCCCAGCCGTGGTATACGTCCTCCTCAGCGCACGCGGCGTCGTCCCGGGTCGCTACGGGCTGGCACGGGAGCCGTCGTCGGTACCGCGGCACGCACGGCCTTCCGGCCCCTGGCACTGCCCACCGGCGGCAGGTCGGCGAGTCGGCGTACACGCCAGACCATCACGGCGGTCACTGAGTCCGCGGTTTCCAACTCCCTTCTGCACCGTGCCCTTTCGAGCAGCTCCACCGGGTCGTGCCCGGCGGCCTCGGCTTCGGCCAGTGTGGCGGTCAAGGCGTCCCAGTCCCGCTCTCCCGACTCGCTCGCGGCCTCGGGAAGCACCTCGCGGACGGCATGGGCATAGCGCTGCCGCTGCGGGGCGGACACAGCCCGTCCGCGCGCCGACAGGACTTCCAGCGGGCGCCGAGCCGTGGCGCTGTAGAGCTGCCGCAGCTGCTGCGCGGCGCTCTGCGCGGCCTGCGCCTGCTGTTCGTGGCCGCGCGCCGCGTGCCAGCTGGCGGCGACGAAGAGGACTGCCACCAGCGCCGACATCAGTTCGACAGCAGCGGCGCCGTCCTCGCGGTCCACGGCGTATCCGCTGGTGAAGATCGATCGCGCTGCCGACCTCATCGCCCAGGTCTCCCTGCGGCTGGCCCGGACATGGGAGCGGGCAGCACGTTCGTAGACCCTGCTCAGGGCCAGGAGTTGCGCGCGGGAGGCGGTCCCCGGCACCGCCGTCTGTGCCATCGAGCCCAGGATCTCGCCGACGCCGTCAATCTGTCCCATCGCGCTCTCGTCATCACCCTCCACGATGACGTCGAGGGCGTGCTCAACCACGAGGACGGCGTCGCGACGCGCTCGGAACGCCTTCGAACCCACTGCTGATCGCGCGACGAAGGCCACCGGGGCGACCACCTCTTCCGGCCCGACTCCCTCGGCGACAGCCGCGGACAGGCGGCTGCGGACTCGACCGAGCGGGTACCCCAGCGTCGTTCCTGAGTACCAGACCGGGTCGCCGGCCGCGTTGACGTCCCCGGGGAGGGCGACGCTGTACCCCTGAAGGTCTCCCGACGGGAAGCGGCGCAGTTTGATCATGACGCCTTCCACCTCCAGGTTGGCCACGAACTCCTCGTCCGTGCGGGCACCGACGACAGCCAGGCGCACAGCCTCCTTCAGCGTTTCGCGGGTCGGCTCTGGCAGTCCGCGCTGCTCGGCCTTGTGCACCTCTGCCTGCGTGGGCCGGCGGGTAGCAGTCTTGTCCCCGGTGGCGAGCCTGCGCAGGCCCAGCTCGCGCTCGATCTTCCGGCACGCTTTCTGGACCCGCCCTGCGTCTCCGCGAATCCTGGGACCGGTCAGATCTCCCTGCACTTTGGTGGCGACCAGGTGGATGTGGTCGTCGGCATGGCGGACCGCCACCCAGCGGCAACCGTTCGCATCGCCCTCCTTGGCGATGCCGGCTGCGGCTAGGACCCGGCGCGCGATCATGGCCCACTCTTCGTCGGTGAGATGCCGGTCCGTCGGTGCCGCTCGAACCGAGCAGTGCCACACATGGGTCTTCGGCTTGCGGACCCCCAACTGCTTAACCCGGAGATCGAGTTGGTCCGCCAACTGCTTGAGGGTCGCGTCGGGCTGCCGCCCGGGGTCGGGGGCGTACCCGTCCCACGACGCGACGAGGTGGGGGTCGGTGTGCGGTGAACCGGCGTGGCGCTCTTTGCCGTAGAGGTACTGCAGGACCTTGAGGGTGTTCGTGCCGGGCTTGCCGATCTTGGGGACCACCGGTCACTCCCGTACGAGCACGGCGGCGCACTCTTCAACGCGGCCGACCGCGCGGGCAACCGAAGCGATCACTGTGGTGAGCTCAGCGGGTTCCGGGTAGCCACCCGCGTTGAGCGCGCGGGCAACCTGGTTGAGGTTGCGGCCTACGCGGGCCAATTGCTCTCGGGAGTGCACCAGTTCGTCCACGGCGCGGTTCAGCCGGTCTTGCGGGTCGTAGGCACTGGTCTCACCGCGAGCGGCGTTCAGAGCGGCGTTGGTGACGAACTTGCTCATGGTCCATCCGTGCTTCTTCGCCGCGGCGTCGATTTCGTCTCGATCGGCTTTTCTCACACGGACGTTGAGCTGATCGTCGAGGTGCAGCGATGCTCTGGGGCGGCGGCGCTGCTTGCGCGGCGGCGCGGCGGGTTCAGCGGGCGACGTGATGCGACGGGTCCTTTCCGTTCCCACTCCGCAGACCCCTGGCTGCGGAGGTGGTGGTCGAGACGAGCGCCCTCGCTCGGCTCGGCCACCACACCCTCCCGCCGGCCCCTTGGGGCGGCGGGAGGGGCCTATGACACGCGTAAGCGTGGCTTAGGCACTAACTTGCTCGGGTTCTGTGCCCGATGCGAGTGGTGCTCTGGCCCTGGTCACAAGGCGAGATCGGCGCCGTGCTCGGCGGTCGTCAGGTGGTAGTCGAGCAGGGTGTCGATGACGAAGGCGAGCGCCTGGCCCTCGTCGTCGAGCGCTATGGACGGGCCAGTCTTCGTGCGGTGGACGAGCCAACTCGTGTCCGGGGCCTGGTCGGCGCTGTGCAGCTGGCCCGCGTCGAGCAGGACCTGCATCAGGTGCGGAACGGAAGGCTGGACGGCGGTGGCAGTGGACATGGTTGCTCCTCGATGGTTGTTCAGGGTGGTCGTATGGCGTCGTTCGATTCAGCGGCGCTTAGGAATGCGCCGGGGGTTCGCTCTCGCTGGGTTGCTGCTGCGCGGACTTGCGGGCCTCTAAGCGGCGCGGGTGCCCCTGCTTGCTGATCTCTTCGCGCAGTGTCTGGAGAATCGGGGCGATGTCGGCATTCCGAATCGGGTATCCCGCCTCTCGGATCGCCTTCCCGACCAGGTCCCGGGTAGGCCGTCCCCCGCTCGTAGCGGCGGCTTGGCGGCTGACGGCGAGCAGCTGCTGCCGACGCAGCTGCTCGTCGAGGACGTCCGCCTGCTCGACGGGCTCGCCGGCCTCGGTCGTGACCATTCCCCGCAGTACGGAATCCCGCGAGCCGAGCCCTGTCCCCGTCCCAGTGCTGATGCTCGGCGCGGGCCCCGTCCCCGTCCCAGTGCTGGTGTTCGGCGCCGTCCCCGTCCCCGTGTCGGAGGTCGATGCGGGCCCCGCCACCGTCCCCGTCCCCGTGCTGGTCGGCACAGTCGCCGTCCCCGTCCCCGTCCCGGTGCTGGTCGGCACAGTCGCCGTCCCCGTCCCCGTCCCGGTGCTGGTCGGCGCAGACGCCGTCCCCGTGTCGGAGGTCGATGCGGGCCCCGCCACCGTCCCCGTCCCCGTGCTGGTCGGC